>JAGPGT010000264.1 GCA_018055905.1 Phycisphaerae bacterium
ATGAAGCGTGAAGTCATCAGTCATCTTCGCTCCATGCAGAAATCACCGGATCTCATTCGGTCTTTCTTCCTTGCACCGTCAACCGTCTATACTGCCTAATGTACAGATAATTATGAGAAGGTTAGTATCTATAAGATGTTACGCTGGCGCGCCCGGCAAGTTACGCCCAAAACGAATCATGGTTCTTCGGAACAACATGACTGATTCTCACCGGTCTTGGCCTTGGTGGCGATGGGTCTTGACGGGATTGAGCTTGGTAGCTCTGGCGTTGAGCGTCTACCTCAGTTGGCTTCATCTGAAAGACGGGTCGGCGGTCGGCTGCCGCGAGGGCAGCGGGTGCGAGCAGGTGCTCAACAGCCGGTGGTCCACAGTCGCAGGGGTGTTGCCTGTCAGCGGTCTGGCGGCCGGGGCGTACCTGGCGATACTGGTGGCGAGTCTTTCCATCGGTCCTGCCACGGCCGCCCCGGTCCGGCGACTAGCCTGGGGCGCCATGCTGGTTCTTGTCGGGGCCGCGACTGGAAGCGCCGTGTGGTTCACCATCCTCCAGAAATGGGAGATTGGGGCCTTCTGTCCGTATTGTACAGCCGTACACATCATCGGTCTGCTGCTGGCGGTTTTAGTCATCCAGCGAGCGTTCGGGCGTGTGATGGGCCGTTTATCCACGATCGGTTTGTCCCTGGTCGGTCTGGTCTTCGCCGGTGGTCTAGCGGCTTGCCAAGTCATCGTCACTCCTCCACCCATCTATCTCGCGGGCCAGTCGCAGGGGAGCCTGCCTGCCCTCGACGGCTGCGCCGGACCGACAGTCGGCTCACCGGACGCTCCACATGTTGTTACGTTGCTCTTCGACTACACGTGTCCTCATTGTCAGAGGATACACTTCATGCTCAATGAGGTGGTCCGCCGGTATGGGGGCGAGCTGGCTTTTGCGCTGCGCCCGTCGCCGTTGGACAGACAGTGCAACCCCTATATCACCCGGGATGTGAAAGAATTCAAGGATTCCTGCGAACTGGCCAAGGTGGGTCTGGCGGTCTGGGTGGCCCAGCGAAGGGTGTTCGGCGCTTTCGAGGACTGGATGTTCTCCTTCGATTCAGGCGACCGCTGGCGCCCACGAAAACTCGACGTCGCCAAGGCCAAGGCGATCGAATTGGTCGGCCATGCGGAATTCGAGGCCGCCTGGGCCGACCCCTGGGTCGACAAGTATTTGGAGTCCTCCATTGAGATCTACGGCCGGACCCTCCAGAGCGGCCACGGCGGTCTGCCCAAACTCGTTTTCGGCTCGCGCTGGGTCATCCCCCAGCCATATGACGTAGATGACCTTGTGTCGATTCTGCGTGACAGCCTGGCCGTGCCTGGGCCCTCGCCCGCGGGTCTTTGTTGGAGCAGCGACGATCAACAGATTGGAGCCACTCAAAACCCATTCGTCACGATCGGATTTCGCTTCCACGGCGTCAGCTTGTTCCTTGACTGTTTTCCACATCCCTCGCCGATTTGATGGAGAAAACCCCATGAAACCCAATCCGCTGCATGTTCTCACAGGAACCTGCATAAGCCTCCTGATCACAGGGCTCGTTCGCGCCGAACCGGCAAAGAACCCCGTCATCTGGGCCGACGTCCCGGACGTCGCCGCCATCCGTGTAGGCGACACCTATTATATGAGCAGCACCACCATGCACATGAGCCCCGGTCTACCCATCATGAAATCCAAGGATTTGGTCAACTGGGAACTGATCGGCTACGCCTACGACACACTGGCCGACAACGAGGCCTTGCGACTGGAAAACGGCAGAAACGCCTATGGCGCCGGGTCCTGGGCGAGCAGCTTCCGCCATCACAAGGGCACCTTTTATGTGACGACGTTCTCCCGCACAAGCGGTAGAACCCACATCTACACGACCACAGACATCGAAAAAGGCAATTGGAAAGAGACCTCGTTCGCCCCTTCGCTGCACGACCATTCGCTGTTCTTTGACGACGACGACCGCGTCTACATGCTCTACGGCGTCGGAGACCTTCGACTCGTCGAACTCAAACCCGACCTGACCGGGATCAAGCCCGATGGTTTCAACGAAGTGGTGATTCGCAACGCCAGCGCCGTGGCCGGTTCCAACATCAGTCTTCCCGCCGAAGGGTCGCAAATGCTCAAGGTCAACGGCAAATATTATGTGATGAACATCACCTGGCCTCGTGGCGGGATGCGTACGCAGATCATCCACCGAGCAGACAAGATAACCGGTCCCTACGAGGGCAAAGTGGTCCTGCAGGACAAAGGCGTCGCTCAGGGTTGTCTGATCGATACGCCAAAAGGGAGTTGGTATGCATTGCTGTTCCAGGACAATGGTTCGGTCGGCCGCAGTCCCTGGTTGATTCCCGTCAAGTGGGAAGACGGTTGGCCTGTGTTGGGTGTGGACGGCAAGGCCCCAGTGACGCTCGATATCGACGATACCGAACGAGGGCTTGGCAATCTCGTGGCTTCGGACGAATTCAATCGCAAACCCGGCGAGCCGCTGCCTCTGGCGTGGCAGTGGAACCACAACCCCGACAACCGCTACTGGTCGATCGGCGAACGGAATGGCTACCTGCGGCTCACCACTGGCCGGGTGGACAGCGGAGTACTCCAGGCCCGCAATATGCTTACCCAGCGTACATTCGGCCCGGGGTGCTCTGCGAGAACGAAGATCGAAGTGGGAGGCATGAAAAACGGGGACTGCGCCGGGCTGATCGCTCTGCAAAGACGATACGGCTTCGTCGGTGTCAAAATGCAAGGCGATAGCAAGTCGATCATCATGGTGCGTACACAGTCCAACGCGTCCGAGGAGGTCGCGAGCCTTCCGCTCAGACAACAAACCGTGCATCTGAGGATCGACTGCGACTTCAGAGACCGCGTCGACAAGGCCGATTTCTACTACAGCGTGGACGGGAAGGTGTGGACGAGAATCGGCGAGACACTCCAAATGGTCTATACTTTGCCCCATTTCATGGGTTATCGCTTCGGACTGTTCAACTTTGCGACCGTCAGCCCAGGAGGATTCGTAGACTTCGACTACTACCGCGTGAGTGATGACCTCGATGAAGTCCCCGTGAAACAGTGACAAACACGATTGGGGGTATCGCCATGAATTCAATGCATCAGACCCGATTATTCCTCATCGTCAGGACCATCTTGCTCCTGATAGGATCTGTCTTTATTTGGGCTTCACCGGCGGTAGCCCTCAACGGTCAGGTCCAGATTCACGATCCCTCGACCCTCGTGCAATGCAACGGCAGGTATTACACCTACGGCACCGGCGGTTCTAGCCTGGTCTCCGACGACGGCTGGACCTGGCGCCGCGGGGCCATGCCTGCACGTCGCGGAATGGCCCCCGACATCATCCACATCGGCGACCGCTACTTCCAATACATCGGCTCCAACCCCGGAGGACAGCCCCACGGTGCCATCAACATGATCTGGACCCGGAGCCTCGACCCGAATTCCCCCGACTACAAGTGGGAAGACGGCGGCATTGTCGCCAAATCGGATGGCGTCGAGTTCTGCAACGCCATCGATCCGGGTGTTCTTCTGGATCCCACCGACGGCAAGCTGTGGCTGGTCTACGGTTCCTACTTCGGTTATATCCGACTGGTTCAACTCGACCCCAAGACTGGCAAACGAATTGACCCGAACGACAAGCCCGTGAACATCGCCATCAATTGCGAAGCCGCGATTCTGATCTATCGCGACGGCTGGTACTACCTGCTGGCCACGCACGGCAGTTGCTGCCGGGGTGCCGACTCCGGCTATAACATCCGCGTGGGCCGCGCCAGAAAGGTGAGCGGCCCCTACCTCGACCACACCGGTCTCGACATGCTCCTGGGCGGTGGAAAACTCTTCCTTGGCTCCGGTGGTCGCTTCATCGGTCCCGGCCACTTCGGCCTAATCGATGAGGGCGACGGCGTGCAAAAGTTCTCCTGCCACTATGAAGCCGATCTCGACCGGGGCGGCGCCAGCGTGATGGACATCCGCCCGCTGTTGTGGCGCGATGGATGGCCCGTCGCCGGTGAGAACTTCAAGGAAGGCACATATGCAATCGAATCTGTCCGCACAGGCACGGCGCTCGAACTGGCCGTGGAGGGGGTGCCGGTCGGCGGCAGACGCAGCAGAGGAGCCCGGGGCGGGGGAATGTTCGGCGGCACTGGCGGCGGCCCGATCCCGGCGCAAGATGTCGCGGAGGTCTCGGCAAACTGGC
>JAGPGT010000265.1 GCA_018055905.1 Phycisphaerae bacterium
TCGATGTCAGCCGCTGGCAAGCATGGGCTTTGAACAGGAGATATCGAATGCCTTTAATGATTCGTCGCCATTGCGTATTCACCGCCGTACTTGTCCTGTGCCTGTTTCCGCTTCGATCACAGGGGACGACAGGGGAATCGCTGGATCGACTCGTTGCGAAGGACTGGGCGGCGCAGGAACACAGACTCGACCGCTCGCCGACGGACCTGGAGGCTATTCGCAGCGCCTATTCCAGGGCCCAGGCCTTACTGAACCACCTCCTGGCCATGCCCTCTCCGCCGGATCTCACCGAAGAACGCCGCAAGCTGGTCTCGCTCCTACAATCGGTGTCGAAGGCCGAACAACTGGATGCCGAAGGTCGGCTGGCGTTGTATCAGCAAATCAGGTCTCTCGCCCGCGGCGCTGCACTGAAGAACCCCCTGCTGGCGGGCAAGCCGATCGCGTTCATGAAGCGACGCCGCTTTGTCTGTCAGATGCTGCACGAGTACCTAGGCTACTTCTACGACTACGGCGACATCTCCGGCGGCGGCGTCTACGTTCTGGAAAAACCAGGCGAATCCTTTGCCATCCGCAACATCGTCGGAGACTCGTTACCCAAGGGCAACTTCACGACGCTGGCCCTCTCGTACGACGCCAAGACCCTGTACTTCGCCTTCGCCGAGCGGGCCCCGGTTAAGCCGGACTACTATTCGCCCGAGCGGCGCTGTTTCCACATCTGGGCGGTGAACGTGGACGGAACCAACCTGCGACAACTCACCCGCGGTTGCGACGACGACTTCGACCCCTGCCCCCTGCCTGACGGCGGCATCGCGTTCATGTCCACCCGTCGCGGCGGATTCGGACGATGTCACAATCCCTGGGAGCCCCTGCCCGCCTACACGCTGCATCGGATGGACGCCGACGGCGGCAACGTGCGGACGCTTTCTTTCCACGAAACCAACGAATGGCACCCGTCGGTCCTCAACGACGGACGCGTTCTCTACTCCCGCTGGGATTACGTCGACCGCTCGGCCGCCAACTATCACGGCCTGTGGGTCGCCAATCCCGACGGCACCAACCCCGCCGTCATCTTCGGCAACTACACTCAGCGGATCAATGCCTGCTACCAGGGCAAGGCCATCCCCGGTTCCAAGCGAATCGCCTTCATCGCAGGGGCGCATCACGCCGACGTCGGCGGCTCGCTGGTGCTCGTCGATCCGGACAACTGCCGGCTCGATCCCGTCACAGCCGAGGACCGCTTCGAGTCGATCGAGGAACTGACGCCGGAGGTGTGCTTCCCCGAAGGCGTCGGCTGGCCGGGCAGCTATTTCCACAGTCCCTGGCCGCTGTCGGAGGATTACTTCCTCGTCGCGTTCAGCTTCAAACCCCTTCCGGGCATGGGACCGAACGTCAAAGACGATAACTACACGGGCCTCTACTACTTCGACCGTTTCGGCAACCTGGAACTGCTCTACGCGGATCCGGAGTTCTCCTGCATGTACCCGATCCCGCTGGAACCCAGACCGACGCCGCCGGTTGTCTCCAGTAGTCTCGAATCCGCTCTGGGCGAGGAAGGCGAATTCATCCTCACGGATGTCAAGCAGAGCTTCTTTCCCCTGCCCGAGTCCCGACCGATCCGCAGGCTGCGGATCTTCCAGGTGCTGCCCAAAACCTCGACGCATGTCGCCAACCAGCCGCGAATTGGGTACGCCAACGCCGAGAGCGCCCGCATGCTGCTTGGCACCGTGCCCGTGGAAGAGGACGGCTCGGCGTATTTCCGCGCCCCGGCCCGAAAACCGCTGTACTTCCAGGCCGTAGACGGAGATGGACGCGCAGTCCAGAGCATGCGAAGCATCACGTATCTCCAGCCCGGCGAACGGCGAAGTTGCGTCGGCTGTCACGAACCGCCGGGAACGGCATCGCCTGCCCGTCCCGATCTGATGGCCCTGCGCCGCGAACCTTCAACCATCGAACCTGGTCCCGAAGGAACGCGACCCATGAGTTATCCGTTGCTCGTGCAGCCTGTTCTCGACAGACACTGCGTTCGCTGTCATGACGGCAGCCAAGGCGAGTGGAAAGCCCCTCCCGTCCTGACGGGCGAGCCCGAGGGCGCCTTCACGCAATCCTACACAAGTCTCAAGCCTTTCGTCCGCTGGTATGAATGGGGCGACAAATCGATTCGAGAAATCGGCACCGAACCCGGCCGCAGCGGCGCCGATGAAAGCCGATTGTTGAAAATCCTCTGTGACCAGACCCATGCTCAACATGTGGACCTGCCGAAAAACGACTATCAACGTCTATGCCTCTGGCTGGACGCCAACGCCCCTTTTTACGGCACCTATGAAAAGGAGGCCCAACTCGCCCAGCAGACGGGCCAAGCCGTGGCCCCTCCGACCGTACAGTGAAAAGCCGGATGTTGCAACGGAGGTCAAGCTGTATCGGTGCAGCGGAAACTCGACAAGCCCGATGTCGGCGGGGTGCGCAAGTGCCCTGATGTGAGCGGCGGCGGGGTCACCAAGACAATCCCGAAGCTGGAGACAGAACCATTCCTCAGTGTGGTCGCCTCGCCTCGGTCAAGGACGGGGCGGACCGCAGTCATTCACTGACGATTTCGATCTTGGACCAGAGGGCGGCTTCGTAGCGCCAGTCCGTGGGCTCGTTGACGAGTTCCAGTTTGACGCGTTTGCCTGCGAACTTCGAGAGGTCCACGTCCACTTCGGTCCAGCCCAGCTTGGTCGTGTCCGGGCCGATGGTCTTGCGGATCAATTGCTCGCCGTCGGCGCGGACGATCAGGTCCCAGTCGCCCCTGGCGTCGTGACCGACTTCGAGTTTCAGAGTGCTCTTGGCGTTCGGGGGCAGGCTCACGGTCCTGCTCAGGACGCAGCCGACCGTCTGGCTGAGCGGGTGAGTCAACAGGACGTTCTGTCGGCCTCGAAGCTCCTCGCGAAGGCCGGGCTCCATGTCGGGGCCACACTTGGCGATCTTCCATCCGGGGGCGAACTTCTCGACGGCCTTGGACAGGTCCACGCCGCTGGCAGCGGTGATCTTCGCCATTTCTTCTTCGGTGTACCGGCTGCCCATCGCGGGCTTGGGGTCCCAAGACTGCTCCAGCGGCGTCGGGTTGGGCTTCTGCCGCGGGATCATGAAGTGCTCGGCGCCTTGGTCGTCGACGGTGATCTTGCCGCCGCAGTTGACCACCGCCTGGCGCGTCAGCTTCTCGCAGACCCGCACCAGCGTGGGGAAGTTGTAAGGCGTGTGACTGAATTTGCCCGAGGGGTCCAGAGCCGACTTGTACTTCTCCGGCAGGTTCTTGAAGCCGATCGTCGTGAACAGAACACCCGCCGCGTTGGACGGGTTGCAGTCGGAGTCCTGGCCACAGCGGGTGGAGATCACGATCGTCTTGTCGAGGTCGCCTTCGCCGTAGAGAAGGCCCATTACGATGTAGGCACCGTTGATCTTGGCGTCGATGTTGAACTCGTCCTGTGGCCCGCTGCACGAGAACCGGCGATACTGCGGGTTGAGATGGTACTTCTCATTGATCAATTGCCAGGTCTTGGCCCAATCGGTCGGGTACTGCTTGTACCAGCCCAGCACGTCGCTGATACACTCGTGGTACTGGCTTCCCTTGGGAATACAGCGGAGTCCAGCCTCGACGATCTTGATGCGGTCGGTCTCGAAGAAGGCCTCGGCGTACATGCCGGCAACGAACTGGCCGCCGTAAAGACCGTCGCCGTAATTCATGAGCCGACCGAAGATCTCGCCGAGCTGGATGGCGACGTTGGGCATGCCAGGGGCGATCAGACCCGCGAAATCGGCCTCGATCTGGTAGTCGATATCGTCGGCGTGGGAGTTGAACTTCGGATGCCCCGAGTCCGGCGGCGCGATCCCGGCCCGCAAATTGTTCCGTCCGGCCAGGTTGGCGTGCCAGAGCTGGTAACCGCTGTTGGCGAAGTCGATGCCCGCCTGGCGGATCGAGACGCCGAAGCCGTGGATCTCCAGGGTCCTGAGGAAGGTCATCTCGACGTAGATGTCGTCCTGCTGGAACTGGTTGATCATGTTCGGCTGCCACTGGGGCATCTGATCTTCGGGAATGATCGCGCCCTTGTAGCGGAACTCGGTGGGCCCGCCCCAACCGACGCCGGCCATCTGGCCGATCCAGCCGGCCTTCATCTTGTCGACGTATTCCTCGACGCTGATCTGCCGCATTTTCGCATCCTGGCGGCTCGCCCGTGCGCTGCCAC
>JAGPGT010000058.1 GCA_018055905.1 Phycisphaerae bacterium
AAAGCTCCATTTCTGTAGCAGATGAGGTGGTTGGAGCCTGAAAGGGCCGGCTTGGCAAGTTGTGCCGGCCGTCACAATTTCTTTGGATGGAGTGTGCGTGTCGATGTCCGGCGACGAAACAATGGTCCTGCTGGTCTCGATGGTGTACCTGGCCATCGCAGGTCTTTATGTCTTTGTCTGGCAGGGACATCCATGAATCCGCCGTGGACTGTCTCCGACCCGATCCCCGACGCACAATTTCGCGAACTGCGTTTGCGAATGATCTTCGACCACCACAAGTGGGATAGCCAGTTCGAGGACATCGACTCGATCGGGCGCCGAGTCCTGGTGCTCGACGGATCGGCCTGGGACCAATTACGCCTTCAGTCCGAACAACTCTGGGCCGAGGCGCTGGCTGCGGAAGAGGAGATTCTATGCAGGCCCGATCTGTGCCGGATGCTAGGATTGGGCCGGCGTTTGCAGAAGGCCTGTACGCGGACTGCACGCCAGGTCCCCGCCACCGCGATGGCCAGAGTCATGCGGTTCGATTTCCATTTCACCGAAGAGGGCTGGCGGATCTCCGAGGCCAACTCCGATGTGCCCGGCGGGTTCATCGAATCGTGCGCCTTTGCGGAGTTTGCCTGCAAATGCCATCCAGGAACATGCGCGGCGCCGGATGTCGGCAGACTCTACGCGAAAGCGGTGGCCTCCTCGCTGGGAAGGGGGGCTCGCGTCGCCTTCGTACACGCCACGGCCTACACCGACGATCGGCAGGTGATGGTCTTTCTCGCAGAGCGGTTCGCGGCCGAGGGGCTTGTACCGGAGTTGGTCAGCCCTGCGGACCTGGTCTGGGACCGGCTCAGGACGCCTCTGCCCATGTGGAAGGCCCTCCTGCCGCAGACCCGCGATCCTCGCGAGGTCGATTGGCGCAAGGGCGACGATTGGGTCCTGAAGCCCGCTCTGGGACGCGTCGGCGAGTGGATCGGCATTCGAGGCGTCACGGCGGACAAGGAGTGGCGTGAAATCGCTCGACACGCAGCCAAGTATCCCGGGTTCTGGGCGGCCCAGAGACGTTTTCAAGCGATCCCTGTTGTCGGAGGCAACGAAAATCTCTATCCATGCGTGGGCGTATTCGTAGTGGACGGGAAGGCGTGTGGGCTGTATGGGCGAGCCGCCTCTGTGCCTCTGATCGACAGTTATGCACAGGAGATAGCCGTCTTGATCGGTTCGGACGTCTCGGCGGATCGAAAGACCCAAACGAAAGAAACCTCGGTGGTTGTCCTGGGAGAGCGTGGATGACGGGAAGAGAGCTGTATGAGATCTGGGCGCCCGCTCAGGACGAATGGTCGCCCTGGGTGAAGCCGGTGTTGTTCGCTGAAATCGACGAGCAGAAAGAGCCGCTGCCTGCCTCGGACGTGCAGTACGAATCCGGCTTGCGGTGCCGCATCGGGACCAGACGGGATACCGCGATTGTGGTCGATCTGGCGGGCGTCCGCTCTCTGGCGGCAGGGTTCGACCTTGCCAGGGACGGTTATCGACCCGTCCCCCTGTACAACACGACTTCCGGTCGCAGGCAGGGGATGTCGTCGGAGAAGTGCGTTCTGACCGACGTGTCGGCCCTCGTGAAGATACTTTCGGTCGCGCCGCCGGAGTCTGTGCGAAATGCGATCGCGGGGGGCAATCCGCCCGCGTTCCTGCTGGACTCGCGCCGGCTGCAAGGCCAGAACAAGCCGGCCCCCGGCGTGTACGACAATCGCTGGATGGTCTTCCCGCAGGACTTTCCGTCGGCCCGGTTCCTGGCTTCCCGAGGGATCACCCAGACAATCGTGATTCAGGATACCCTCCTGGCGGCGCAAGACCTCGTTCACGTGCTGCTTCGCTGGAAGGAGGGAGGTATCGCGATCCACGTGCAGAACCCGCAGGACGATCTCTCGCTTCGCCCTGCGGAGCTTCGTCGGCCCCCAAGCTTTCGTTCGTTGCTCTATCGTATTTTGGCGACGATGGGCTTGCGAAGAAACAGCGCTGGAGGGTTCGGCTCGGTGCTTCCGCTTCCAACTCAGAGTAGCGGCGGTTTCGGACGCGGCGGTTTTGGATAGGGAGCGTGATGGAGCGAAAGAGGATACTCGTGACGGGTCGCGTGCAAGGGGTGGGGTTTCGCCCGACCGTGCACAGGCTGGCCGTGGCCCTGGGGTTGACTGGCTTCGTTTGGAACGACACGCGAGGCGTCACGATCGAACTCCAGGGCTCCGAGGAGCGGATCGACGAGTTTCTGAATCGATTGACATCGTCCGACAGGCCGGCGCTGGCGCGGATCGAGTCATGCGAGGTTCAGGGCCTCCCGCTTCGTCAAAACGAGAGCGGCTTTGTCATTAGCGCAAGCCGCTCCGACGGCGATGTGCTCTCGGAGGTCTCTGCCGACACCGCGGTCTGCGCCGATTGCCTCCGAGAACTTGGGGATCAGGGCGACTTTCGCCACCGTTATCCCTTCATCAACTGCACCAACTGCGGGCCGCGGTACTCGATCGTCAAAACGATTCCCTACGACCGGCCCAACACCACGATGTCCGTCTTCCCGATGTGCGAGCGGTGCGCGGGGCAATACCGAGATGTGACGGATCGCCGGTTCCATGCCCAGCCGGTGGCATGCCCGCGATGCGGACCCAAGGTGTGGCTGACCGATCGCGTGGGCAACGTGCTGAAGACCGACAGCGACGAGGCGATCGCGGAGACCGCCAGACTGCTGCGGCAGGGCAAGATCCTGGCGATCAAAGGCCTCGGCGGATTTCACCTGGCCTGCGATGCGTTCGACAACGACGCGGTCCTCGAACTGCGGCGGCGAAAGCGACGGGATTTCAAACCTTTTGCCTTGATGGCCGCCAGTCTGGAGGAGGTGAAGAAGCACGTCGTGGTGAATGCGGCCACCGAGCAGGCGTTGACGAGCCCCGAGAGCCCGATCGTGTTGCTGCCCAGGCGCGGCGACGCCGCCATCGCGCCGGCCGTTGCCCAGGGCGTCAACTCGCTGGGCTTCATGCTTTGCTATGCGCCGCTGCATCATCTGCTGTTCGCAGAAGGGCTCAATGTGCTCGTGATGACTAGCGCCAATCTCTCCGACGAGCCACTGATCTGTAGGAACGATCTCGCACTGGAGCGACTCGGCGACGTCGCGGACGCGTTCCTCATGCACGACCGCGACATCTATCGCCAGGTCGACGATTCGATCGTGTACTTCGTGGGTGACGAGCGGGCAATCCTCCGGCGGGCTCGGGGCTATGTGCCCACGCCCATCCTGATGAATGACGACTCGCCGCAGGAGATTCTCGCGGCCGGCGCGGACATGAAGAACACGTTCTGTCTGGCCAAGGGCAACCAGCTCATTCTCAGCGAGCATATCGGCGACCTGGAGGACGCTGAGGTCTATCATCACTACGTGGACTCGATCCGACATCTGGCCGGACTGTTCGAGGCCAGGCCGAGCGTCGTTGCCTGCGATCTGCACCCGGGCTATTTCTCCACGCAGTATGCCAAGTCTCTTTCCGATGTCAGAGTGATTCAAGTCCAGCACCATTGGGCTCACATCGCATCCGTCTTGGCCGAGCACAGGCAGCGAGGACCGGTGATCGGCATCGAGTGCGACGGCACCGGCTACGGCACGGACGGCGCGATCTGGGGATGCGAGTGCATGATCGCGTCCCTGACGCAGTTCACGCGGTTTGGGCACCTGGCGTACTATCCTCTGGCCGGCGGGGACAAAGCGAGCAAAGAAGCGGTCCGACCGTTGCTGGGGCTCTTGAAACAGGCCTATGGGTCGGATTTCGAGCTTGGCAGATTCTCCTGGCTGCTCGAACGAATCGAACCTGATCGTGCCAAGCTCAGGTTGATCGACGAACAGATCGACCGGCGGCTCAACGTGGTGAACACTTCCAGTTTGGGTCGGGTATTCGACGCCGTCGCGGCGATGCTGGGCCTGGGCAACTTCAATCACTTCGACGCGCAACTGCCGATGGCTCTCGAATCGGTGGTTGATCCAAGTGTCGGCGATTTTTATGAGTTCGCTCTTCATCGCATGGGCGACCGGTCGTTCCAATTGGATTTAGGCGATTTGATTCAAGGGGTGGTGGAAGATGTCTACCGCGAAAGGCCTTCGAGAATCGTCGCTGCGAAATTCCACAATACGCTGGTCGAAGCCCTGCTGGCCATGGCCAGAACGGCCGCAAACACCACCGGCCTGGAAGTCACAGCTCTCAGCGGAGGCGTCTTCTGTAACCGTTTTCTGACGGCTCGTCTGGTTGCGAAGTTGAACCGGGCCGGATTTGTTGTGTTGGTGAATCGTGATGTCCCCGCCAACGACGGGGGACTTGCACTCGGCCAGGCCGCTATTGCCGCCGCCATCCTGAAGGAAGAGACTGCAACCCATCTGTCGCTGGCGAGAAGTTGATCGTCACCGTCTCTTCGATGCCTTTCTCCAAGGTCTGGCTCGTCGTCATGCTTGTGTTTGCCCGAGGAATGTGGTAGTTATGGGCTACTCAGAAGCCTCTATCACAGGAGATTTACTATGGCAGGTTCAGAACTCATTGTGTCCCACGATCCTTCCGGCTTTCTGGCTTGCCGGGAAGCGCACAAGATCGAATTCACAGGTTGTTCCCGACGTCGGTTTCTTGCACGCAGCGCGGTGGCGGCCGGCGCGGTGCTGCCTTTGTACTCTACGTTGGCGGTCAACGCGGCGCCGAAGAAGGTCCGCATCGGTGTCGTCGGCGGCGGGTTCGGCACCGACTTCCAATGGCACGAACACCCCGACTGCGTCGTCGAGGCGGTCAGCGACCTGAGGCCCGAACGCCGGGACCGGCTGATGAAGGTCTACAAGTGCGCCAAGTCGTACAATTCGCTCGAAGAGCTGGTGCTGGATCGCAACATCGACGCGGTGGCGGTCTTCACCGAGGGGCCCAACCATGTCAAGCACGTCGCGGAAGTGATGAAGCACGGCAAGCACGCGATCTCCGCAGTGCCGGCGTCGCTGGGCGGCGGTGTCGAGGAGGCCGAGCGGTTGCTGGACGTGGTCAAAACCTCCGGTCTGACCTACATGATGGCCGAGACGAGCTACTATCAGCAGCCGACGATCTCCGTGCGGAAGTTTCACGAGCAGGGCAAGTTCGGTGAGATCTTTTACTGCGAAGCCGAATATCAGCATGCCGGGCTGGAGGCGCTCTACTTCGAGAACGGCAAACGAACTTGGCGTCACGGCCTGGCCCCCATGCATTATCCAACCCATTGCACCGCCTTCCTTACCGGCGTCACCGGCGAGCGGCTGACCGAAGTCACCTGTCACGGCTGGGGCGACGACGATCCGATCTGCAAGGACAACGTTTATAAGAATCCATTCTGGAACGAATCGGCCATGTTCAAGACCGACCGCGGCCACGCCTTCCGCTGCAACGTGTGGTGGAAGGGGGCCCATCGTGGGACCGAGCGGGCCCAGTGGATCGGCAACAAGATGAGTTTCTATTGTGACGAGCCGAACGGATTGCCACCGGTGATTGTCCGCTCGGCCGAGGGACGCAAGGAGAAGGACGATGCGGGTTTCGTTCGCGACTTGCCCGAGATGGAGAGGTACGAGCAGCCGCAATGGTGGAAGACCGAGATGCTGCCAGAACCCCTGCGCCACAACAGTGGGCATCACGGATCGCACACCTTCCTGACGCATGAGTTCATCGATGCGCTGACGCACGGTCGCCGGCCGACGGTCGATATCTACGAGGCCCTGGCGTACACGGTGCCGGGGATCATCGCGCACGAGTCCGCCCTGCGAGGGGGCGAACTGCTCAGGATTCCCCAGTTCAACCGGCCGGCGTGAGGAGTCTCCGTATGAGAATGAGACTTTTGTCTTCCGTTGTCTGTGTGGTGTTGGCTTCTGTCGCGGCGGGCGGCTCGGAGGATCAGGTGGCCCAGCTTGCCAAGGAGGTGGGTGGCAAGGGGTGGATTGTGTTCGCGGCCCGAGCGGAGAACGGGACGTGGGACCTGTTCCTCATGCGGCCCGATGGCTCCGAGCGACGCAACATCACGAACACCCCGGACTTCGAAGAAGGCGGTCCACGATTCTCGCCGGATGGCAAGCGGCTGCTGTACCGTCGATTCGCCAGGGGAACCGTCATCAATCACGATCTCTGGGGTTTTCAGGGGAACCTGATGATTTCCGATCCCGATGGCTCGAATGCCGTTCAGGTCGGCGGCGACCGCGAGTTCCCCTGGGCGTCCTGGTCGCCCGACGGCAAACAGATCGCCTGCCTGACGCAGAAGGGCATCCAGATCGTGGATCTTGAAACGAAGGAGATCGTGCGGGAACTCCCTCGCAAGGGGATCTACCAGCAGCTTTTCTGGTCGCCCGACGGGCAGTGGTTCTGCGGCGTGGCCAATGCACGGATCATGTGGACTGTCGTGCGGATGAACGCCCAGACGGGCGATCTGAACATCGTACAGGAGTTCCAGAGTTGTACGCCCGACTGGTTCCCCGACTCCCGGCACATCATTTATCCGTCGCGCCCCGCGGGCCAGAATGGCTATGGTTTCACGCAGCTGTGGATGAGCGACGGCGAAGGCAAAGAATCCCGAATGATCTTTGGCGAGGACGGTTATCACATCTACGGCGGGGCCCTTTCGCCCGACGGCAAGTACGTGCTGTTTACGCGATGTGCGGAGGATGGCGGTGGCTCGGAGAAATCCGGTGCGCCGATCTGCGTGATGCGGATGGCCAATGCCCCCGCAATCGCTGGGCCGAGCGAGGCTCTTCGGAAAGTGCATCCGAACGCCCAGGAAGCCGTGGTGCTCCAGCTTGTCGATGGCTGGGAGCCGTACTGGACTTATGCTGAGATAGGAGTTCGCAATTGAAAACAGTCTCGACGGTGGCGGTGTTTTCCCTGGTGTGGTTGGGGGCTTCCTGTGCCCCGAAGTCACAGCCGGCGGAGGTGGACCCGAATGTCACTACCCGCGGCAGCATTGAGGTCACGGCCCGGCTGGAAGAGATCCGGGGTGATTTGATCGACGACCCGATGTACGATTACGCCCATGTGATGAAGTACAAGGTCTTGCAAGTCCATCGCGGCAAGGTGGACAAGGACGTGATTTACGTCGGACACTACAACCCCGCAGAACCTCGTAGTAGCGTGGCGGACGCCCGCGTCCAGGAGATCGGCGGCAACATCAAGCAATTCCGCGTGGGCGACGTCCACCGCATGGCGATGGAAGTCCCGATCGACGACCACTACATGGGCGGCATCATCAACAAGTACTTCGGGGAGGTGGACGACCCGGTGTACTGGGCGATTTGGACGGACAAGGCCGCGAAGTGACCGATGGCGTTCACATCCCATATCTTTCTGTTCTACTTCCTTCCGGCGGTTCTACTGCTCTATCATGCGATTCCGCAGCGCTGGCTCAAGATCCGCAATGCGGTTGTGCTGGCCGCCGGGTATGTGTTCTATGCCTGGGTGAATCCTTGGTTCGCGGGGTTGCTGTTGGCGGTGACTGTGGTCAACTATGGGGTGTCCCTTGCGGTCGCGGCGGCCGAGGCGAAGCGGACGCGCATCCTGTGGACGGCTCTTGCAGTCGCGGCGGATCTGGGGGCGCTGGCGTTCTTCAAGTACGCGGGATTCGCCCAGGAGAATCTCAACCGCGTCCTCTCGCTCGCCGGGCATGATGTTCTGCCTGTGCTTCAGGTCGCTTTGCCTGTCGGTATCTCGTTCTACATGTTCAAAGGGATCGGCTACGTCGTGGACGTCCATCGAGGGCAGTCGCCTCCCGCCCGGTCGCTGCTGGATTTCGCATGCTATGTCTCGTTCTTTCCGCAGCTTCTGTCGGGTCCGATCCAGCGATTCGGGACGATCGATTCGAAGTCGGATCTGGCGCCGACGTTTGCCGAGCAGCTTGCGGCCCGTTCGCAGACGCTCGATCAGTTCTCGCGAGGTGCGGCCCTGTTCATGCTGGGATTCGCAAAGAAGATCCTCCTGGCCAACGCGGTGGGACAAATCGCGGACGCGGTGTTCGCCGCCGCAGCGCCTGGGACGATCGACGCCTGGTACGGGGCCCTGGCCTACTCGTTTCAGTTGTACTTCGACTTCTCCGCTTATTCGGAGATGGCCATCGGCATCGGTCTGATGTTCGGGTTCGAGTGCTCCCGCAACTTCGCCGCTCCATACCGGGCCGAGAGCATCAGCGACTTCTGGCGGCGGTGGCACCTCTCGCTGTCGAGCTGGTTGCGCGACTATCTGTACATCCCGCTGGGCGGCAGCCGGGCTGGGACCCGACGGACGTATCTGAATCTGCTGGTCGTCTTCCTGTTGTGCGGCCTGTGGCACGGCGCCGGTTGGACGTTCATCGTCTGGGGGGCGTGGCACGGATTCTGGCTGATTGCCGAGCGTTTTCAGAAGAACATGGGGGCCGGTGTACCCACGGGATTGTTGGGTCGGTGCAACGCGTTCTTTTTGGTCGTAATCGGCTGGGTGATCTTCCGGGCCGCCGACCTTTCCGATGCCTGGCGGCTGTTGTCGATCATGTCCTGGCCTCAGCGTGCCCAGGGCGGTTCGTCCCTCTTGAGTGCGGTGATCTACACGCGAGGCGCTCTGTTCCTCATGGCCTTGTGCACGGTTCTGGTATTCCAGCCTGTGCAGGGCTTCGACTGGGTCCGGCGGCTCAGTTGGCCGAAGGTCGTGACGCTCGCAGTCCTGTTTGCCCTGTCGCTGATGACGATGTTCGCCCAGTCGTTCCGTTCGTTCCTGTACTTTCAGTTCTAGGAGTGTCTCGGTGTCGGCAAGTCGCGTGCAACAGATTCTCCTGATCGCGGCCTTCCTCGCGATGGTGGGCGTCGTTGGTCCCAGCCAGGTGGTCTGCGACCTGCGCAAGGGCGATTCGCCGCAGATTCTCGATCTGTTCCGCCAGAAGCCCTCGCAGGCGAACCTCCGCCGTTTCGAAAGCAGCTTGGAGAACGGTTGCACGCTGGCACAAGGGGTTCGTCCCTGGATGCAGACCGCCCGGTTCGTTCTTCTTCGAGACACAGGGGACAAGGCGCTGCTGGGTCGCGACGGCTGGTTTTTCTACCGACCTGCGGTCCAGTACCTCATCGAGCCCGCGCCGCCGACTCAGGAAGTCGTCGCGGCCGTGCTGGCGTTCCGCGACGACTTGGCGAAACGCGGCATCAAGTTGCTGGTGATGCCTGCGCCGAACAAGGCCAGCGTCTATCCGGAGATGTTGGCGGCCCGGGCCATGCGCGTCGAGTCCGTCAACGCCGGCACGTGCGGCGTGCTGACGGAACTGAAGGCCGCCGGAGTGGAAGTGCTTGATCTGTTCGAACTCTACGATCAGGCTGCCGAGAAGGCGGGAAGTCCACCGTTCTACCTCGCCCAGGACAGCCACTGGTCACCGGAGGGCATGAGACTGGCGGCCGAGGCTGCGGCCCACAAGCTCCTCGATGCGGGCTGGGTTCAGAAGGGCGTTGTACGATACGAGACGAGATCGATGCCTGTCGAGCGGTATGGCGACGTGCTCAAGATGATCCGCGTGCCGCAGGTGGAGAGGCTTTTTGAGCCGCAGAAGATGACCTGTACGCAGGTGGTCGACGCCGGGACGGGCAAGCCCTATGTCGATGATCCGAACTCGCCCGTCCTGGTGTTGGGCGACAGCTTCCTGCGGATCTACGAACGGGACGAGCCCACCAGCGGAGGATTCGTCGCCCATCTGGCGCGAGAACTTGGCTTCGGGCTGACCAGTGTCATCAGCGACGGCGGGGCCTCGACTTTGGTCCGCCAACAACTCGCACGAAAGCCCTCGCTGCTGAAAGGCAAACATGTGGTTCTCTGGGAGTTCGTCGAGCGGGACATCCGCTTCGGCACCGAAGGTTGGCAGGTGGTTCCCTTGCCATAGGATACTTTCCCGGTGAAAAAAGCTTGTTCCGATCCGCCGGATCGCGGATAATGGCGGATCATGAGCGGTCAGAAGATATTCCGTCGCGATCCGATGGCCAGGATCGCGAGCCGGCAGCTATCGGCCAAGGCAAATCCAAACGGTGCAGGAGATCCCTATGAGTGAAATCATCGGCAAGAGCACGTCGCGTCGCGAATTCCTGAAAGACACGGGCCGACTCGCCGCGATATCCGCAGTGACGGCGGGAATCGCCCCTCGGATGTACGCCGGCGAAAACAACACCCTTCAAGTGGCTCTGGTCGGCTGCGGCGGGCGTGGGACCGGCGCAGCGGCGAACGCCCTGAACGTCAAGCAGGGTCCGGTCAAAGTGGTCGCCATGGCCGACGCCTTCGAGAATCGGCTCAAGGACAGTTATGCGAATCTCAAAGGGCAGTTTGGGGATAAGATAGACGTGCCGGAAGATCGCAAGTTCCTCGGTTTCGACGCTTACCGCCATGCGATGGATTGCCTCAAGCCCGGCGACATTGTGATTCTCGCGACGCCGCCGGCCTTCCGCTGGGTTCATTTCACGTACGCGATCCAGAAGAACCTCAACGTGTTCATGGAGAAACCCGTCACTGTAGACGGTCCGACCAGTAAGCGGATGTTCAAACTGGCTGAAGAGGCGTCGGCCAAGAACCTTAAAGTCGGCGTCGGTCTGATGTCCCGTCACAGTCGGGCCCTGCAGGAGCTGGTCAAACGTGTCCAGGATGGCGAGATCGGCGACGTCATTCTCCAACGCGGCTACCGCATGCACGGTCCGGCCGGCTTCTTCAATTCCCTGCCCAAGCCCGCCGACGTCAGCGATCTGCGTTATCAGATCCAGCGTTTCCATAGTTTCATCTGGGCCAGCGGCGGCAACTACAGCGATTTCTACATCCACATCATCGACCACCTGGGCTGGATCAAAGGCGACTGGCCGGTCAAGGCCCAGGGCTTGGGCGGGCGGCACTATCGCCAGAGTCCCGAAGGTATTACCTATGTGGACCAGAACTTCGACATCTACTCCGTCGAGTACACCTACGCCGACGGCAGCAAGTTCTACTTCGACGGTCGCTGCATGAACGGCTGCAACGACATCTATTCGAGCTACCTGCACGGCAGCAAGGGCATGGCGGTGGCCTCCCGCAGCGGCGACTGCGGCGCGCCCTCCAGCATTCACAAAGGTCAGGACCCGACGCGCGAGACCATGGTCTGGCAGTCGAGGGTCCCGCGCGACCAGCAGGACCCGTATCAAAACGAATGGAACGACCTGGTCGACGCGATCCGCGCCGACAAGCCGTACAATGAAGTCAAGTACGGCGTCGAGTGCAGCCTTGTGACGAGCATGGGCCGGATGGCCGCCCACACGGGCCAGGAGATCACTTTTGAGCAAATGCTCAATTGTCCGCATGAGATGGCGCCGGGTCTGGACAAGCTGACGTGGGATTCGCCCGCGCCGCTGCAGCCGGACGCCAACGGCCGATACCCTGTCCCGCAGCCGGGTATCATCAAGGACCGGGAGTATTGAGTCGACAGGTCCCAAGCCTGAGAGACACGCAGGGGAGCTCACGCCCTGGTCGACGGCTCCGTCGACCAGGGCGTTCTTATTGGCCACATCCGATCGGCGGCAGGGGGATTGAACTCTTGCCTTCCGGACGGTATATAGGAGAAATTAATCTCCCCGAGTTCGTTTTTTTTGAGAGAGTTACGAGATGCGTTATGAGTATTTGCATCCGCGGGATGAGCTGGTGCTCACCATGCAGCGGATCTACCGATACAAGATGACCACAACTTCCGGGGGTAACCTGTCGATCCTCGACGAGAACGGAGATATGTGGATCACCCCCACCGGCGTCGATAAGGGCACCCTGACGCCCAACGACATCGTCTGTGTCCGCGCGGACGGACGGATTGAGGGGCTGCACAAGCCGTCTTCCGAATATCCCTTCCACAAAGCGATTTATGCAGTCCGTCGGGACCTGCGAGCGGTGGTCCACGCCCACCCGATGGCATTGGTGGCGTTCAGCATCGCGCACAAGGTGCCCGATACGCGCCTGTTCCACCAGGCCTGGCGGTCCAACGGCGCGGTGGCGTTTGCACCGTACGGTACGCCCGGCAGCGAGGACCTGGGCCACAAAATCGCCCGGAAGTTCGAGGAGGGTTTTGACAGTGTGATTTTGGAAAACCACGGCGTCTGTTGCGGCGGCAAGACCCTCCAGGAAGCCTTCCAAAAATTTGAGACCCTGGAAGTCTGCTGCAAGATCTTGATCCGGGCCCACGGCTTGGGCGAACCGAAATTCCTGACCGATCAACAACTCCAGCTTCAGAGTAAGAGCGACGTCCTGATCGACTCGTTCGAATACGACCCGACCATGATGACGATCCGCGAGAAGGACCTGCGCAATCAGATCTGTAAGTTCGTCGAGCGGGGCTACCGTCAGGGGTTGTTGACCACGACGACCGGCACCTTCTCGGCCCGGATCGACAGCGAGAAATTTCTGATTACACCGTACCCGCTCGACCGCCATTCGGTGTTGCCCGAGGAACTGGTTATGATCCGCAAGGGCAAGAAAGAGTTTGGAAAGCAACCGAGCCGCGCGGTCTTCTCGCACAAGGCCCTCTATGATGCCCATCCGGAGGTCGGCGCGATCATCAACGCCTGTCCGGTCAACGCGATGGCGTTTAGCGTCTGCCACCGTTCGATCGATACGTACACGATCCCCGAAAGCTACGTGTTTGTCCGCGAGGTGAGCCTGCTGCCGTTCGAGACAGTGTTCAACGACTTCGCGGCCCTGGCCTCGACACTGACGCTTCAGAGCCCGGCGGCGGTGCTGTGCAACAACGGCGTGATGGTGGTCGGACAGGACGTTCTGTCGGCCTTCGATAAGCTCGAAGTGCTGGAGCACTCTGCCGAGGCGGTGCTCGACGCCCAGCCGATCGGAGGTCACGTGGCCATGTCGCAAAAGATCATCGATGATCTGATTGAGGCGTTCCACCTGGAGCGTCGGTCGTCCAAACCTGTCGGTCCGCGACCTCGTGCGCGAAACCGTTCCCGATAGTCCCTCGCATTTTGGGGGTTAAGGGGCGGCGCCGACGGACGTCAGAGCCGTGGGAATCTCGCTGAAATTGTATGCGACGATCCGCGATTCGTTGACGCCTACGCCGTCTTTGTCCAGGATCATGTGGATGAACCGGATGTCTTTGGCCTTCAATTGGTTGAGAAGGTCGGCGGAGATCCCCGGTTCGACTCGAGGCTCGAACAGGAAATGTTCGACCAGATTGTGATGTTCCGGGCGGAACGTCTGCGAGTAATAGCCTCTCAAGACGATCGGTTGGGTCGTCAGGCCTTCAATGATCGTATGGTCCCATCGCTTCAACGGCGCGGTATTGCCGCCGCCCAGTTCCCACTCGGTCAAGCCCGCCGGCAGAGGCGGGTAATAGAAACGCGATTTGATCGTTACGCCGTCATAGGTCAAAGTCCGCTCCTGAGGCAGATCGCCATCGCTGGCGGGGGTGGTGGCCCACAGGTACACCCGGTTGGTCGTCGTGTACCGCATGGCCAGCGGATGCCAAGACATGACCGGATTGGCGTAGTCCACATTGAGGGTCAGGAACCGGTAGGGGACGCGATATCCGGAGCAGCCCAGGTCGGACGGCGCGAGGATCGGTTTTTGGGACGGTGGAATTTCCAGCGGCACGTCGGTCGTCCGCAGATGGTAGGCCCGCGGATTCGACAGATCGCGCAACTCCCATGTGTCGACGGTGTCGTCCCCATACGCGCTGTGTCGGGCTTCCGGCAGAGAGGCCATCGAGCCCGAGATCGTACGGATCGTGTCTCCGTCGAGGTATTCGATGTGCACATTCGTGTAGAGGCTCTCGCTCAGAGCATTGCTGTCCAGAGGTGTGTTGCGGGTCTGGATCGTCCAACGGGATTTCAGACGATGATCAGCGAACACGTCCACCGTGTCCATCAGTTCGACCTCGCCTGCGTAGACCTCGAACTGTGTGGGCTGGTTGATGAGATAAGGCGTCTGCATGCGGTCGGAGGAGGGGACTTGGCGGACTTGCTTGATGACCAATCCGCCCTCGGGCAACACCCGTCCGCCCGGCGCGACCTTCTTGTACTCCAGGTCGAGGATGTATTGCTGTCTTGCGGTAACTTGTTCGAATTCACTGCTGACTTTCAGAATCAGATTTGTCAGAGCCATGTAGTCGCTGGCGCCCTGGATGGATTTACCTCGCAGGGTGCCGGTCATGACGGTCTCGCCCAGGCGGACAAGGCTCGACGCTTGCTTGAACTCCGGCCACGCGGCGCTGCCTGAGGGGAGGATCGTCACACTGACTTCTTCGGGGATCGAACCGCCCTCGGGGTTGGTCACGGAGACCGCGCCCAGTTGGGTGACCAGCGAAACGACCGTGTTGGCCGCAGGACCGTTTCGTTGGACGGTGGCTACGCCGTTGGCCAGTTCGATCTCGTCGGGGAACGAGTGATGGACCACGACCGCCATGCCGACGTTGGATTCGTCCAAGCCATGACGCAGACGCTCCAGGTAAGCATTGTCGTTGTAGAAGCTGGCGAAAACCTGGCGGATCGCCTGAAAGATGTCCTTTTCCGACTTGCGGTTGGAATCGCAGGCGCAGGGACCGTCGTCGTCTCCATCGAGCGCGTCGGCCAGACAACCGCTGTAGCTGTCGTACAGGCCGGCGCCGATGAAGTCGACGCTGTCCTCAACGTTGGTGGAGCTGCGGAATCGCAGCGGAACGCTCGGATCGAATCCGTGCACAGGATCGGTCAGCACGTCGATCACACCTTTTCGCAGTACTTCGCTGAATTCGGTGATCCGGGCGTCCGTGAACAGGCCGCGGATTGAGGCCAAGTCCCGCGACAGTTTTTGCATGTCCGTGGGAGGGTAACTCGTGTAGTTCGAAAGCCGTCGGGCGATCTCCTCCCGCAGGGTCGGTGCTACGATCTCGGAGGGAATCTGCCACTGGGTCGGTTTGGCGATGTCGTCGGTGAGGTACAAGCCGTTCAGGACGATCGTGTGGTCCGACGCATTGTACAGTTCGATCCAGTCGGGGTAGTCGCCTGGGTCATCGGGGTCCTGGATAGTCCTCGCGTTGTCGGCCATGACCTCATTGATGACCAGGCCACCTGTGTGCACGCCGGGAAGGGGGGAGTTGGCTCCGCCGGGAGTGGGTGTGGGGGATACTGCCCAGGTGTCACCGCCATCGACGGATCGGGTGTAGGAGGTGTCGCGGGTCTGCGGTCCATACTCGACCGAATCCAGAAGCGTTGCGCCGTCGGCGTCGAACAAGTATAGGGTTTCACCCTCTTTGTTCAATTTAAAGGCGGTGTGCGTGGGGCCTTGTTCCGTCTGGCCGTCGGCCCAGAACAGCATATGTTCGCGAGGCCTCAGGGCAAGGGTCGGGACCGGCATCAGCGGCTGATCGAGAAACGCCTTCCATAGGTCGAACGTCAACACGACCGCGTAAGGGGAATTCTCCGGTACGGCCGCTCGCAACAGGCTAAAGTTGGCCCCCTTGCCTCCCACGTATCGCATGTCTTCGGCGCGCAGCCCCTCAGCGGAGACGCCGAACGCCCCCAGAGAAGAAATCGGCGAGATGTTGAGGGGGGCAGGTTTCTTGAGTTCGAGAATCTCGCCGGCCGCGACTTCGTCGACAAGGCCTTCGGTGTCTGCGATCCACACATCGACTCCGAAATCGTTCTCGTAGGCGGTGAATACGATTCGGTGGCCGATGAGCGTCTGGATGCGTTCGGCGTCTGTTGCCAGCGCCAGATGGACGAACGGAACCATGTATGTTCGGGCGAGAATCGCGACGTGCGAATTGGGTGTGGACGGGGCCAGCGAAATAATTCCTGCGACGAAAGGGACCTCGGCGGGCACGCCGTCAGTGAGCAGAATGTCCGTCGGTTTCAGCCGACCGCTGTGGTAAGCGGAGGCGATCTCGCCGGCCGGGATGAAGTTAACGTTTCCGAAAGCCCATCCCTGGGAATAGCACGTATTGCCCTGGGTCCATCGCGCAGTCGAGCTCAGACGGATGCCCTGCGCTTCGAACCAGTCGCGATTGGCCGTCGCGGTCGCCTGCTGCTCGTACGTCGGGAAATAGAACACCTGCACGTCGTCCGGGGCCGCGATCCGGGATTTGACCAAATGAAACAGATCGCGGATCTGCTCACATGGGAACGGATCCTGGCGAATGAACTGGATACCGTATTCACGAACCTTCGGTTCTGTCGGCCAGACCACGGCCGGAGGCAGGATTACCGCGCCCAGAACGGCTTTCTGGTTTTTCTCAAACAACGTCGCGGCGTTGTACTGCGCCGTGGTCATCCCGCGAAACGGATCGAGCAGTTCGGTGGCGAAGGTGTAATGAAAGACGTATTTGCTGCTGTCCTGGAAGTAGACCACGTTCGGATCGTACGGTTCCAGGAGGATCGTGAACTTGATCCACTTGGGTTTTCCGTCGACGAACCGGCTGTTGCAGAACGCGTCATAGGGGTACGCGAGTTCGTTTTTCCAATATGGGGACGGACTGATTATCGGCGGTTGGGCGTGAAGGATTCGAGGACTCGCGGTCAGCAGAACCACGACGGTCCATCTCAACAACGCGCTGTTCCGGCGTTCTGGATCCATAGTCGTACTCTTATATCGCGATAATGACGGCTTGGGTTTAACGACTCTTGCTGGCCTCTGTGGTCCCACCGTAGGCGTCCAGGTTGACGACTCCTCCATGAGGCAGCGGCTCCTGTCCGACCGGGTCGGTCGAATCGCCGGCGTCGATCGCGGGACTGGTCATGAGATCACTCACCCACGACGACAAAACAGGGTCCCACCGCCCGGTCTGGGACTGGAGGTGGTAATCCCCCTCTATCCAAACCGCGAGGGGATTGTCATATGTCAGGATCTTTGCGGATTCGGTCGGATCGACCCATGTGCCGGGACGGGCCAGCAAAGGATCGGCATGGATGTTGCCGAAATCGGGCCACCACCCGCGGACACAACAATAGCGAATGAGTGGGCGGGTCGCACCCCGATAAAGGATCTCGGCGGGCCGGTTGTTCCAGAAGATCGAGTTGGTCACGGCGATGCTGCTGTCGTCGTGGACCAGGCCGGCGCCGTTTTCGCCTGCGTAGTTGTCCGCGATGGTGCACTGGGTGAGCACCGCGCGGCTCCCTTGGAAACGCACCGCGGCGCCGTTGGGGTCGCTGCAACGATTGCCGACGATCAGGCAATGGTGGATCGTCGGGTCCGATCCGGAACAATCGATCGCGCCGACGACGTCGCTCCTTCCCTTTGTGATGACGAAGCCGGCCAAGCCGCACTGGGAGCCGCCGCCGGGACCGATGGTGACAACCGGGGCGCCGCCGACGCCTTCGATGATCGCACAGGGTCCTCCGTCCGGATTGCGGGGATCGAACGCCTTCAGATGGATCTTCTTGCCTGAGAAGTCGATGTTCTCGCGGTAGACGCCCGGCGACACGATGATGCTCGCCCCTTCTCGTGCGACGTCGATGGCGTCCTGAATGCTTGGAATCGGGCGTTCGGGGGACCCGTCCGCGCTCGGATCGACGGCCACGCTGTTGTCCACGTGAAGTGTGTCCCGAAGACTCTGGAAGTGGGCCTTGAATTGATAGTTCCGCTCAGTGAAGATGTCGGCTGCAGCGGTGACGATGGGGAAAGGGCCCGTCCAGCGGACGAACACGAATCCGGGATCGGCCACCGCCTTGAGGTGAACCAGCGTATCGAACGGATAGAGGAACTCTCCTTCTCCCGGCTCGACCACCGATCCGCCGAAGGTCGAAGACAGCGTCAACAGCCGTCCACGAAGGGGATCGGTCTCGATCTCGATGCCCGGGTTGTTCGCCTGGATTTTGGGGATATGGACGTCGTAGGCTTCGTCGTCGAGAGGGCAATCCCGAAGATCGACGTATCGCAGCGACTTAAGATTTACCAGAGGGGAAATGTCGTTGACTTGTGTGTTCAGCAGCGACAGTTCCGCAAGACTGTTCAGACCCGACAACGCGGAGATGTCGCTCAGCGGGTTCTGGCGGAGGGCCAAAAACGTGACGTTGACCAGCCCCGACAGGGCGGAGATATCGCTGATGTCGTTGTCGTGGAGGTCAAGATGACGCAGGTTGACCAACCCCGCGAGGGGGGAGACGTCGTGAATCTCGTTGTCGTTGAGCTGCAGCGAGGTCAGATGGGCCAGACCCGCCAGCGGAGTTATATCGTGAATATGGTTAAACGGAGTACGAGACTCTGTAAATGAACGGCGGTTTCCAATCCGGTCAAAACGTGGATGTTTCTTGCCTGTCCGTCGAGATGGGTCAGCGACAGCATGTCCTCCGACGTTGGATCGGACACCCACAATGTGTCCTCGATGGCGGCCTTGAGCCCTGCGTCGGGAATGTGGACCGGCGATTGCCCCAACGTCCGGACGCAGCACAACAGCAACAGCGGAATCAAGGTGGAATGTGCGCCTTTCATCTCATCCTCCAGCACTGCGCCGCCCCTTGGGGAGGCGGATTTCGAAAGTTTATCTCGTGAGATGTGATTATATCGCCGGTCCCGTCGAACTCCAAGATAAATCCGGGTCGACTGAGCCGCTTGCGATGTGTGGAAGTTGCTGAAATGCAGAGGGTTGGGACGGACGGCGGAAACGACTTCCCCGCAGGCAGGGCCGATTTCGACCGAGATTTCCATGGGACCGAAGATATTTTCGGATTT
>JAGPGT010000266.1 GCA_018055905.1 Phycisphaerae bacterium
GGACGAGCGTAGCGTGGGAACGACAACAGGGAATCGGGACAGTGCAGAACAGGGATTCGGAATGAAGCAGATGGTTGGACGGCTTGTGCCGGTGGTGGTTCTCCTGGGCGGTCTGTTCTGGCTGGCCGAGCGGTTCACGCCCACGATTGCGCCGGAGGATGTGGTGGATCTGTTCGTCGACGCCGGAATCGAGTTCACGGCCAGTCCCACCGAAGCCTCGCTTCTGGAGCAGCGCAAGATCGTCATCGGCACCGACATCAACGGCAGCATGACGCAGCGGGTCGTGCGGGCCCTGTTGCTCCTGGATTCGCAGGATAGTGGCCGGCCCATCGATCTGTATATCCGGACCGAAGGGGGCCGGATCGATGACGCTTTCGCCATCATCGACGTGATGAAGGGACTCAAGTCGCCCGTCAATACGCACGCCATCGGCGGCACCCATTCCTCCGGCGCGATGATCCTGGCGGCCGGGACGGGCGTGCGGTACGCCTATCCCTTCTCCTCGATCATGTTCCACGGCGGCCTTTACGACCCGGACGGCGACTACGGACAGAATACGACCGATAATCAGCGACTGGTCGCTTTCTGGAAGCAGCACGCCAAGCTGCCGGCGGACTGGATGGAGTGCCAGGGGGAAAAGGCCTGCTTCATGGGTCCCGACGAGGCCCTGAAGTTCGGAATCGTCGACCAGATCCGCCCGGGCAGGCCGGCCCTCGAAGGGCGGGCGCCGGCCAGGGAGAACTGATGGTGGCGGTTGGAACTCCCTCGAGGGTGTTCGGCGGAGCGGTATCGATATTGTCAGAGGTTGACAGGGGCGGGGATGGCTCGCAGGCCTGAGAGAAGAAGTGTCTCATGATGTTGGAGCAAGGTCTATTGCCAGGGTCTGGGGGAGCTTCTGGGTGATGATCTCGGCGGCGAGGTTGGCCCAGACGGGGCAGGCGTCGAGGATCACGCTGTCGGTGCTGACGACAATCTGCTCGGTCTTGCTCAGCTCCGCATCCGGGCTGATCGTCAGGCGGATTTCCCAGGGCCAGGAATGCTCGCGGGCCAAGTGGCCCAGGAGGGTCTTGAGCCGGCCGCTGTTGGAGACCGGGCTATCCAGCAGCCACAGGGCCCTTGCGACGCCGATCTCCATCAGGAAATCCCCGATCAGTTCCGCCGCCGGGATCGTCTCTTCGACCTTGCGGTAGGTGCCGTGGATGCTGGCCAGGTCGCGGAAGCATCCGTCGCGGCCTCGAAAGATCAGTCCACCACCCAGCGCCGCTTCGATCGTGATCAGCAGGTTGTAGCCGTCGATGGCCAGGTCCCGGCCTCGCAAATCCTCGACCGATATCCGACGCGACAAGCGGCTCTCCAATTGTTGGTCTGAGCAGGAGCCCCTCAACACGGCGACCCGCTGTCGCTGAGTCAGCGAGAAATGGTCGCCGACGAGCTTCAAACTGCTCTTGTCGGCGTAGCCCTTGGTCAGGAGCAGGGAGAAATCCTCCACAGCCTGGCGCAGTGTCGGCCGCACGGCCGAGGCGAACAACTCTGCGTCGGCCGGATGCGGACCGCGATGTTCCCGGCTATCCGGCATTTGCTATTTACTCTTTGCGATTTGCGATTTACCATTGGCGATCTTGCGCCGTACGTGGTCAAATCGTTGGCACGCAGACAAATGGTAAATCGTAAACAGTAAATCGTAAATCGAAATGCCCAGTCACAACCTAGCACGCATTCAAATCGACGACCTGGACATCCTTGGTTATTCGATCGCCGGCGAGGAGACGGTGATTGCCATGCCGCAGCTTGATGTCTGCTTCGATATCGGCAAGGCCCCCGATCAGGTCATCGCGATCAACACCGTCCTGCTCACGCACGGACACATGGACCACTCCGCAGGGTTTGCGTACTATCTCTCGAACCGCAATTTCGGTGGCATGTCGCCCGGCACGATCGTCGCGCCGGCCAATCTGATCCCGCCGATGCGGGAGATCATCGCGTCGTGGGGCTACCTCGACGGCAACCGAATCCCCGCCAATCTCGTAGGCGTCCGGCCGGGCGACGAGCACCAGATCAAGCCCAATCTCTTCGCCAGGGCCTTTCCGACCAAACACAGTCAGGGCTCTGTGGGGTTTTGCGTGCTGGAGAAACGCCGCAAGCTCAAGACGGAGTACCTCCCGTTGACCGGTCCTCAGATCGTTGAGCTCAAGAAGCAGGGTGTCCAGATCGACAACCCGATCGAGATCCCCATCGTTAGTTACCTGGGCGACACACAGTACGTGGATTTCAGTCAGCTCGACTACGTCAAGAACAGTAAGATCCTGATCGCCGAGTGCACGTTTTACGAGCTTGATCACGAGGGCCGGGCCCAAGCAGGCCGGCACATGCACATCAAGGAGCTGGCGGACCTGCTCACGGCGATGCACAACGAGCACATCGTCATCACGCACACGACGCAACGAACACCTATGCAGGAGATCCGCAAGGTGCTGGAGGGGGCGTTGCCGCCGGAGGTGTGGGCCAAGACCACGCTCTTGATGGACCGCAAGCACAAGACACGGTGAGGGAAGCGTACCATCGCTGGTGCTTTGTGACGCGTAAGTAGAGCACGCTCGATGATTGATCCTGCGTCGATTTCGTGGGGATTCACGTTCCCCCGGCGCCTTTGACTTCTTTCTTGATTCGTTGGATGTGACCTCGTCCGAGGGCTTTGACCTCACAGCCCAACTGGAAGTACCGGCGGATTTTGTCGTCGGAGAGAATACCGAAGCAGTCGATCACCGCCAGCGGAGCACCCGCCCACTTGACGACCTGATCGGGGTCGAGAGCCAAATAGGGTTCGTGCGGTACCGCCAGGATGACGGCTTCGGCGCCCTGGAGGGCTTTGGCAAGGTCCTTCTGGACGACCGTGTTCGCAAGGTGGTCCTGGTTACGGAAGAAGCGGGACCACGAACTGCCTGGCGAAGGATAACTGTCCTGCTGCTCCAGCTCATACCAGTGGTCCACGTAGGGGTCATGGACCCGCATCTCGGCGCCCATTTCGGTGAGCTTACGGACGACCATCTCGCTGCCGCTGTAGCGGGTGTCGCCCACGTCCTGACGGTAGCTGGCGCCGCAGATCAGGACCTCGGCGCCCGCGATGTAGCGGCCCATGTTGCGAAGGGCGTCGCGCGTTAGTTCCGCCACGTGCAGGCCGCGGGTGTCGTTGATGTCGATCGCGGTCGGGGTGATCTTGAATACCTCGTCGCCGTCTTCGAAGCCCAGGATGTGCTTGTAGGCCCAGTAACCAAGGCCGCCGTCTTTCGGCAGGCAGTAGCCCCCGACGCCCGGGCCGGGGAAAATCATGTTGTTGTGGGTGGGACGCATCTTGATGGCCTGGATGACCTTGATGAGGTCCACGCCGTTGCGTTCGGCGAACAGGCTCCATTCGTTCAGGAAGGCCAGGATCGTCGCGCGATAGGAGTTCTCGACGATCTTGGTGGTCTCGGACTCGATGGGCCGGTCCATGACGGTCAGCGGGAATTTCTCGGTGTTGAGCACTTCGGTGAGGAACTTGACCACACGGCTGCGGGCCTCAGGCGTGCAGCCGGAGCAGACCCGCCAGAAGTCGCGGATGCTGGAGACGTACTCGCGTCCCGGCATGACCCGTTCGAAGCTATGGCTCAGCAGGGGGACCGACTTGATGCCGCGATGGGCGAAGGCCTTCTTCATGATCGGCCAGGCGACGAATTCGGTGGTGCCGGGGGCAACGGTCGTTTCGATCAAGACCAAGCAGTGTGGCTCGATTTTCTGGCCGATCGTTCTCATCGTGGCCTCCAGGGCGCTCATCTCGGCCTCGCCCGTCCTCATGTTGCCCAACTGCTGCTTGCTGTAGTCGCACTGGACGTCGACGACGACGCAATCGGCCAACTTGAGGCAGTCGCTGTTGTAGGTGGCGACCAGGGTCTTTTTGTCTTTGACGCAGCGGGCGATCATCGGATCGACGTGGGGGTCCTCCGCTTTAACGGGGGACTGGCCTCGGTTGAGCATGGGGATCTTCCAATAGCTGCGGGGGCTGGGCCGTTGGCAGCCGATGACGAACTTGGAGGGCTTGCCGGTCTTTTTGTCCACGGTGTCGGCGACAATCGCAGCCATGACCGCCCCGACGAAGCCGACGCCCATGACGACAACGATTTCCTTTCCCTCCTGGCGGGCGACC
>JAGPGT010000267.1 GCA_018055905.1 Phycisphaerae bacterium
TGGGTTGGCAGGCCATGTAGAAATGCCGATAGGATCGGGATCTGCCGTCATGCAACAAGAATGGCCAAGCAAATTGGGGTATGACGATGCGTGTGATGATTGGCGTCTGTGTCATGGTGGGATTCTGGGGGGTGAGGGGTTGGTGTGACCAGGTACAGACGGAGGCCGGACCGGAGGACAAGCCTTCGATCTATGTCGGCGGCGGGGCGATCATCAGTTCGCAACCGTATGTGGGAGCCGACACGCGGGTGTATCCGGTCCCGATGTTCGTTTATGAAGGCAAGCGGCTCTATTTCCGCGGCATCATGGGCGGCTATTGGCTGTACCATGTCGCGGGTTTATCCGTCGGGCCGGTTTTGCGACCGCGGTTCGACGGGTATGAGGAGGACGACAGTTCCCAGCTCAGGGGCATGGACGACCGAGACTGGTCCATCGACGGAGGATTGGGCATTGCCTGGCGGACGGACGTCGGCCTATTCGGCGTCACGTTCGTTACCGACCTGCTGGGTCGTCACAAGGGCCAGGAGCTTGACCTGAGCTACACAATCCTGTTCAAAGGGGGCGGTTTCGATTTCATTCCGTCGGTCGGCGTGCGATGGAAGAGCGAGAATCTCGTCGATTACTACTATGGGGTCGAGAACGACGAGGTCCGCTTCGATGGAGCGGTTTCACGCGGCGCGTACCAGGGGGAAAACGCGATCGATCCTTACCTTGGTTTGGCGGTGCGACGTAAGCTGACCGGCCGCTGGAGCCTGCTGGGGGCCATCCAGCACGAATGGTTCGACAGCGAGATCAAAGACAGTCCGATCGTGGATAAAGGGTACGAGACTTCCTTCCTGCTCGGCGTCATGTACGCGTGGTGAAACGTTCGGGACAATCTCGAACGCGGCTCCTTGTATTTTTCTATTGATTATGCTGCAACATGGGGTGGGCCCGGTGGATGAACTGGATGGGCAAACCCCAGGGATCGCGTAGCATGGTGATTTTGTCCCCGGCCGGTGTGACGATGATCTCATCTGTGGCCGTGGCGCCGGCGGCGAGCAGTCTTTGGCGTATGGCTTCGACGTCGTCGACCAGAAACGCCACATGCAGGATCAGCGGGTCCATCGAGGCGTAATCCGGCACCGCCTCGGGCGGGTTGTGGTACAACTCGAGCATCATGTTGCCTTCACTGTCGGCCAGGAACCGGGTGTTGCTCGGCGCCGGGCCCTCCCGCAGGACTTTCATGTCCAGATGATCCACATACCATTGGGCCATCTTGACCGGTTCTTTCACGTTCAAAGCGACGTGCTCCAGCCGGATGCGATTGCCTTTCGTTGGATTGCTGCTTTGTCCATTCCTCGCGACCCCTCCGACCACGAGGCAGAATAGGCCGACGAGAAAAACGATCTCGGTGTTGCGTCTGAACGCCATGGCAGCCTCCGTCATCGTGCTTTACGCTTTGTCTACATACGGATGCTTCCAGGGAGCACGATACGCCCGCTTGAGCAGGGCGGCCGCGGTGGGGTTGTCGACGATTTGTTCCGCAGCCTCATCCCAGGTGATTCTCGCTCCGACGTCGTAAGCGATCATTGCGAGTTTGACAGTGGTTGTCGAACGGTGTCCTTCCTCGACCGTGCAAGGTGCCGGGGTCCGGGTGCGGACGGCTCTCAGGAACTCCTCCATGTGGGCCGTGCCCAAGTCCGCTTCGAGTTTCTGTTCCATGCGTTCCTTATTCCTTTCTTTGGGGAGGATCACCCAGCGGTTGTCGGTGACGAAGATTGTTCCGTTCTCGCCGTAGAAGAAGATGCCGTTGGCGGTTTCTGGCGTATACTCTCGGGCGCCCCAGATACGGTGTCGCCAGAAGACCGGGCACTTTGCGAAATCGAAATGGACCGTCAAAACGTCCGGGGTGGTGATCTGGTCCTTGAAATGGTAGATTCCGCCGGAGGCCTGCACCGAGCGAGGCATTGTCTCTCCGAGGATGTACCGCGTCGCGTCGATCAGGTGAATGCCCCAGTCCACAAGGTGGCCATGTCCGGTTGTCTTTTCGAGCCGCCAGGCGAAGTGTCCCACCTGCGGGGAGTAGGGGATCTTGGGGGCCGGACCGCACCACAGATCCCAGTCGAGCGATGCCGGCGGATTCTGGGGCGTGGCGTCCCGCATACTTGCGGTGTAATCGATCTGTGCGTCCACCTGTATAATCCGGCCGAGGTGCCCCTGTTGAATGTGATCGCGGACCCGTTGGATGGCGGGGCTCTGGCGGCGCTGGAATCCGATCTGAATGACGAGATTCTTTTTCCGGGCCGCCTCGACCATGGCTTGTCCTTCACGGATGTCGTAGGCGAGCGGTTTTTCACAATAGATGTCCAGATTCTTGGCAACTGCCGCGAGGAAGGGCAATGCATGCCACTGGGGAGGCGTTGCGATAATCACCGCGTTGAGACCGGGGGTCTCCAGCAGTTCACGGTAGAACGTGAATGTTCTCGGCCGAAACCCCTGAAATTTCTCGATTTCCGTTGCGCTGTCGGCGAGATGTTGGCTGTCGACGTCGCAGATCGCGGAGACTTCAACGCCCCCGACCTTGAATGCGGCTTTGATGTCCACCATACCATACCATCCGCAACCGATCAGGCCGAGCTTGATCGGCGGTTCAGTGTCTTCGGACCCGGATGCTCGGTGCAGGAGGCTGCCCATGGCCACAGTCCCCGCGGTCGTTTTGATGAAATCCCGTCGATTGATGCGTCTCATCGTCTTTCCCTTTCCGTATTCGCCAGAACTCCGATACGAGTATCCATCGGTCTCGGATTGCCGATTCCTTGTGCCGTTATCATACGGAAGCTGTACACCCTCGCCAAGGGAAATTGTGCTTTGTACACTGAAACCAACGGGAGGGTGACGGCGGGGGAAATCACCTACCCGCGAATCTCTGTCACGGGTCCCCACGGAACGAACCCGGAAACGTCCGGTCAGAACACCCGGTGTGTGAAGATATACTGCCAGTCGAGTTCCAGCCCCATTCCTGGGGTCTGGGGAATCGGGATGCAACCGTGCGCGTCGAGGGCCGGTTCCGGCGTCGTTCGGCCCGGCAGGATGCAGGGGGACCGCGAGACGGAGGGAACCTGTGCATAGGGAATGAGCGATTCGCCGGTTGCTGCGATGAGTTGCAGATGCGGATAGGCGTCCGGACCGACGTCATGGAGTTCCAGGGACACGTCAAGGGATTCGCAGGCGTGCGCCATTTCCAGGCAGGGGGTGAAACCGCCGCAATGGACATCGATCTGGCCGATATCACAGGCCTTGGAGGCAAGCCATGCGGCGCGAGCCAGATAGGAATCGGCCAAGTTTTTTGTCGTACAAATCGGCGTCTTGATGTGGGAGGTCAACGCGATGTATCGTTCACGCCAGGCTTCGGTTTCCGGCATGGGAGATTCATACCAGTCGTACCGAAGGCTGTCCAGGAATTTGCCTACCCGCAATGCTTGGTCGAACGTGTACGTTCCTCCGTTGTCGGCCATGCAGGCGAAATCGGGACCGACTGCTTCCCGAACCGCTTCATAGACCGCCATGTCACGATCGGGAAACCCTTCGCCCGGCGGGGCCTGAGCCGTCGGGCTGGGGGCGAGATGAGGACGGATCTTGCAGCCGTGGAGGCCCACCTCTTTGCAGGACCTCGCGTACCGGGCATACTGCGAAGGATCCCCGAGAGGGACGTCCGTGGTTGCATAGGTTTTGACCGTTTGACGTTGCGTGCCCAGCAATGCGTGGACGGGCTTGTTCTCCAGCCTCCCCCAGAGGTCCCACAGCGCGATATCGATTGCCCCGAGGACACCGAGGGGCAAACCACTTTCATAGAGTTCCCGCCACAGGTCGCCCGGGAGGTTGATCCGGCGTCCCAAGAGTCGTCCGCGAAGATCGCCGGCGGTCTCGGCGTTCGGCGCCGCCCATCCGGCGGTATCGGCCCATCCGTGAATCCCCGGTTTAGCGGTGATCCGGGTCGCGCAACGAAGGTCTGTTTCGATGGAGGGGTCGCGTAGACCCGGTTTGTACACGAACCACTCGATCTCGGAGATCACGATCGAATCGGGGTGGCGTAACAGGACAAGACCTCGGGACCCTGCTTTTCGGCTCATGGCGACGGCAAACACGGCCGTTTTCAGAAACGATCTTCGATTCATAGGCACCC
>JAGPGT010000268.1 GCA_018055905.1 Phycisphaerae bacterium
GGGACGGTGCTGTGATCGTGAAGGTGGTCAATCCCAGCCGCCAGGCGGCTTCGCTGGAATTGTCTCTGCCCGATGCGGTATCCGCAGCGAAAGCCCGAATGGTCGCGCCCGGCGCGCTCGACGCCAGGAACACGCTGGCCGAGCCCGACCGCGTGAAGGTGCAGGATCTGGCGGTGAAAACCGAAGGCGGAAAAGCCACGGTCGAGCTACCGGCGTTGTCGGCTGCGGTGGTCACGATCGCCACCGGGAAATGAAAGGGAGCTATCATCTCAGGACTGCCGCACAACGGTGACTCAGATTTCCGGTAGCAGCGGCAAACGACGAATTCGTTGGGAGGTCGGCTATGAAGCTTGTACATGCCTGGCTCGGGTGTCTGGTTGTCACAATGGGTGTATCGCCGTTCACGGTCGGGGCCGCGGATCCGGCGGCGGCGCGGCTCAAGGCCAAGGCGTTCCCCCTGCAGGATGTGCGTCTGCTCGACGGGCCGTTCGCTCAAGCGATGGGCCGCGACCGCGAGTACATCCTATCCCTTGAACCGGACCGCCTGCTACACATGTTCCGCGTTACGGCGGGACTCCCCGCGCCGGCCAAGGCCTACGGCGGATGGGAGAGTTCCGAGCTTCGCGGCCATACGATGGGCCACTACCTCTCGGCCTGCGCCCTGATGTACGCCAGCACGGGCGACGAGCGGCTCAAGGCCCGCGTCGATATGCTCGTGACCGAACTGGACAAGTGCCAGAAGGCCCTTGGATCCAGCGGGTATCTGAGCGCGTACCCTGAGTCGTTCATCGACCGCGTCGAGGCCCGTAAGCAGGTCTGGGCGCCGTACTATACCCTTCACAAGATCATGGCCGGGCTGTTGGATTCGTACACCTATTGCGGCAATCGCCAGGCACTGGAGGTGCTCGAAGGCATGGCTCGCTGGTGCAAGGGCCGCTGCGACAAGCTCTCGGACGAGCAGATGCAGCAGATGCTCAATGCCACCGAGCAGGGTGGCATGAACGACGTCCTGGCGAGTCTCTATGCAGTCACCGGCAATGCAGACCACCTGGCTCTGTCCCGTCGGTTCGTACAGCGGTCGTACGTCGAGCCGTTGGCGGCCGGACGCGACCAGCTCAAGGGCCAGCACGTCAACTCGTTCATTCCCAACATCATCGGGACCGCGAGGCAATACGAAGTGACCGGCAACGAGCAGGACCGCAGGATCGCGGAATTCTTCTGGCGTCAGGTCGTAGGCCACCGCTGCTACTGCACCGGCGGCACCAGCAACGAGGAGCACTGGCGGACGGACCCCGACCAACTGGCGAACGAATTGGGCGACCACACGCAGGAGACCTGCTGCACCTATAACCTGCTCAAGCTCACTCGCCACCTGTACTCGTGGGACCCCAAGCCCGAGTATATGGATTATTATGAAAAGGCTCTCTTCAACAGCATCCTGAGCACGCAGGACCCGCGGACCGGCATGATGATGTACTTCGTGCCGCTCGCTCCCGGGCGGTGGAAGGTATTCAACCTGCCAACGGAGTGCTTCTGGTGCTGCACCGGCAGCGGCCTGGAGAACCACGCCAAGTACGGCGACACGATCTATTATTATGACCAAGACGGCGTCTTCGTGAATCTCTTCATCGCCTCGGAGCTGAACTGGTCGGCCAAGGGCGTTCGCCTCAGACAAGAGACGCGTTGGCCGAACGAACCAAGCACTTCTTTGGTCATTCGCACAGAGCAGCCGAAGGAGTTTTCGCTTCGCGTCCGCGTCCCCGGCTGGGCGATCAACGGCGTCGTCGTGAAGCTCAACGACAAACCGTTGGCGGTCGACTCGAAACCTGCGAGCTACGCGACGATTCGGCGGACGTGGGCCGATGGCGATCGCATCGACATTCAAATGCCCATGAGCCTGCGCGCCGAGCCGATGCCGGACGACAAGAACCTTGTCGCCTTCCTGTACGGTCCGCTCGTCTTGGCCGGCAAGCTGGGCGGCGAGGGATTGACCGACAACCTGGTCTACCTCAAGGATCAGTGGTCGCGGTTCCCGCGGAATCAGATTGCCGAGGCGCCGGTCCTGCTGGCGGCTGGGGACGATCTGACAAAGTGTCTCGAAAGGGTCTCCGAGGACCCGCCGGTGTTCCGTACGATTGGCCTGGAGAAGAACATCACGCTCGTGCCGTACCATCAGCTCTTCGGGGAACGGTACGCGGTCTACTGGCGGGCCTTCCGCAAGGGCAGCCCGGCGCACGCAGCCTACGTCGCCGAGGAGAACCTCCGGGCCGATCTGAAATCGCGAACGGTCGACGAGGTCGAGATCGGCGATCCTCTCTCGGAGCGGACCCACGGCATGAGGGGCGAGCGAACGGCCAAAGGACTCCATTTCGGTCGTTCCTGGCGGCATGCCAGCGACGGCGGCTGGTTCTCCTATGACCTCAAGGTCCTGCCGGAGACACAGCAGGAGCTTCGCATCGGTTTCTGGGGCAGCGACGCGGGCGGGCGCGAGTTCGACATCCTCGTGGACGGCGTCAAACTCGCCTCGCTCAAGCTGGAGAACAATCGACCTGGCGAGTTCTACGACGAGACCTATCCGCTGCCGAAGGAGCTCCTGGCGGACAAGAAGGCCGTGACGGTGAAGTTCCAGGCTCATCCCGGGAAGACCGCCGGCGGCATCTTCGGCTGCGCAGTCCTGAAATCGGCCAAGAAATGAGGGGGCCGTGGCTCATCACCTTTCTATCGCAGTATTGGGCATCCTCGTTTCGACGACAGCGGCAGGGTGGGCTCAGCCCAATTCTTCCCGACTGAATCGGCCTCCTGAACTGCCGGCCGATCCGAACGTCACTGCCTTCCTGCTGAAAATGGGTGATCGCGGCATCCGCGTCCATGATCCATCCACCATCGTCCGGTGCAAGGACCGCTACTGGATCTTCTGCACCGGACGGGGCACACCCAGCTTTCATTCGAAAGATTTGGTGACGTGGGAGCGCGGGCCACAGACGTTCAGCAAGTCACCCGAGTGGGTGGCCCAGGCGGTGCCTGGCAATCGCAGCGGGCTGGACTTCTGGGCACCCGACGTGATTCACTGGAAAGACAAATACCTGCTCTATTTCTCGGTCTCGACCTTCGGCAAGAACACCTCCGCGATCGGCTTGGCGACCAACGCCACACTGGACCCGTGCGATCCGGCCTACGAATGGAAGGATTGCGGCATCGTCGTGCAGTCGAGCCCCCGTGACGATTTCAACGCCATTGACCCCGCGGTCACCGCAGACGAGGCGGGCAATCTGTGGATGTCCTTCGGCTCCTTCTGGAGCGGCATCAAGTTGATCCAGCTCGACCCCGCGACCGGCAAGCGGATCGCCCCCGATTCCCCGATGCATGCGCTGGCGCACTACGACTCCATCGAAGCCCCCTTCATCTATCACCACAAGGGCGCGTACTACCTGTTCCTCAACTGGGGCATGTGCTGTCGGGGCTTGAACAGCACCTACAACATCCGGGTCGGCCGCAGTCCGACGATCACGGGACCCTACCTCGACAAAGAGGACAAGGACATGCTCCAAGGCGGCGGCACGCTCCTGCTCGACACCGATGGCCCGTTCATCGGCCCCGGCCACGCCGGGATTCTGAAGGAGGGCGACAAGTATTGGCTTGGCATGCACTTCTACGATGGCACCGCGCGTCGTGGTGACTCGAAATATGCGATCCGACCGTTGACCTGGAGCGACGACGGCTGGCCTGTGGTCGGGACCGCTGAATCGGCGAGGTGAGTTATGAGGGTCCATTACTTGCAGCACGTGTCGTTCGAAGATGCGGCCAACATCGCGGTCTGGGCCGCGAAACGCGGCCATGTCGTGACTCGAACACGGCTCCATGAGGACGAACCGTTGCCCGACGTCTTCGATATGGGTCTGCTCGCGGTCATGGGAGGGCCGATGAATGTTCACCAGCATCGGGATTATCCCTGGCTCCAGCAGGAGAAGGCATTCATCCTGCGGGCCTTGGAGGCAGGGGTGCCAACCCTCGGGGTCTGCCTGGGAGCGCAGCTTCTGGCCGACGTCCTCGGAGCGAAGGTGGTGCAGAACCCTCATGTGGAGATCGGGTGGTTTCCGGTCCGATGCAGGCCACAGGCTTGCGATTCGGATCTCTTCCACGACATGCCGGCGGAATTCACCGC
>JAGPGT010000059.1:0-9340 GCA_018055905.1 Phycisphaerae bacterium
GGTTTCCAAAGCCACACCAAGACCCGCCACCGGGGCCAGTTTCAGGAGGTCCCTTCGAAACAGATTCATCGTCATGATTTTTCCCCTTTTCCTGTTGGATCCATCGGCTCAGTTCTCCCCCATGGAACCCGCACGACGCTGCGGATTCTCCCCCCCGTTTCTGGGTTCATGGGAGCGCAAAGTCTGTACGGGCCACCCCGCGGTACGGTTCGCAAGGGGATGCAAAGTTCTGGAAGCTCAGATTTCTCGACGGAAAATGATCTTCGATTTGTCACCACAGCCCGGCGAGGGCCACTATCCTAGGAAGAAGCCTACTCTGACTTCACGGTTCGGTCGGGGCGTCGCGGCGACCGCCCCGGCCGACCTTTCTATGTTGCCATTCGTTCGGGATGGAGGTTCTCGCCTTGAAGACGACGGTTCTCAGCTATCTGTGGTTCGTGCTTCTCGCGGTCCTGATGATTGTCATGCCCGCGGGGGCGGTGAATCTGGCGATCAACGAGGTGATGGCGTCCAATGCCTGGACAAAGGCCGATCCGCAGGGCCAATACGACGATTGGATCGAGATCTACAACTTTGGGAGTACGCCTATAGACATAGGCGGCCTGTATCTGACGGATGATCTCAGCGATCCGACCCAGTGGCAAATCCCGGCGGGCGATCCCGACCTGACGACGATCGCTCCCGGCGGATACCTCCTGATCTGGGCCGATGGCGACACGGAGAACCAGGGTTTGCACGCGAGCTTCAAGCTCAGCTCCAACGGCGAGCAGATCGGCCTGTTCGACGCCGACGGAGCGACTCTGATAGACAGCCTCGTCTTTCCAAAGCTGCCCCCGGACGTTTCTTATGGTTGCTGGCCGGACGGTGGAGGTGATCGTCGGTACTTCGCCCCCGCCTCGGCGGGAGCGGCGAACCAAGGGGGCTACGAGGGGCTGGTCGAGCCGGTCAAGTTGAGCCGGGAACATGGGTTCTACCAAGAACCCTTCTTCCTGGAGCTTTCTACGGAGACTTCCGATGCGAGCATCTACTACACCCTGGACGGGGAACTGCCCGGCCAAGTGCAGACATCAACCAGCACTACGCCAGGTCGGACTGTGCCCGGCCAGATCAAGACTCCCCCCATTTCTGGGACATTCTACACCGGTCCCATCAACATCGATAAGACCACGTGCGTGCTGGCTGTGGCGATTCGCGAAGGGTGGAAACCTTCAGCCGTCCGCACCCAGACCTACATTTTCGTGCGAGATGTAGTCCAGCAGTCTCCCACCGGTGCCAAGCCCGGCCCCAACTGGCCTGATCCGAAGGCTTCCGCCGGCGGCGGTTGGGGAGGGTTCCCGGGTATGGGCGGCGGCGGCCAGGTGATCGACTACGGCATGGACCCGGACGTGGTCAACGACGCTCGGTACAAGGACCTGATTGACGATGCGCTGCTGGCGATTCCATCGATCTCGCTGGTGACCCCGCTGGCCAATCTGTTCGATGCCACGCAGGGGATCTATGTGAACGCTCTGCAGGACGGCATCGCGTGGGAGCGTCCGGTCTCGGTGGAATTGATTCATCCGGATGGGACCGAAGGGTTCCAGATCGACGCGGGCATTCGGATTCGCGGCGGCTACGGCCGGCAAGGGGAAAACGCCAAGCATGCTTTCCGCCTGTTCTTCCGGGCCGAGTACGGCGCGCCCAAACTGCGCTACCCTTTGTTCGGAGACGAGGGAGTGGACACCTTCGACAAGGTGGACCTGCGAACCGAGAGCAATTACTCCTGGGCTTTCAAAGGCAGCACCGGCGATGACAACGGCGGCAAGAACACCCTGCTGCGCGACGTCTTTTCCCGCGATCTCCAGGGTGCGACCGGTCAACCCTATACGCGAAGCCGTTACTATCATCTTTACCTCAACGGTCAGTATTGGGGGATTTATCAGACTCAGGAACGCTCCGAGGCCCGCTACGCAGCCTCCTACTTCGGAGGAAGCAGCGAGGATTACGATGTCGCCAAGGTCAACGCCGGTCCCGGCGCCCCCTACACCATCGAGGTGACCGACGGCACGCTCGACGCCTACAACCGTCTGTGGCAGGCGGCTTCGAAGGGCTTTTCCACGAATGCGGCTTACTACCAGGTGCAGGGCCTCAACCCGGACGGAACGCCAAACCCCGCGTTCGAGCGGCTGCTCGACGTCGACAACGTGATCGACTACATGATCTGCACGTACTATGTGGGCGACCTCGACGCTCCGATCTCGAACTTCCTGCAGAACACCCGTCCGAACAACTTCTACGCGATCTACAATCGCACGAACCCCGACGGCTTCAAGTTTTTCCGGCACGACGCCGAGCACACGATGTTCAACGTGAACGAGGATCGGACCGGACCTTACTCCGCAGGCCAGCAGTCGCAGTACTTCAATCCGCAGTGGCTGCACCAGCAACTCATGAGCCACCCCGAGTACAAGATGCGTTTCGCGGACCACGTCTACAGGCACTTCTTCAACGATGGCGTGATGACCCCCACAGCGGTGGCCGCGCTTCTGACGGCCCGCAAGGACTCGATCGATTTGGCGATCATCGCGGAGTCCGCCCGCTGGGGCGACGCCAAGGTCGCCAAGCCCCGAACGAAAGACGACGACTGGCTGCCGCAGGTGCGATTCCTGCTCAACGACTATTTCCCCAAACGGACGAACATCGTGCTCAACCAGTTCAAGAACAAAGGCTGGTACCCCAGTGTCGAGCCTCCTGCCTTCAACCAGCATGGGGGAGCGGTGCAGGCGGGGTTCACTCTGATCATGACCGCGCCGGCAGGGGAGATCTACTATACGCTCGATGGCCAGGACCCCCGCCTGCCCGGCGGAGCGGTCAACGCGACGCAGGCGGTCAAGTACGCCGGACCGGTCACGTTGACGAAGTCCGCCCACGTCAAGGCGCGTGTTTTCGCAGGCGCCTGGAGCGCGCTTCACGAGGCGACTTTCGAGGTCCCCTGACGCATCATGCGGCTTCGGATTCATTCGTGCGCAGGTTTTGTCATTCTGAACACAGTGCAGCGAAGTAAAGAGCTTGTCCTGGACGAAGTGAAGGAATCTGGCTCGCGAACGCGAAACACCTCTTGTCCTGTGCCCAGGTTTTTCGGCTGCGCCTTAGGACGATCGATTCCTGCCGTGCATGCCCTATTCTTGATGCGTATGAGATTTGGGTCGACATCGGTTCGTGTACGAACTATATTGTGTGAACTTGCGAAACGAACCGTGTTGGGAATCGCCATGGCTGACGTCAGAGAAATCGCAGCGCAGATCGGCAGGATCCGAGAGAAGGCCAATGCCCTGATCGAATCGGAGTTGAAGGATCGGGGGATCCAGGGGATCGTTCCGGCCCACGGACCCGTGCTGGCTTTTCTCTTGCAGCAGAAGGAACCGGTTCCGATCAAAGCCGTGGTCGAGAGCGTCGGACGGGTCAAGTCGACGGTGACCGTCACGATCAGGACCCTGGAAAAATACGGCTATCTTTGCAAGTTTCCCAGCGACACGGATCGTCGCGTCATGTATGTGGAATTGACCGCCAAGGGACGCAGACTCCGGAAGGATTTTGAGGAGATCTCTCAGTCGTTGTGGAACAAGCTCTACGGCAACATGAGTCAAAGGGATCGCGAACGCCTAGTCAAACAGTTGGACAAAATTGAGGAGAACCTGAACGGATAGTTTTTTTTGTATCAATAGTTCGTAGGCGAACTAGCTGTGGTAACAGCAGGTAGGCTGATGTCAGAGCTGTCGAGGCAGGAAGGAACCGTAATCGCAGTTTGAACAGGAGCAGAAAATGGAAAAGACAGGAACCAACTACCGAATGGCGTCGATCGGGGACATCCACACGCTTGGGCGAGTGACGCTCAAGGATACGCTTGCGCTGACGGGCTCGGAGATCTCCGTCAATGAACTGCCGCCAGGAGCCAGCGTGCCGTTCGTACACAGTCACAAGCGGAACGAGGAGGTTTATATGATCCTGAAAGGCAAGGGCCGGTTCTATATCGACGGCGAGGAGCTGCAAGTCGAAGAAGGCAATGTCATTCGCGTTGACCCTGCCGGTGCAAGGTGCTTGAAAGCCGACGACCAGACTGCGATCCGGTACCTCTGCATTCAGACCGAGGCGAACAGCCTGGTCCAATTCACCCAGAGCGATGGGATCATCCTGGAAGCCAAACCGAGCTGGCTCAAGTGAGCTGATGCCCTGTGAGCGTCTCAAAATCCGGCCGCCAGAATTTGCTTTCGCGCGGCCGAACGGATCGGTACTCTGTCTCCAGGAAAGGAAAACCGTATGGATCGCAGAACGTTTGTGAAGACGGTGCCCGCGATGGCGGTGTTGGCCGGTTCGACGTCCGGCCTGGCCCAGGAAACCGTGAAGACCACCGTGGAGCTTCAGCCCATCGTCTTGCCCAAACCCGAGAAGGACGGGGGCAAGTCCGTGCTGGCGGCTCTGTGGGAACGAAAGACGGTTCGCAACATCCGAAGCGAGAAGCTCCCGCCGCAGGTGTTGTCGAATCTCTTGTGGGCCGCGTTCGGGGTCAATCGCGAGCAGGGCAATTTCGGCAAGCCGGGACGGACGGCGCCCTCCGCCAGCAATTCACAGGAGATCGATTTGTATGTGGCTCTGCCCGAAGGGGTCTACGTGTACGACGGCCCGTCGCACCGTCTGAACCCCGTCGCGGCGGGGGATTTTCGTTCCAGGTCCGGTCGGGGCGCTGCGACCACCTCGCCGGTCAATATCTTCTACGTCGTGGACCTGGCACGGTACGTGCTCGAAGGCAATCCCGACCGTAGGATCAACGACCCCGAAGTGCAGAAGTCGTATTACTACTGCGCGTCGGGTCTGATTGCGCAGAACGTGTATCTGTTCGCGGCGTCGCAGGGCCTGGCGGCCTGGTTCCACAACTGCGACAAGGAGAACACCGTCAAGGAGTTCAAGTTGCGGCCCCAGCAGAAGGTGCTCTTCGCTCAAACCGTCGGATATCCGGCGTGACACAAGAATCGAATCCATGCCAGTGAAGGAGACAGGTCATGAGAAAGAACGTGATCCGTTCAATGCTCGTTGTGACGATGGTTTTTGTCGTGGCGGTTCAGGCCGCGGATTGTCCGAGATTCCGAGGGCCCGCCGGGGACGGCCAGTTCTTCGAGACGGGTTTGCTCAAGCAGTGGCCACAGGATGGCCCCAAGCTCGTCTGGACGGTCCAGGGTCTTGGCAAAGGCTATTCTTCGGCCACCGTGGCCGGCGGCACGATCTACGTGACCGGCATGGATGATCAGAAACAGGGCGTTCTCTTTGCGTTCAACCTGGACGGCTCGCCCAAGTGGAAGACGCCGTATGGGCCGGAGCTTGAAAAGCAGGGGGCAGCCGTAGCCGGCACGCGGGCCACGCCCACCGTTGACGGCGACCGTGTGTATCTCCTGACCGGTTTTGCCAAATTGGTTGCCTTCGACGCGGCCAAGGGCCAGGTGCTCAAGACAGTCGATCTGGTCGAACGGTTCAAGCCCAAGCAGGCTCAGTTCGGCTTTGCCGACTCGGTGCTCGTCGATGGAAACAGGCTGATCTGCTCGCCCGGCGGGCCCGATGCCTCGGTCGTGGCGCTGGACAAAAACAGCGGCCAAACTCTTTGGCAGACCAAAGGGCTCAGTCAGACGACAGGTTACTGCTCTGCCCGAATCGTCGAGTGGGGCGGTCGGCGACTAGTCTTGACCATGTTGGGAGCGGGTGTCGTCGCAGTTGACGCCGAAACAGGCGAGGTCGTCTGGCAGCATGACTATCCGCACCGGGCCAGCGTCCAGCCTAATCCACCACTCTATGCCGACGGGATGGTCTTCGTTTCCTCGGGCATGGGCGCCGGTAGTGCAATGCTGTCCCTGGCAGAAACGAACCCAACCGCCGTCACCATCTGGGCGGAGAAGGCCCTCGATTGCCAGATGCAAGGCACCGTCCTGATCGACGGTTGTATTTACGGCACCGCCCAGAGTGCCAACAAAGGGCTCGTCTGCCTGGACTGGAAGACAGGTAAGGTGCTGTGGAACGCTCCCGAGGTCAAGCAGGGCACCGTAACTTCCGCGGACGGAATGCTTTACGTTTACGGCGTGGACGGCACAATGCGTCTGGTCAAGCCCAGTCGCACCGCTTATGAGCCGGTAGGTCAGTTCACCGTCTCAGCCGGCACCGACGAGCACTGGGCCCACCCGACGATCGCCAACGGCCGGCTCTACATCCGCCACGGCGACGCCTTGGTCGTATACGACCTCAAGTCCTGATCGAGCGTTGTGAGTTTGGTTGCGAACCTGTATGATGGAGCCTTCAGACGCAGTCTGTGGCACGGTCGAACCTGGACGCTTCGTCAAGGGTAGAACCATAAGTTGTGACGGCAGGACGCGGATTCGCCCACGGGACCGGGCGTGCAGCGGTTGAATGTATCACACAGCAGGACAATAAGTTATGACGAAAGACCGGCCCGGTGGGCAGGAATTGATTCTCTTTTGCAATTGTGTCCACTATGACGTGATCTCTCAATGCGTGAGGGAGCAGATCCTGAATTCTCTTTCAGGTGCCGGCGCGCAGGTCGAAGCGGTCGCAGACCTGTGCGGCTTGGCAGCCGAGCGCGACCTGCGCCTGCAAGCTTGGGCCCAGGCTCCATCGCTGACAATCATCGCCTGCTTTCCCAGGGCCATTCGCTGGCTCTTCCACGCCGCCGGGGTGTCGCTCGCTGTGGACCGTACGCGGTTTTTCAACATGAGAACGCAGTCCGTCCAGGAGATTCTCGACAGCTTGTCAATCAGTGAAGACCAGTCCGGGTCCTCCGCCACCCACCATCCACCATCAATAGTAAATGAATCAGCCTGGATTCCCTGGTTCCCGGTGATCGACTACGATCGGTGCGTCAATTGCAAGCAGTGCATGAATTTCTGTCTGTTCGGCACTTATGGTCTCTCGGACGAGGGTCGGGTCCAGGTGGTCAAGCCCTCCGGCTGCAAGACCAACTGTCCCGCCTGCGCGCGGATGTGTCCCAAGCAGGCGATCATCTTCCCGAAGTACGCGGATTCGCCGATCAATGGCGATGTGGGACCCGCCCCGGCCGGCCCGGCGCCGCAGGCGACTGCGGGCGACGTGTACGAGCGGATCCGCAGCCGTTCGGGCAAGCGGTTCTCGACCCAGGCGGACCCGAACCGCTCGTGCCCGACGCTGGACAGTCTCAAACGCGAACTGAACATTCCCGACGAGGTTCTGGCCTCGCTTTCCTCCACTGAGATGCAGCGGGTCCTCGCGAAATCCAAGGCCGATCCACAGGAGAAGGGCGACAAACCCCATGAGTAAGTCTTTGCGACCCGCTGTCGTCCTCGTCCCCGACAGGACCCTCAGCGCGAACTACCGCATCCTCTTCGAGGGCATGTTCGCCACGATGCAGACGACGCAGTTGCCCGAGCTGTTCATGCGTCGGTTCATGGCGCCGCCGGTCCCTGTGGACGAGAACGGACGGGCCAGGACCGTTCCGCTGGGTCTGCGTCGCGTCGAGTCGGCCTTGCTCAAGTACACGTCTCTGACGCCGGACGATGTGGTCTGCACGACGCCGGAGCGAGTGGCCGATCTGATGGGACCCTGGGTCAAGGTGGTGGGCTTCAGTTCCAGCGACCCCCTGGGCAAGGGCATGAGCAACACGACCACCGCCAACTTCTGCAAAGGCGAGCTTTACACGCAGTATTGGACGCGAAAGACCCTGGAGCAACTCGGGGCTTTCAAACGCAAGTATGGATTCAAGATCGTCGTGGGCGGCGCCGGCGCCTGGCAGTGGCTGGTGCACCGCGACCGCAGGCCCGACGTCGAGATCGACTTGGTCTATCAGGGGTATTTCGAATCGCTGGGACCCGAGGTGTTTTCGGATCTGTTGGCCGGTCGGTCTCACGCCGACTGTGTCGTAGGCTCCGACATCGGAGCCTCACGGATCCAGCCCATCCGGTCGCCCTCGTTGCTGGGGATCATCGAGCTGTCTCGCGGCTGCGGCCGGGGCTGCAAATTCTGTGCCATGGCCCGCCAGGGGATGGCCCATCTGGACGAGGACACGATCCTGGCGGATCTCCAGACCAACGTCGCCGGCGGCCTGAAGGCGGTCGTCAGCGGCAGCGAGGACTTCTTCCGCTACGGCGCCAAAGGGCTCAAGCCCGACTTCGAGAAGCTTCGCAGCCTGCTGGTTCGCATGCGGGAAATCAAAGGCCTCTCCTTCATGCAGATCGACCACGCGAACATCACCTCGGTGTTGCAGCTCGACGACGAGCAGCTCAAGGAGATCAAGCGACTCCTGACTTGGGAGCAGCGGAGCGACTATCTCTGGGTGAACATGGGTGCCGAGAGCGCCAACGGACACTTGGTTGCGGCCAACAGTCCTGGTAAAATAGCACCGTTCGATCCCCAGGATTGGGGCCAAATGATCCGCGACGCCGCGGACCGGATGAACCGGTGCGGGTTTTTCCCGGTGATGAGCTTGGTGCTGGGTTTGCCGGGTGAAACGCCCGCCGACGTCGCGGCCACTCTGGAGTTGGTGAAGGACTTGCGAAAGAAACAGGCCGTGGTGTTCCCTGTGTTCTACGAGCCCATGACGGCCGACGAGATCGCGACCGACAGGCGGTTCAGCCTGGCGACGATGACGCCGGAGCACTTGGAGCTGTATCGAACGTGCTACGAGATCAACTTCAAGATGGTCCCGAAGCTGTTCTGGGACAACCAACGTGCCGGCGGCGTCCCCTGGATCAAGCGGGCGGTCATGCAGACGATGGGACGAGGCGAAGTCCTGACCTGGCGTCGGGCTTTCAAGAAACTGGGCAAGCGATTGGTGAAGGATGATGAATCATGGATGATTGGGAAAGAGGCGGTTGCTTCCGCCAATAATCCATAATCCATGTGATCGAGGAGACGTATGCCGGATAATCGTGTGACGGCCAGGCCCCAGCGACCGCCTCAGGACAATGTTCCGCAGAGCCGACAGGCTCGCGAGACGCTGCTGGAGGCGATCCGCGCCTACGTGGTGCGGAAGCGGTTGGTGCCGCCCCTGGGCCTGGAGGAGTTGCGAGCGCACACGGATACGGTGCTCCGGCAAGCCGGGATGGAGTCCAAGTACGCGGACTTCGCGGCCGTCTTGCTCAACAACGAGACGTGGCGCGGGACGGTTGCGGCCATCCCTTACGAGAAACGCCTGCTTCTGTTGCCCAAGTGCCTCCGGGACGCCAAGGAATGTCCCGCGAGTTTCGACGACATCGGCCTGCTGTGCCAGCACTGTGGGCGGTGCGTGATCGACGACCTCAAAAGCCAGGCGGAGCAGCTTGGATACGCGGTC
>JAGPGT010000059.1:9440-18454 GCA_018055905.1 Phycisphaerae bacterium
TCGGTCGCGGAGGTCATCGACATTTTCCGAATGAAGACCGCGCCGGCCTTCGAGGTCGCTCTGAGTCTGGGCGCCATCCTGGCCGACTGCGACCAGCAGGTCCACACGGCCCTGGCGAAATACAGCGAGTCGCTGGGCATCGCCTATCAAATTCGCGACGACCTCGACGATCTTCGCTCGCCTGCGCGAGAGGATCTCTTCAACGGCAAACGGCCCTCGATCCTCCCGGCTCTGTCTCAAGAGAACCCCAAGACCGAAGTCGAATCCGCCGCCTGGCGTCTCATGGAGGCTTACAAATCGCAGGCGATCGGCAGTCTCATCGCGCTGAAGAACGCCAATCTCAAGGGTCTGCTTCGCCGCGTGATCGCCAGGATGTTCAACGATTTCGCGATCATGGGCTGCTGCGACGACCCCCAGGTCCGACGTACGGCAGGCCATGAGTGAGGCGGGGGACGTGATCAGCCAGGGATGTGATCGAGCGGTGCACGCGGGCGCAGGCGATGAACAGCCTTGGCCGTGGTCGAAGCTGCCGTTTGCGTTGCGAGGGCTGCGACGCAGGAACTATCGGCTGTTCTTCGGCGGCCAGTTCATCTCCCTGATCGGCACTTGGATGCAGACGGTGGCCCAATCCTGGCTTGTCTACCGGCTCACGAATTCCGCCGCGATGTTGGGTTTCGTCGGGTTCGCCGGCCAGATCCCGGTCTTCTTGCTGGCCTCGGTCGGCGGTTCGACGGCCGATCGCTACAACCGCCATCGTATCCTGCTGGCCACGCAGACGACCGCCATGCTCCTGGCCTTCATCCTGGCGGCGTTGACTCTCACCGGTCGCGTGCAGGTGTGGCACGTGTTCGCCTTGGCCGCCGCGTTGGGTATAGTCAACGCCTTCGACGTCCCGACGCGACAGGCCTTTGCTGTGGATATGGTCGGCAGGGAGGACCTCATCAACGCCATCGCGCTGAACTCGTCGATGATCAACGGCGCTCGTATGGTGGGGCCTGCAGTGGCTGGTGTGATCGTTGCTGGCGTGGGCGAAGGTTGGTGCTTTCTGTTCAACGCGATCAGCTACCTGGCGGTGATTGCAGGACTGTTGATGATGACCGTGGATGCGCAGGCCCGCGTGCCGCTGCCTGGTTCTGCGTTGGCGAGCATTCTCGAAGGTTTTCGTTACGTCCGGCACAATCGGCCGATTCGCACGCTTTTGCTTCTGTTGGGGCTCGTCAGTCTGATGGGCATGCCGTACGCGGTACTCATGCCGATCTTCGCGGACCAGATCCTGCACGGAGGCCCGAGAGGGCTCGGCCTTCTGATGGGCGCATCGGGTCTTGGAGCGTTGATCGGAGCGGTGACGCTGGCGACAAAGAAGAGCATCCGCGGCCTGGGACGGTGGATCGCGTTCTCAGCCGCGGGGTTCGGCCTGGGCCTGATCCTGTTCTCGCAATCCCGGTCCTTTCCATTCTCGATGATGCTGCTGGCGCCGGTCGGGTTCTCGATGATGATCGAAATGGCCGCGTCGAATACGTTGATTCAATCGCTGGTCCGCGACGAATTTCGTGGCCGCGTGATGGCGGTGTATGCGATGATGTTCATGGGCATGGCTCCGTTCGGATCGCTGCTGGCCGGTGCGCTGGCCCATCGGATCGGCGCGCCGTCCACCGTCATGTTCGGCGGCGCGATGTGTATGGCGGGGGCTGCGGTGTTTCGATGGCATCTGCCGGCTTTACGGCAGGAGGCACGGGAGATGATCGTGGCGCTTCAGGTCGCCGCAGGCGATCCGGCGGAGGAAAACACGGGACAGACAAGTGTCGTCGCATCGCGGGAACCCCAGGAATAGGAGAACGCCGTGACCATCAGGCTGGACATGTGCAAGGCCGTGACGAACGCCCGCAAAGCTCTGGGCGACTCGGCAGAGGCGGTGAAGGGCTTTTTCCGGCGGCAGCTTGCTCCGGATGGCGGCTTTCGGGGCCGGGATGGACGCAGCGATCTCTATTACACGGTGTTCGGGCTCGAAGCGTCCCTGATGCTGGGCGTCGACCTGCCTGGCGAACAGATCGTTGCGTACCTCGATAGTTTCGGCCAGGGCGAATCGCTCGATCTCATGCATCTGGCGGCACTGATCCGCTGCCAGGCGAACATGGCCAGTCTGCGGGACCGCGAGGCTCTGACGCAGCGTCTCACGACGTACAGATCGCGAGACGGCGGCTTCAACATGATTCCCCGAGAGGCACAAGGCAGCGCGTACGGCGGGTTTCTCGCGTTGGGCGCGTGGCAGGATCTGGGTATCGAATGCCCCGACGTCGAAGCGGTGGCGGAGTCTATCGCCTCGTTGCAGAGACCCGAGGGCGGCTATGCGAACGAGGCTTCGATGACCGCAGGCGCGAGCCCCGCCACGGCGGCTGCGATCTGCGTGCTGCACTACCTGAATCGGCCGATCCCCGAGTCCGCGATCCAGTGGCTCCTGGCCCGCATCCATCCGCTCGGCGGCTTCACGGCGATTCCGTTCGGCGGCGATCTCGGCGTGCCCGATCTGCTTTCCACCGCAACCGCCTTGCACGCCCTCGCTCGGATCGGCGTGCGGCTGGACGATATGAAGGACAAGCATCTCGATTATCTGGACAGTCTCTGGAACGCCGAAGGAGGCTTCCGAGGCCACTGGGGCGACGACGTTGTGGACTGCGAGTACACGTATTATGGCCTGCTGGCCCTGGGGACGCTGACGCCATGAGCGACAAGGCTCTTGAAGAGACCATCGCCGCGTTGCGGGACAGGCTGCTGGCTGTCAGGGGGGCGCATGGGCATTGGGAAGGGCGGCTCTCGAGCAGCGCACTGTCGACCGCAACAGCCGTCTTCGCCCTGGCTGGGGTGGATCGAGCTCGATACCGCACACTCGTCGATCGAGGGCTGCTGTGGCTCTGCGAGAACCAGAACGCCGATGGCGGCTGGGGCGACACCGTGGACAGTCCAAGCAATTTGAGCACGACGATGCTCTGCTACTCCGCGCTGGCGATTCCTGATGGTCCCTCCGCGTGCTCGCCATGCGTCGAGAAGACCGAGTTATGGCTGTTGAACAAGGTCGGTTCTCTCGATCCTCGGTCGCTCGCAGCTGCTGTGGAAGTACAGTACGGCAAGGACTGCACGTTTTCGGTGCCCATTCTGACGATGTGCGCCTTGGCCGGCCGATTGGGCGAAGACCGCAATGCGTGGAGGCGGGTTCGGCCCTTGCCCTTCGAGCTGGCGGTTCTGCCACGGCGATTGTTCAAATGGCTGCGTCTGCCGGTGGTGAGTTATGCGCTACCTGCGCTGATCGCGATCGGGCAGGCCCGGTATGCCCATCGCGGGCCGGCTAATCCGCTGGTTTGGGCAATTCGCTATGTCTCTCGACCGAAGGCCCTGCGTGTGCTTTCGACTCTTCAGCCCGACAATGGCGGTTTCCTCGAAGCCTCGCCGCTGACGTCCTTCGTGGTGATGAGTCTTGCCGCTTGCGGATATCGCGATCATCCGGTCGTCGCCAAGGGTGTTGAATTCCTCGCAAACTCGATCCGCGAAGATGGAAGCTGGCCCATCGACACGAATCTCGCCATCTGGGGTACGACGTTGTCGATCAGCGCCCTGGCGGGCGGGGGGTTGGAGAAATCTCTGTCGTCCGCCGAGCGGCAACGACTCACGGATTGGCTGCTCTCGTGCCAGCATCGTCGCATCCACCCCTATACGCAGGCGGCGCCAGGCGGCTGGGCCTGGACGGACCTGCCCGGCGCGGTCCCCGACGCGGACGACACCGCCGGGGCGCTCGTCGCTCTGCACGAGTTGTCACAGGCAGATCCCATGAATCCCATAGGTCCACTCGGTCTCATCTCCGCAGTTTCGCACGGCATCGAATGGCTCCTGGGCTTGCAGAATTCCGACGGCGGAATCCCGACTTTCTGTCGGGGTTGGACCAAACTGCCGTTCGACAAGAGCGCCGCGGATATCACCGCCCACGCGGTCGCGGCGATGGGACTCTGGCATTCTTCGCTGGCGGAACCGCTCAAGAGCCGGACGGAAAAGACCTTGCGTAAGGCCCTCGCCTACCTGGAAGGGGCCCAGCGGCCCGACGGCTCCTGGATTCCATTGTGGTTCGGGAACCAGGCGGTTGCGAATCGGGAGAACCCGACGTATGGGACGAGTCGGGCGGTCAGGCATCTGGCAAGATGCGCGTCGGAGATCGGACCTATGGGACCCATAGGACCTATGTGCGATCGCGGCGTTCGGTGGCTGCTTTCGGCGCAGAACGCCGACGGCGGATGGGGCGGAGCGGCCTCCGTCGTCTCTTCGATCGAAGAAACCTCGCTGGCGGTCGAGGCACTGGCTACAGCCGGCAGCGATCCTTCGACCGCCCGAGCCGTCCGGCGGGGAGCCGATTGGCTCATCGTCCACACTCATCATGGGACCTACCTTCCGGCCTCGCCGATGGGCCTGTACTTCGCCAGTCTCTGGTACTCCGAAGAGCTGTACCCGATAATTTTCACCCTGACGGCCTTGTCCAGGGCTTTGCGAATGCCCCCCTACCCCCACTGAGGAATCCGGCGAACCTTCCGGTACCTTGGCCGTATAGTTGTTAGTAGCAACTAATTTGGGCGTCAGACAGAAGTGTTATGAGCAGGCAGCTTTTCGAGTTGATTCTCGCGGTCCGGCGCAAATGCCAGGGCAGCGAGGAACGGATTCAACGGGAGCTGGGTCTGTCCCCGGCCGAATTCAACGCCCTGATCGTCATGGCCGACGGCGAGGAGATTACCGGTTGCGAGTTCGCCGAGCGGATGGCGCTGTCGCTCTCGCGGGCCAGTCGGGTATTGAGCAAGTTGGTGGCCGACGGTTATCTGAGGACACGTCCGAGTCCCCAGGATCGTCGGACGATCCTGGCCTCCCTCACGCCCAAGGGCACGAGGACCAGGCGGCGGATGTTCGAGCACATGGAGGTCTGTGAGAGCCGGATCTGTAGCGGCCTGGGTCAAGAGAAGCTGGGGCAGGTGCGGAACGCCCTGGAACTGCTGGAGAGAGCTTTGTGAACGCGAATATCCTGCTAAATGAGAATATGGAGAATCGACTATGCAGCGAGTGATGTTCATTCAGTTGGCTGTAGGTTTGATGATCGGCGGCGGCATCGGAGCGGCGATGGGTTACTTCGGCAAGTGCACTACAGGGGCCTGTCCTCTCACCGCCAATCCCTTGCGAGGGGGAGTGATCGGAGCGGTTCTCGGGGGACTTTTGGCGTTCTCGGTGGTTTCACCTCGCGTCAGCGCGCAGATGAATGAGAAAGGAGAGATTCAGATCCGCACGTCCGAGGATTTTGACACCCTGGTTCTGAGAGCCGGCCAACCAGTACTCGTGGATTTCTACTCTCCCACGTGTGGGCCGTGCCGGATGTTGGCGCCGACGATTGCCAAACTTGCCGAACAATACGAAGGCCGGGCCGGCGTGTACAAGGTGAATGTGGAAGCCCTGCCGGAGTTGGCAAGTCGGTATGGAATTCAAGGCGTGCCTTCGGTGCTGTTCTTCCAGAAAGGCGAGGAGGTCAACCGCCTGGTGGGTCTTCGTCCGCAGGACGCGTATTCGGTCGTGCTTGACCGATTGCTCAGCTCGGTCTGATCTCTTGCGGTTCAGGACGCCGAGGCCAGTGTCTCGACTTCCTCGATGGTTCTGGGAATGTGTGGGCCGAGGATGCGACAGCCGTCTTGCGTGATCAAAATGCAATCCTCGATCCGCACGCCGTTGGAATGCCGCCAGGCTTCTAGCCGGTCGTAGGCGATGAACGGTTCACACCTGCGTTCAGCTTTCCAACGGTCGATCAGGTGGGGGATAAAGTAGATGCCGGGCTCGACCGTGACCGCGTAGCCCGGCTCGACCGGCTTGGCCAGTCGCAGCGACCGCCACCCGAAGGCGGGATTGCGTTGGATCGTGTCGGTGTAGCCCACGTAGTCTTCCCCGAGGGCGTCCATATCGTGCACGTCCAGGCCGATCATGTGACCGAGACCGCAGGGGAAGAACAGCGTATGCGCGTCGGCCGCCACCGCCTCCTGCGGGTCTCCTCTTGCAATGCCCAGTTCCTTCAGGCCCTCCATCAGCGAAACGGACGCCAGACGATGGACTTCTCGCCATTCGACTCCCGGCTTGGCCGCGGTGATGGCCCGTTCCTGAGCGGTCTGCACGATGGCGTAGATCTCCCTCTGTCTTGCGGAGAATCGGCCCGAGACCGGGATCGTTCGCGTGATGTCACCTGCGTAGTGCAGGGGCGACTCGGCGCCGGAGTCGTGGACGACGATGTCGCCTGCCTTCAGGGTGTTCTCATAGCATGGATTGTGCAGGATTTCACCGTGCCTGGAGAAGATGGTGGGGAAGGACGGTCGCACGCCGTGGGACAGGGCGACCGCGTCGATCGCGGCGGCGATTTCCCGCTCGACTACACCCGGGCGGGTCAGTCGCATGGCCGTGGTGTGCATTTTGTGACAAATCGCCAGGGCCGCCTCGATCTGCTCGATCTCCTCGGCCGACTTGACGGACCTCTGCTGGACGACCGCGCGGATGAGAGGTTCGGAGATGTACTTGTGCAGAACGCCCGGCGCGATACCGAGCCATCGCCAGATTTTGAGCACGTTTTCCGGCCGGTTCTGGGGTAGCAGGTGCACGGTTCGGTCCTGTCGCACCGCCTGACTGAGGATTTCCTCCAGTTTCTCGGGCGGCGCGGTACGCGTGACGCCGACCTGCGAGCAGCGGTCGTGCAGCAGAGGCAAAGGTCCCGTCCACACGATCTCCTCGACGGTCGGATCGCGGCCGAAAACGCATTCAGTCCCCTCGTCCACGTCGATGACCGCCGCCAGGCCCGGCAGGTCGAGCCCGAAGAAGTACAGGAACGTGCTGTCCTGGCGGAACGGGTACGCGTTGCCTGCGAAATTCATCGGCGACTCGTCGTTGCCCGGCAACAGGATCAATCCGGACTGAACTTGGGCCTTCAGTCGTTTCCTTCTTTGGATATAGGTGTCTGTCGAAAACATAGCTTCTGCTTTGGCGACGCTGGGAGACTATAATGCTGAGGGGATCTGCCGGCGGCTCGGTTTGGTCAACAGACTGCCGAGGATCAGGGCCAACACCGAGATCGTGATGGCCGGCAACACGGCGTCGAACTGGTCTGTCCATTCAGGCATGAGCTTTCGCGCCTGCAATTCCGACCAGGCCAGGGCCGTGATTGTTCCGGTGACGATGGAGCCAATGGCGCCAACTTCGGTGGCGCGTTTCCAGAACAGGGCGGCGACAAGGCAGGGCGTGATCGCCACGCCGTAAATCGTATACGCATACATCGCCTTCTGGAAGATCGTGGTTGACTGGGCGAATACCAGCGACACCAGATAGGCGATGAAGCCGAAAACCAGTACCAGCAGACGGCTGAGAAACACGACCCGTCTCTCGGAGGCCTTCGGGTTGATGTGGTTCAGGTAAACGTCGCGAATCACGCTTGTAGAGGGGATCAGCAGGAAGGAGTCCGCGGTCGAAATGATGATTCCCACGACAGTGATCAGGAAGAACAGGCCCACGACGGTGGGCATGAGGTTCTTTGCCGCGTAAATGAGGACGTACTTCCCGAAAGCAGCGTCGGGGATCAGGCTGGACGCTACCCAAGCTTCCAGGATGATCAGGCTCTCGATTATCAGTACGGCGAAAATCATGAACGTGACCGCGCTTCTGGCGCCTTTGGCGCTTCTGCTGGCGAAGAACCGCTGATACTGGTTGGCGTCGCCCATGATCAGCAGAAAGACCGGCAAGATGAAATTGATGATTTCCGCTTTGCTGAAGACCCCCCAGGCTTTCATATGGTCGGGCTTGCCCATCTGTGCAAAACGATCGGCGATGCCCTGCCATCCGCCAGCCTGGCCCCAGAGGATGGGAAAGGCGACGATCAGCGATCCGGTGATGATCAGGCCGGTGACGATGTCCGTGTAGGCCAGGCTCATGAGCCCGGCCAGAATCGTGTAAGTGATGATGAATGCGGCGGCGATCACGGTCGCCCAAGGCAGGGACAGGAACGATTCGCCCGATTCATTGGTCAGGATCACGTGCAGCACGGCCCCCCCGGCGTTGAATTGATAGCTTACGATGACCATATAGGCGATCACGAGGGACACCACCGCGAGCAGCCTGGCGGTGGTGCCGTAGCGGGAGCCGATAATCTCTGGAACGGAATAAACTTCGTAACTGCGTGCCCGCGGGGCGACTCGGGTCAGCAAGATCATGCCGATGACGCTGCCCAGCGGAATGATGACGGCCGCCAAGCCGCTCTCGTAGGTCTTGCCTGCATTGCCAACGATCGAGCCGGTTCCAATCCAGGCCGCCAGCATTGTGCAGACCAGGACCCACGGCGACAGCGACCGGCCCGCGACCGAGAAATCAGCCTGGGTTTTGACCTGCCGGGATTTGTAAACGCCGACGCCTGTGAGCACGAGAAGATACGCGAGAATCGCCAGTAGATAGATCATGGACTCACTCGATGAACTGCCCGACGAAATACTTCGGCGTCAGAGGCTCGCCGGTGGCTCGGGCGATCATCTCGTCCCACCGATACCGGGCGCCGGGGCCAAACACATTACAGCGCAGGTACTGTCCCACGCGCTGGTCGCCAACATAGCTGACACCCGCGTCCGATTCAAGCTTCAAAACCCTGCGGACGATGTGATTGTGCAATTGGGAGGCCAGGAGCTCGCCCAGCATGTAGTTGTGGTAGTAGCAGGGGGCCGAGACGAAATGGAGTTTGGAAGCCCAGCCGGCGTCGGGCGGGCCCGGCGGTCGCCTGAGCAACTGATACTTCTCGACCAGATCCCACCAGAGGGTGTTGAGATCCTGGTCCGGGTTTGCATACAGGGCCTTTTCGAAATGCCACATTACCATCGCCCACCGGGCGAACAGAACCTGTTGGAAACGGAGGTATCGGTCGCTGACGGTGCGGATCTTCGCGGTTTCTTCATCCGAAAGGTCGAGCATCTTTTGCATCCAGT
>JAGPGT010000269.1 GCA_018055905.1 Phycisphaerae bacterium
GATGTCGCCGCAGCGTTCGAAGGCGTTGAGCAGGCCGCCGCAATACAAGCCCGTCCGCCAGTCGGTGCTCTGCGCGTTCCATTCGGAGACGTAGATCTTCAGGTTGGGGTTGGCCGACTTGGAGATCCACTCGCCGACCTCGCGGAAGAATCGCTCATAATTCTCCGGCCCGCGGGCAAACCGCTGCGGATCTTCATAGTGATGGATGCTGAGGTAGTCGATCGCCTGGGCGGCCTTCTCGATCACCGTCCGATTGTACGCCATGCCGCTGCCGTCGCGACCCAGCCCGCCGCTGCCGCAGGCAGCCAGCTTGATCGAGGGGTCCACCTTCCTCATCAGCGGCGCGATCTTCAGCACGCGCTGGGCGTACTGATCCGCCGGCGTGTGCCAGGTCTCGTTGTCGATCTCCCAGTACTTCACGTTGTACGGTTCAGGATGCCCGTTGGCGGCGCGGACCTTGCCCCACGTGGAGTCGGCCGGACCATTGCAGTACTCGATCCAGTCCAGGACGTCCTGCGTGTAGTCGTGCGTTTCAGAATCGTTGTTCCAGGCCGGGAAACCGAGGTTGACGACGATCAACGGCTCGGCTCCCACTCGCCGGCACATCTCGATAAACTCGTCCGTCCCGAAATTGTAGACATCGAGGTCGTCCCAGATCTCGCGAGGATGGGGTAATCGCTTGTGCTGCGGCCCGATCCCTTGCTTCCACTGGTACGACGATGCGAAACACCCGCCGGGCCAGCGAATGATAGGGGGCCGAAGATCGGCGATTGCCTGCAACAGGTCGGGGCGGAAGCCGCCTTTCTGTGCCCAGCTCCTGGGCATCAGGCTCACTTGATCGAGCCAGATCTCACCGGCGCCTTGCACGGAAATGCGCAGCTTCGTATCTGCATTGGACCAGTCGGACTTGAGCGAAAACTCATACTCTTGCCATTGCGACGAGGGGGCCTTGATCCACTGGCTGACCTTCTGCCCGTCGTTTCCGATCAGTTGCACCGCCAGCCCTTTGGGAGCGTCGCCTCGAACCCACATCGAGCCTTCATAGGTTTCGTCGGCCCGGACACAGAGTTTCCCCTGCTCCACTCCACCGCCTTGGGAATCGGTGGCAATCCGTTGCGACACGTTGCTGTTGAGAGGATTGACTCGGTCAATGTATACCTTGGCGGAACCGACCGGCGACCAGAACATCGCGGCGCTCTGGGTGGTCAGGCCCTGTGGAAGCCCTTCATAGAGCAGTTTGCCGTCGAGAGAAGTCACCTTCAGGTTGCGGAACACCGCCTGTGTCGCCCAAGTTCCGAGACCGACCTTGCCCGACAGGTGCGCCCGCTGATCGTCGGTGAAGTCGATGATCCGGTTCTCGTCCAGCCAGACCTGGAATCGTGCCCCCTCGCAACGGACCTTGATCCGGTACCACTTGTCGGTCTCGATCCGTCCGCGAGATTGCGGCCCGACGATTCCCCAGCGGTTTCCGTCGGCCAAGCCTCGCTCGATGGCGTGACGCTCGTTGTTCCAGCCGCCTAGGTTGCACCAGTAGAATTCCTTGTCGTTTTTGACGCGGAACAGGATCAGAAAGCCCTCCTGTCCCCCGGTCTTCTTCGCTTCCAGCGTGTACTCGTAGTCTCGCCAGCCTTCGTCGCCGAACGTCAAGCGGACGTTCGTTCCCATGCCTTCCTGCACGATCTGTCCGTCCTGGATCGCCCACTGACCGAACGGGTTCTGCTCGAAGCTGCGGTTCCAGACCAGGTCGCCCCAGAGACCGCCGTGACAGGAATGATAGATGTGTTCGAGGAAATGTCCGTAGATCTTCTCGTCGACACGATTGAGTACAGTCGCGGGATCGATCGAAAGCGAAACCTTCTGCTGAGCGGAGACTGTGTTCGACAGGATCGCAAGCACCGCAGCCAACATGATCATGTTCTTCATAGGGTCAGACCTCCTTCACGGGAACAAAATCCGAAATCCGAATATCGAAATCCGAAACAAATCCAAAGGACCAAAACCCAAATGACCGAAACGATGTCGCGATGCGGGACGCTCCGTTTCGAATTTCGAGCTTTGGTCATTCGTGCTTGTTTCGGATTTCGTGCTTCGAATTTCGTGCTTTCTTATCTGGGTGCATGTTTCTTTCGATAATCGCGCAGGCTCATCCCCGTCTCCTTGCGGAAGTACCTCGCGATGTGCTCGACGCCGTCGAATCCGCCGTGCATCGCGATCTCGGTAATGCTCATGTCCGTGCCGATCAGGAGCTGGATGATATGCCCCACGCGGACACGACGAATCTCCTGGTGCACGGACCGTCTCAGGATGGCCTTGAATCGCTTCTCCAGCACGCGTCGGGAGACGTTCGTCGCCTCGACCACATCGTTGACCTGGATCAGCCTGGTGGGATTTCGGCGGATGAACTGCAACGCGGCGGAAACCTCCGGATCGCTCACCGCCAGCACGTCCGTCGACATCCGCGTCGCGATGTGGGTCGGGCTCACCCCGATGGTCTGGCCCACCATGGGCTCGCCTTTCATCAACCGATCCAGCAGACGCGCGGCTTCATATCCGGCGCTCTCGGTGTTCAACGCGATGCTCGATATCGGCGGATCCGCCAGGTCGCAAACCAGGACGTCGTTGTCGACACCCAGGACCGCCACGCGGTCGGGCACGTCGTAGTTGGCCTGCTTGCAGGCCTCGACCACCTGGAGGGCCCGATCGTCGTTGCAGCACATCACCGCCACCGGTTTGGGCAGCGACCGCAACCATTCGACGATCAGACTCTGTTCATTACGGTCGTTCCGAGGTCCCCTCACTCCCGCAGAGACAGGGAAGCGATACGCGTTTACCTCGAAGCCCGCCTGCGCCAGATGCTGCGAGAAATGCTGGCACCGACCCCGAGACCAGGCGAACTCGTCGAGCCCGCAATACGCGAAGTGCTGAAACCCACGATCCAGGAAGTGCTCGGCGGCCATAACTCCGATCGCATGGCTTTCGGTGATGATGGCGGGGAAGGGGGAATAACTTTCGCGGTTGTGCTGGGCATAGATCACCGGGATCCCCGAATGGGCGATGCCCTCCACCACGCCGACGTCACGCACGATCGCGCCGTTGAGTTTCAGGTGTTTCCATTCCGGAAGCGACGAATCCAGTGCCCCGGTCCACCGGTACACCCGCCAGGGACCGTGCAGACGGGAGTACTTGGCGATCCCGTGCAACAACCCTCGCCCGAACTCGCGTGACGTCTCCACAAACAACAGCACGGAGGGCGACTCCACGTTGTGGGACAATTCCGCCTTCTTGCCTGCGATCTCGTCGACCATAGTTCACCCTTGTCCGTAATAGGCGCCCCGACCGTGTTTCCGCAGATAATGGCGGTCCAACAGCGACCGTGCGATCGGAGGCTGCTGCGGATTCACCTGGATGGTGCCGAACGCCATCTTCGCCACCTGCTCCAGGACCACCGCGTTCTCCACGGCTTTCTCGGGGCTCGGACCCCACGTGAACGGACCATGATTGGCGACCAGGACCGCGGGAATCTGCATCGGGTCGATCCCCGCGAATCGTCGGACGATCACTTTGCCGGTGTTTTCCTCATAGGGGCCGCCGATCTCCTCGTCGGTCATCGCGTCGGTCACTGGGATTGGTCCATAGAAATTGTCCGCGTGCGTTGTGCCGAAGCACGGGATCGGGCGACGGGCCTGCGACCACATCGTTGCGTACCTCGAGTGCGTGTGACAGACGCCGCCGACCGCAGCGAAGCTCTTATACAATTCCAGGTGCGTCGCGGTGTCGGAGGAAGGCTTGAGATTCCCCTCCACCACCCGGCCCTCCAGGTCCACGATCACGATGGATTGGGGATTGAGATCCTCGTACCGCACGCCGCTGGGCTTGATCGCGATGATTCCGGCCTCGCGGTCGATCGCGCTGACATTGCCCCAGGTCAACACGACCAACCCCTGCCGCTGTAAGTCCAAATTCGTGTCGTACACACGTTGTTTGAGCTGCTCGTACATAACTGTCCCGATATTCACCACAGAGGCACACAGAAGAATGAAGGTAAGAAGCAGAGAAGATGAAACCTGGGGGGAAGAACGCCCAACCCACCGACCTGTTTCACTTCTGACCTTCTTCTCTGGAATCTCTGTGCCTCTAG
>JAGPGT010000060.1 GCA_018055905.1 Phycisphaerae bacterium
CAAGGTGGACAGCGAATCCTCAACTTCCGTTGCTACGTCAAATCCGGATTGTGGAAGGAATTCTGGGATACCTACAGACGGCTTCGCCGCTGTGCGTAACCCGGTACGTAAAATGAAACCTGCACCCCCTGTTTGTAGTGGCCGTCGAGCACGTACAGGCGGTCGTCACGATTGCGGGCCAGGCAGATCTCCTGCTTGCCGTCCCCATCGAGATCGTCACAGGTCACGCCATCGGAGCCGGACCGGCTGGTGGTCCTTGCGCCGTCGAAAGCGAGGAACCGCGAGTAGATCAGGGATGAGCGATTCTTGACGAGTTGCCAGCCGGCGGTGGCGTCGTAGGCCACGCAGCCGTCTTCGAAGATGTGCAGGCGGCGCTTGCTGTCGATCACATCGTCGATCAGGACAGCCAATTCGTCGGCGCCGTCGCCATCCAGGTCGCCGGCGACGAGACTGTCGTAGGCGGTGTAGGGTTCGCAGGGGATCTCCATCAGGAGATGGCCTTCCCGATCGTAGACGTAGATCCGCTCGTCGCTACGGCGGCCGATGACGATCTCGGCGCCGGGATTGCCGCTGTCCAGTTCCGCGATGGCCAATCCGTCATCGGCGGAGAACGGGATGCTCACGCGGTAGGTCCTGGCCAGGAGAGGCACAGAACCCGCGTACTCATAGATATCGACGGTGCCTCCGTCCACGGGTCGGGCCACGACCACAACCTCCTTCCCCAGGAGCTCGAACAGCCGTCCGCAGGCAATCGCGTCCCCCGGCTCGAGTTCGGCGTCGAACGCCCAGTACGTCCACGGGCTCGTGTTCGGAGGATCGCAGACGACGATGAGCTTGTCCAGGGCGATGTTGCCGGCGATGATCTCATCGGCGCCGTCGCCGTCGATGTCGCCGGCCGTCAGGGCGTCGCCCGAACTGAAGGGAAGCAGGAAGGAGGCGGCGCCGCTGAAGGGGGTTCGGATCATGTCCAGGTTTCCCGCGGTGACGACGTAGCCTGTGTCGGTGTCCGGCTCGACGCGAATCGCCGACATGCCATAGCCGGCCAGATTGGCCGTGACGAAGGCATCGCCGGAGTCCATGGGGAAATCGAAGCCGCTGACGAGCTGTTCCTTGTGCACGTAGGCACTCCAATGGTGGGCCTTGGCCTGCTCGGTCATGATCCCGCCGGAGCCGGCCTGGTCGTCCCAGACGCCGCAGATCTCGCGGACCCGGCCGACAAAATTCTCCCACTCCCCCTCGGCGCCGCTGGTGGCCACGCCGTAGGTGCGGTCGAAACTCGAGGCGAGGCTGTTCTGCATGGCCTGCATCAACGCGCCGGCGCTGTCGCCGATGATCCGTCCCACGTTCAACTCCGGGACATTGTCGGACGACGCCATGTCGCCGTAGGGGAGGTCGGAATACTGAACTTTGTTCGACCGGTACCCGTCGCTCCAGCGGATGGTCGAGATGCTCAGGTCCCAGGAGGGCAGGATCTCCGTCTCGCCGACCAGCAGGAGATAGCCATTGGAGAGGTACCCGCCGGCCCTGCCGTCGCTGCCTTTCATCGTAGCACCCCACATCCGGATGCAATCCCGCACCCAGGTGGGATCGTCCGAACCGATACCCGACGGATAGCCGAGGATACCCTTGCGGTGGTAAGCCAGCCGGGCGATCTCCGAGAGCAGATCCGCAGCGGAGCCAAACTGGCCGGCGCACAGACTCGGATTGGTGACAAGTTGGTAGTTGGACCCTTCGATCGCTCGGTCGATTTCGTCGTTGAGCCGGTGGCCGTCTTCCGTACGGACGCATCGACAGGGAATCGACCAGGAATGAAGGCCCCAGGTATCCGAGACGAGTACCGGGTCTTCCCCGATCTCATACTTCGGCGAGCCCGGGCCGGGGAACTGGATCGGAATGGCATAGTATTCCAAGCGAAGAGTATGCCCGGCTCGGATTTCGTATAGGTTTGAACCGGGACTGAACAAATCCAGGGACACGCGGCACTCCCGTCCGTCCGCAGAGGGCGTGGTGGAAACCGAGTAGTTCTCCGAACCGTCGTGGATCGGCTGGAGCCCGTCGACGTTGTCCCGGACGAAATCACATCGAAAACCGACCGTCCCGGTATTGCGGATGTTCAGACGAATCTTGAAGGCGTTCTCCTCGCGCCAGACTTGGCGGGTCGCGACGATCTCCGGCGCCCCCCGTTCGATTCGGATGTCCCGGGTGATCGTCTGGATGCACTGACCGTTCGCCACGGCGTCGGCCCGGATCACGTGCGTTCCCACAGGCATCCTTTCCGCGTCCCAGATAAGCTCGTAGAGATGGTCGCTCTGCGAAGGCACGGTTCCGACGGGGGCGCCGTTTACATAGAAACGAACCTCTTCCAGGGGCCATTCCGTGAATTCAAGCATGATGTCCGGCACGCTGGGCAGATGTTCGATGCCGCCGGTGTCACGAAGAATTGTCTCCCACCGGTAGGCATGGACCCGGATGGGGATCTCGGTGCCTGCCGGAGCGGTGTCGCCGGCGATGTAGAACCGCTCGTTCCAGAACGGCCACTCGAACTCCGCGATGATCTCGTCGCATTCGTAGGCGGGCTCGAACAGGCCGGACCAATGGTCCATGATGCTGCCGGCCGAGGCAACGGCAGTGACCGTCCAGGGCCGGAAGATCTCGGCGCGCGCGATCCCGATCAACCCCGGTGTGAGCACCGCCTGGAACGGCGGAGAGTAATCCGTGTGCAGCGTCGTCCCGTTCACGACGAACTCCACCTTGTCCACGTCCGCTTCCTCCCCGACCACCGCGGTCATTCGATAACAGAGGAACTCGGTCGGCTCGCGTTCGAAGACAACGTTTCTGATGTTCGGCTTCCTGCCGCTCTTGCCTGCGGTGCGGAAGTAGTAGACCTTGCTCTCGACGGACTGCCCCTGCTCGTTGGCGGATCGGACCATGAACTGGTACACCGTCTCCGGCATAAGGCCCGACAGACGGATCGCATGCTGAGTGACTTCCTGGGAGGCACCTTCGGTCAGACCGAAGACTCCTGCATGGCTGTCGTAGAGGACCTTGCTGTCCGACGGCTTGTTCGTGTCCCAGACGATGTCCGCGGTCGAGGTCGTGATCGCACGGGCGAAGGGACCGCTGACGATCCGCAGAACGCTGACGTCGCAGACGAAGGTTTCCTCAAGGCTGTTGTTGGTTTCGTCCTGCTCCACGACGGCATCGTCGATGTCTGCCACGACACGCAAGACCTGCAAGACTTCGCGGCACTCGAAGTAGAACTTCCGGAACGTCACGTCGGCCGTCTGCCCCATCCCCAAGGGCACGGTGATCGGCGCCGAGTCCAGCAAATGACTTCCTGTGTACAGACCCGCGCGGTGGTTGGCCGTGGCCGGGCCGGCGCCGCAGTTCTTGATCCTGGCGCAGATTTGGTTGCCCTCCTTCCAGAGGGCGTCCACAACCAGGTCGGGGGCCTGTGATTGCTGGTCCTGCGTCACGAAACTTTTCTCGTCGCTGACCGCTTCGCCGGATTGGTTCTTGGACCGCACGATGAAATAGTGTCGGGTGCCCGGCGTCAGACTCGCCAGCCTGATCTTGTGATTGGTCGTCGATGTGGGGTCGGACAGTTCCTTCGTGTATACGCCGGGCGCGACGCCGTACTGGACTTTGCTGTCGCTGGCCTGGTTCGTCGTCCAGAGAATGTCGGCGGCAGTCTGCGTGATGTCCGCGGCGCTTGGGCCTGAGGTGATCTTCAAGACCTCCACCTCGCACGACCAGAACTCCGTCCGGCTGTTGTTCTGCTCGTTCTCCTCCTCGATCACGTCGGTCGAATCCGCCTCCACGCGAACACTGGGCTGGGGATTCGGACACACCCACGCGTACTTGAACGCCAGGTCCAAAGAGCCGTTGGGTGCGATCGAAGAGGTGACTTCGTAGGTGGCTTTGAGCTGGCCGTCAACATATAGGGAAGCGATGTGGCCCGACGGGGCCGAGGCGCTGCCGCTGTTGGCGATGCGGAAATACACCAGCTCGTTCTGCAACCAGATATCCGGAATGGTCAGATCCGGTCGGTCGACTTGCACAGCCAAGGTGCGAAACGTGTGCTCCTGGCTCTGGACGGTATTGCCATAGGCGTCGGTGGATTCGACACGATAGTAGTATTTCGTGTCCGGGATCAATCCGTCCAGAACGATCTTGTGGGTAGTCACCGGATTCTGGTTGGATCGGGTGAACTTGTAGACGGATGGAGCGGTGCCATATCGAACGACGCTGTCGCTGGCTTCATTGGTAGTCCACACGATCGACGCGGAGGTCTCTGTGATGTCCGTGGCCTGCGGGCCCTGGGTGATTTGAAGAGGCGTCACGTCGCAGACCCACGTCTCCGTCCGGCTGTTGTTCTTTTCGTTCGACTCGGAAACCGTGTCGTATATGTCGGTGCGAACCAGAATCGTGTGCGATCCGTCCGCGGTGCATTTCCAGTAGTACTTGGGAAAGCTCCCATGGTATGTCGCGCCCGGCAGGATCGCGCTGGAGACAACGACACTGTCGACCGCGGTCCCGTCGACCGCCAGGCCGGTCGTATGGCCGCTCTTGGCGGTTGCGGAGCCGATGTTCCCAATCGAAAAGTGCACCCAGCCGCTCGCTTCCCACACGTCAGAAACGATCAGGTCCGGTTGGGCTTGCGCCTGAAGACCCGCCGTACTCACCCAACAGATGCAAACCACGATCGTCAAACGCCAGGGGGCCGGGACGACATGCTTGGGATGGGCGTTCATATTTCTCTGCCTCCTTCTGGGGGTGGTCCAACGTGAAAGGCCATCCCGAATCCATGTCTCGATTGATGCATGGAGCCTCGGCTTCGCTCAAGGAAGGTGAACCCACACGCACCGTAGGCCGTGTGGCAGCCACAAGGTACGGCGGAGGCTCAAAGTCTCTGTATTATGCTGATTCCGATCTGAAGTGTCAAGTTCCGTACGAATTTGTTTTGTGGGCAACAGGGAGTTTGCCATCGTAACTCTCTGGGATTGCTCGACTTGCAGGTTCATCCAAAGGGACGCATCTCAGCCTGGCGCCGGCAGGGATTCCATTCGGCAACGGATCGTTTTGCCCGACGGCGACGACGATTCGATTTTTTCGGTTGGACAACAAGCAGTGCAGGAGGTCTAATGACATCGTGGGTGGATGCCTTGCATCTACGAATGGAATCTTGTCACACAATGGAAGGGAGTCAGGGATGATGAAAGCAGGATGCGCATTGGCATTGGCGGGGGTTCTCCTGATCGTATCGAGTCGGTCGCCGATGGGCCGGCAGACAGCGGAGATGCCCGCAACAGATTTCGAGGCTGTGTGCGGACGGGCCCGCCAGTATCTCCGCGACGGGCGTTGCGACCGAGCCTTGGCCGCCGTGGCCGCGATTGAAGACGAGGTCAGGGACAACGTGGAGCGAGAGCCCGGTCGAGAGCTCAGCCTCCTCATGATCAAGGCCCGCGCGTACTGGCTTCAGATGGACATCGAGGGTCTGGAGCGATTCCTGACGCAGTTCGAGAAGGACTACGCCGACACGTCCGCGGCGCCCTGGGTCCAACGCGCCGCCTGGTACGAGAGAATGCTTGGTTATCGTTTTTCGGAGAACCTGCCGGAGGCGGTGAGAGCTTTTGAGAAATACCGGGAACTGGAGGAACAACATGCGGCAAGCCGGGACGTTCGGGACGAACTCGACACCGTTGCACGGGATTTTGACCTGCATGTGAAGATGCCCACGGAGATCGGCGACCTCTACCGCTACTTGGGCAAAAGGGAATCCGCCTTGGCACAGTACCGATCGGCTTTGGAACAGGTGACCCGCCGGCATACGAGGTATGAACTGCTTGACCGACACAGAGACCGCCTTCTCGACGAATCCGTTTGCCCCTCGAAGTACAGAAACGAAATCCTTCCGACGGTCATCCGTCAATGCGAAGCTGCGGAGGACGGCGCCCTGAGTCTTCTGGATCGTTCCGTGGTCTGTGAAGTCCAGCAGGCCGACTGGCTCTTGTCGGTGGCCCGCGGATGCCGCCAGCAACGGGCAATCGAGGCGGCGCGGGAGCATTACCGCAACGCCTGCCGGGCGCTGGAAGTCCACCAGGGCGAGCTTGACTTTCTCTCCCCCGGCGACAAGGCTCGATTCGTCACACTGCGAGAGCAGATCCTGAGAAACCTGGACATTTGCGATGCCGCGTTGCCCCAGCTCCACGAAAGCCGATTCTGACGGACTCCTCGCATGGAACCAGCGGCGAAGCCCGACCTGTCGAGGAGACCGAGTCGCCCCTGCTTATCGCACGTGGGCGGCGATTGCGTCCTCGTGCCTCGTGCCGGCCCTTGCCCAGCAGGGCCTTGCGAACAGGGGTTGGGCGTGCTATAAGCGGTTTTTCGACATGGTTTTGGGAATCCAGGATGAGTCGCATCAAACAGATGCCTTCGACGGCAGGGATGCAGAAGACCGAGTGGGTGATACCGCCGGCCGACGGACGCGCCGAGCAGCTCGCCAAATCGCTCAAGGTTTCGACGCTGATCGCGCAGCTCCTGATCAATCGGGGGATCGTCGAGGCCCGCGAGGGGAGCGTCTTTTTGCAGCCCAAACTCACCGAGCTGATCCGGCCGGCCCAGATGCCGGGGATCGGCCCGGCGGTCGTACGGCTTCGCCAAGCGATCGACAAGAAAGAGCGCATCACCATCTACGGCGACTACGACGTCGACGGTATCACCGGCGTCTCGATTCTCTGGGAACTGCTGACGCTGCTCGGCGCCCAGGTCGATTACTACATCCCCCATCGGATCGATGAAGGCTACGGCCTCAACGACGACGCCGTCCGCTCGCTCGCCAAGGGGGGCACGAGGCTTTTGGTCACCGTCGACTGTGGGATCTCCGCGATCGCAGCGGCGGACCTGGCCAAAGCACTCGGCGTGGACCTGATCGTGACAGACCATCACCGGCCGGCGGCGGAGCTGCCCGCGGCAGTGGCCATCGTGCATCCGGCGCTGGAACCTTCGTATCCGAATCAGGATTCGGCCGGGGCGCTGGTGGCCTACAAGCTGGCGTGGGCGATCGCAGAGGAGTTCAGCCGGGGTCCGCGACTGGAGCCCAAGCTCCGCGAGTTCATGCTCAACGCGACCAGCCTGGCGGCCATCGGCACTGTCGCCGACGTCGTCGATCTGCGCGGCGAGAACCGCGTCGTGACCAAGTTCGGTCTGCAATCCGTCGCGGACACCCAGTTGTGCGGTCTGCGGGCCCTGATCCAGTCGGCGGGCCTGGCGGGCAAGGGTGTCGACAGCATCGCGATCGGTTTTCGCCTGGCGCCGGTGCTCAACGCGGCCGGTCGCATGGGGCACGCCAGACTGGCGGTCGAACTACTGACCAGTACCAACCCGATGAGGGCCATGCAGATCGCGGAATACCTCAAGGACCAGAACACGCAGCGCCAACAGTGCGAGCGCAAGATGCTCAAACAGGCCTGCGACATCGTGGTCGAGCGGGGACTCAACCACCCCGACCGGCGGAGCATTGTGCTCGGTGCCCCCGACTGGCACACCGGGGTCCTGGGCATCGTCGCATCCCGGCTGGTCGATCGATTCTTCCGTCCCGCGATCATGATCAACGCTTCGCCCAACGAGAACGGGCTGGCGCAGGGCTCCGCCCGATCGATCCCGGGATTTTCCATGCTCGACGCGATCCAGGCGTGCGCGTCGCACCTGACGAGTTTCGGGGGGCACAAGATGGCGGCCGGACTGACGCTGCCGCCGGAGAATATCGAAGCGTTCGCCGCGGATTTCGAGGCTTACGCCGCCGCCAATCTCCAACAGGAGGACGTCGTCGCCAAGATGCACATCGACGCGATGGTCCCTCTGCGACAGTTCACGCGGGACCTCGTCCGCCAGCTCGACCTGCTCAGTCCCTACGGCGAAGGCAACCCCAAGCCCGTCTTCGCGACCAAAGGCGTGCGACTGGCCGCGCCGCCGCGCCGTTGCGGATCGACGAACGAACACCTGCAGTTCGTCATCACCGACAACACCAGCACGATCCGCTGCGTGGGTTTCCGCATGGGCGGTCTCGAGAAGAAGCTCATCGACCACGAGTACTTCAACATCGCCTACGAGCCAGGTCTGAACCACTACAACGGCAACAGCACCGTCGAGTTCACCGCGGTGGATATTCAGTTCGAGTAGGATTCAGATTCACTCGGACCGTAGTGCATCCCGGGAACGACGTGTTCTTCGTGGCATCTTTTTCGTGAGATGGTCCGTTGAGGTCTTTCTCTTGATATCCGCTTTAATGTACGCTATCATATTAAAATATTTGGCAAAATATTTTACTTTCCTTTGCTCCATTAAAATGGGCCTTGTCTATGGACCCGAGAATGTTTGGTCCTCAAAAGACCGGTGAATTGGTCAGAATTCACATACCCGAAGAGGATTGGGCTTTCATTCCTGATCCCCCTCCCCCCAAGTGGGAATTCCCAAGCCGGCTCTGGCCCATGGTTGTGAAAGCGAAAGAAGGGCTTGCTCGACTTGATGGGATCGGTCGAACACTGCCTAATCCAGAACTGCTTCTTCGTCCCCTGGAGAAGAGGGAAGCGATCCATTCATCGAGTCTAGAAGGGACGTACGCTACGCCCAGGGAACTGTTGCTCTTCGAGCTTGAACCGCTGGAACCCAAGTCAGAAAACGATCCAGTCAATACGTGGCGTGAAGTCTCGAACCACAGTCGTGCTTTGCGTCAAGGAATGAGCCTGCTTGCATCCCTGCCATTCTGTTTGCGTCTCATTCGAGAACTGCACGCCACTCTGCTAAGTGGCGTGCGAGGAAAGGACAAAGCGCCAGGAGATTTCCGCAAGTGCCAGGGGCACATTGGATCGGATAGACGGTTTGTCCCTCCTCCGCCCAGCCGACTTCAGGAATGCTTGGACGTCTTCGAGAAGGAACTGAACCGGACCGACTCCAACTACGACCCCCTGGTGCGCGCGTGTCTCCTTCATTACCAATTCGAAGCGATCCACCCATTCATGGATGGAAATGGCCGTGTCGGACGCGTGCTTCTGTCTCTACTGGTCTACAAATGGTGTGGACTCACAATGCCCTGGCTGTACCTGAGCGCTTTCTTCGAAAAATACAAGGATGAATATATCGATAATTTGTTCCGAGTGAGCACAAAAGGAGACTGGGAGACATGGATCGATTTCTGCCTGAGAGGCACGATAACGCAGGCAGAGGATGCGATCCGACGATGCGATGCACTTCGTCAGCTCAGGGAACGGTTCATTCGAGAAGCCGGACAGGTGAGCATTCGCGCTCATGCAATAATCGATGATCTATTCACATCTCCGGTGGTACGGATATCGCAATTGCCCAAGAAATACTCTATTACCTACCCAACCGCCAAAGCGGATGTTTTGGCTCTGGTGGAGAAGGGCATACTGCGAGAAATCCCTGATGTCAGACCCAAAGCCTACTTCGCACCGAGCATTTTCGAGATCGCCTACACCGAGTGACAAACGCCGTGCCGAGATGAGAGGGTGGCAACGTATACATCAATCTCGGGTCTTGCTCTGCGCTAGAGGATTCTCTCGACCTCCATCTTCTCGATCTGGAACTGGCCCAGGGCGGTGGCCATGTTGAAGAAGTCGCCGGGGTCGCCGTTGCCGACCGCCAGGGCGATGTGGCCTGCGTCGTAGCCGCCGCGATTGCTGCTCTTGAAAGCCGCGTCCAAACCCACCCACTTGCCGCCGATCCAAGCCTGCGTCCAGGCGTGGCCGCCGAAACCCTGCCGGCCGCCGAACTCGTCCACGTAGGCGATACCCACGACGACCTGCGACGGAATGCCCACCGCCCGGCACAGGGCCGCGGTCAGGACCGCGAACTCCGAACAGTCGCCCTGGCGGCTCTCGACTACCTCGGCCGCGGAGGCGTAACCCACCGAAAGGCTCTTGTCGTCGATGTACTCCGCGACGAAAGCCTCGATCTTTCGCGCGGCGTCAGCGGCATCCTTTGTATCGCCGACGGCCTTGCGAGCCAGAGCGACAATCTGCTGGTTGTCGCTCTGCAGAAACCGCGTCGGCTGGATCGCTTCCAGCAGCGCGGGGTCGGTCCCCTGATAGGGGAACTCGCCGCCGACGGGGGCCGCCACCGGACGGACCTCCAGGATCACCTTGCCCTCGGCCGTCCGCGTGGCCTTCTGGTTGTCCGTCGTGGGGATCGTGAAGTCCGCGGCCTTGCCGGGGTTGAGCGTGTACGTGATCGCGGCGATCCCGTGGAGGTTTTTGAGGGGCTCGGGGCTCTTGACGAACATGCGGTCGATCAGGTCCAGGACGTCGTTGGTGCCCAGGGCGAACTCCTTGGGGCAATCGACCATCTCGATCCACAGGCCCGCCATGGGGACAACGCTCTTGAGCGTCCGCATTTCGTCGTCCACGTAGCTGGTGGTGACGACGTTCCCGGTGCCGGGCATGTTCATCGTGGTGACCACTTCCGTCAGCTTCACCACGCGCCCGAGCAGGTCCACTTCCTTCTTGTCCTTGATGGCGATCTTGGCGGTCATGCCCTGCATGACAGCGGGACTGAAGACGGTCGCCGAGTACTCCGTGCCGGGCTGGAGCCCCTTCTCCTGGGTCAGCAGCCGAAGGCCCTCGGACATCAAGGCCCCTTGCGGCCACTGGATCGTGCTCTTGTGCTCGGCGCCGAACTGGCTCGATACGACGTCGACTGCACCGCCTTCTCTCACAACGCCCACGGTTTTCATCGTCACGGCGCCCAGGAGTTGTACCGACTCGAACCGCAGGGGCTTGCCGTCAGTGGTCTCGACGCTCGTCTCGGTCATCTCGATGGTCACCGGAATCCCTATACGGCTGATAGTGATTTTCACTCGATCGCTCGTGGTGACCTGTCCCCCCTCGACGGTTCGCGTGTGGACGGAATGGCCTACCTTCTTGCCCTCCATGAAGACCGCCAGGTAATCTGTTTCCGTCTGGGCCCAAGCCGGGGCGCAGACGATCGTCAATAAGAATAAACCAACATAGCTGCCACGGCGCGTCATTCGGCGATTCCTTCCATCTCCCTACGACACTGTGTACGGAGGATCCAATGCGTCTTCGCTTCTGGGGCTACCAGCGGGGTCGGAAAAGGCCCGGCAGACACCGAGCTCTCTGCCGTATAGCCACTGGGCTCGACGCTCGGGTCGCACGCCTGCGTTGCCCTATCCTTCGGCCCAGCACAAGCATCCTACCGCCTGCGGGGACCGGATTCAAGGCCCGCTCCGGCAGGACTGAGAATATCGTGCCAGGAGGTACGACTTCCGTCTTCCTTCATCGACTTTCCCGCCCGCCGTTTTTCATCCGAAATCGCCCGGAATGCCGATATTACCACAGGCGAAACGCGTGGCTCTGTCCAGTTGCACCGCCGGGCGTTTCGGCGTAGAATGACAAACCTGCAACGGTTGGATCCGCTTGCCCGATTCCTCGGATAGGATGCCACAACATGGAATGGAATCAGTTGCTCAGTCTGGTCGCTTCGAACCCGGCGGTCGCCGTGCGGATCGATTCGCGCCAGGTGCAGCCCGGCGACGTCTTCGTCGCGATTCGGGGCGCCTCCTGCGATGGCCACCAGTTTATCGGCCAGGCGATCGCCAAGGGCGCCCGATACATCGTGTGTGAGAACGGCACGCCGACCGACGGTCAAGTCACATTTGTTCCCGTCGAAAATCCCGCGGTCGCGGCGGGTCTGTTGGCCCAGGCCTCCAATGGAAATCCGGGCAATCGCCTGACGTGCCTGGCGGTCACCGGCACCAACGGCAAGACGACGGTCACCTATCTGGTCAAGGCCTGCATCGAGTCTTCGGGACGCAAGTGCGGCCTGATCGGAACTGTGGTCTACGACACCGGCTCGGGTACGACGCAGTCCTCGCTGACCACCCCTGACTGCCTGACCCTCGCCGAGGCACAGAGGGAAATGGTCGCGGGCGACACAACCCACATGGTCATGGAAGCCAGCAGCCATGCCTTGTCCCAGGACCGCCTGGCGGGCGTGAACTTCCGCGCCGCGGCCTTCACGAACCTGACCGGCGACCACATGGACTACCACAAAACCGTGGAGAACTACCTGGCCGCCAAGACCCGGCTGTTCACCGCCCTGGCCCCCGATGCGGTCGCGGTGCTGAACAAGCAGGCCCCCCAGTCGAAATCCATCGCTGACGCGACGAGTGCTCACATCTGCTGGTATGCGATCGATGAGTCGGCGGACCTAACCGCCCACATCCGATCCATGACTGTCGCGGGAACAGAATTCACGCTGGAACACCAAGGCCGGACGGCCTTGGTTAGAACGCCCCTGCTGGGCAAGCACAACGTCTCGAATCATCTGGCCGCAGGGGGATTATGCCTTGCCGCCGGGATGGACCTGGAGGCGGTGGCCAGCGGGCTTTCCTCGCTGCCAGGGGTCCCCGGCCGGCTGGAGAAGGTGGGCGATGGCGACGTCGCGGTGCTGGTCGATTACGCCCACACCGACGACGCATTGCAGAACGTCCTGACGACGCTTCGACCCCTGTGCAAGGGCCGGCTCACGGTCCTGTTCGGTTGCGGCGGCGACCGCGACCGGACGAAGCGGCCGCGGATGGCCCAGGTGGCCGAGCGATTGGCCGATACGATCGTCGTGACCAGCGACAACCCCAGGACCGAGGACCCCGACGCCATCATCGGCGAGATCCTCACCGGCTTCGCCGACCCAGGCTCCGAGCGGATCACCGTGGAATCCGACCGTCGGAAGGCCATCAAGCTGGCGATTGAGAACGCCCGCCCCGGCGACATCGTCCTCCTGGCCGGCAAGGGCCACGAAACCTACCAGATCATCGGAAAAGAGAGATTTCACTTCAGCGACCAGGACATTGCCCGGCAATGTCTGAAAGAAAGACAATGCAGCCCATCCTGACAGAGACCCTGACCCGGATCCTTGGGGCGACCGTCGAAGGCCGACCCGCCGGGACAGAAGACAAGGCGTCCTATATTACTGGCGTCAGTACCGACTCCCGCACGATCCAGCCGGGCGACTGCTTCTTCGCTCTGCCCGGCCAGAACTTCGACGGCCATGACTACGTCGCCCAGGTTCTGCAGAAAGGCGCGGCTTGTGCCGTTGTGAGCCGGGCCGTGCCCGAGGCGGCCGGGTTGATCCTGAGAGTGCCTGACACCATCCGGGCCCTCGGCGACCTCGCCCGCGCGTACCGCCTGATGAACCCCTTCAAAGTGGTGGCCATCACCGGGTCGGTCGGCAAGACCACGACCCGCCAGATCGTGCACCACGTCTTGAGCCGGCATTTCCGCACGCACCAAGCGCAGAAGAGCTTCAACAACAACATCGGCCTTCCTTTGACTCTGCTGGGCGCCAAGCCGCAGGATCAGGTGATCGTCGCCGAGCTCGGAGCCAACCATCCCGGCGAGATCGCCGAGTTGACGCGGATCGCCTTGCCCGACGTCGCGGTGGTGACCAACACGCACCCGGCCCACCTCGAAGGCTTCGGCGACCTGGCGACGATCATCCGCGAGAAGCTCTCGATCTGCGAGGGCCTGCGCGACGGCGACGTGTTCATCATCAACGGGGACCTCGAGCCCCTTGTAACGGCCTGTCGGGCCAGGGGACGCCCGTTCCGCACGTTCGGCAAGGCGTCGAACGCACGTTATCGAGCGCAAGACATCGTCTGCTCGGCCGCCTTCAGCACGTTCACGATCCAGGGTAGATCCGTCCGGCTGCCGCTGCCGGGGCCAGGCAACGTGGAAAACGCCTTGGCCGCCTGGGCGGTCTGCGACCAGTTCGGCCTGTCGGTGGACGACTTCGCCAAAGCGGTCGAGAGCCTGCCGGCGGTGTCGATGCGGGCCGAAACCCTCCAGGTCGGCAAGTTGACCATTCTGAACGACTGCTATAACGCCAACCCTGCGTCGATGAAGAACGCCTTGGCGATGCTCCGCAACCTCCGCTCGTCCTGCCAAGCCAACCGAGGACGGCGACTGGTTTTCCTCTGCGGTCCCATGGGTGAGTTGGGGCCCCAAACCGAATCTCTGCACGAGGAACTGGGCATCGCGGCGGCCGAGGCAGGGGTCGATCTGTTTGTGGCGGTGGGCGAGCCGCCCAAGACCGCGGCCCAGGCGGCACGCCAAGCCGCCCGTCGGGACTTGCAGATTCTGTGCTTTGAAGATACTCTCTCGGTCTGTGACCATGTGCAGGAATTCGTCCGAGAGGACGATATAATATTGGTCAAAGGCTCAAGGGCAGCCCGATTGGAGCGCGTGGTCGAAACGTTGCGTCAGGGGGTCAAGGTCTCATAAGTTCTATCTGCCCTAAAAGTCCCATCGATTCGATGGGAATCGAGTCGAGAAGAACATCAAAGGCCTCTAGGACCGGTAGGATTTTCCCTCCGCTCCGGCGCGCTCCGGCGATCGCGATTGGGAGACAGGATGCTTTATCATCTGCTGCGGCACTTTAGTGGTTTCTTTTCGGATACGCTGCATTTTTATGCGTATCAGCACGTCCTGTTTCGCGCGGTCGTCGCGATCCTGACGAGTCTGGTAATCGCGCTGTTGATTGGGCCGCGGATCATCCGCTGGCTGATGCGGATGAAAATCGGTGACCGACCCGAATTCCATCACGCCGCCCTCAACGAACTGACCAAGGAGAAAGCCAACACGCCGACCATGGGCGGCCTGATCATCCTGTCCTCAACCATCATCAGCACCCTCCTGTGGGCCAAGCTCAACAACCCCTTCGTGCAGAAGGCGATCTTTGTGCTCCTGTGGTTCGGGGTCCTGGGCGGCATCGACGACTGGCTCAAGCTGACCGCCGCCGCCCGCCAGCGGGGCCGCGACGGCCTGCTTGCCTGGGAGAAACTCATCTTTCAGATCGCCGGAGCGGTGCTCATTGCGTCGTTCCTGTTTTTTGACTTTTCCCAAATCGCCGACGGCAAGCTCTTCTGGATCCCCTTCCACAAGCACGGGCTGCCCCTGGGCAACTGGGCCTTCATTCTCATCGCCATTTTCTACATCTCCATGACCAGCAACGCGGTGAACCTCGCCGACGGCATGGACGGCTTGGCCGGCGGCTGCGTCGCGATGGTCAGCCTGGTGCTGGTGATCCTGTGCTTCGTGGCCTCGGAGATGATGTCGCGCACGGCGCCGGTGACCTGGGCCAGCTATCTGCTGCTTCCCCACATCCCACAGGCGGGCGAACTGAGCATCTTCTACGCCTCCATCCTGGGCGCGGTCCTGGGTTTCCTGTGGTTCAATTGCTACCCCGCCCAGACTTTCATGGGCGACTGCGGCTCGCTCTCACTGGGGGCCGCGATGGGCTACGGCGCGCTGGTCACCCGCCATGAGGTCCTGCTGCTGATCATCGGAGGCGTCTTCGTGATCGAGCTGATGAGCGTGGTCCTGCAGGTGGGCTACTTCAAGTACACGCACGGCAAGCGGCTCTTTCGCTGCGCCCCCTTGCACCACCATTTCCACCTGGCCGGCTGGAGCGAACCGCAGGTGGTCGTGCGCTTCTGGCTGATGGCCGCCGCCTTCGCGGCCCTGGCCCTGGCGACGATCAAACTCCGCTGATTCCCGTGCGTAGTGACGCCGTAAGGCGTTATCTTCGTCTTCGCTGGGCGATCGTCCCCGCTCGCCCCCGCACATCGCGACAGACCCCACGACCGGTCGATCGCATGTCCGCAGGGACATCCCCCTGAAGGAAAGAACGGACTGATCCGGAGTCCGCCGCCCCGCCGCGCAGCGGCAGGGCGACGGGCATTTTGCGCTTTGGGCCAGCAGCATGAGAGGTGTGCCACGCACCGCCTTAGACGGGCTTGCGCCTATTGTTCTCTTCCATGGCATGCCATTGGCGAAAAGCGGTAAATCTCCCTTGCACGCCCGCTTCGGGCGTGCATCCAGACCCTGCGTAGGTCCCCGTCCGATTCTCGCTTGCCCACCCTCCGGCTCGGCGATACAATGGCAACAGTGACAGGAGGCCCCTATGATTGAAGAGGAAAGACCATCGGCTCCCAACGGCGTTTCGCTGTTCGAGCGAATCCGACGCACCAACGCCGCCGGAGCGGAATACTGGTCCAGCCGGGATTTCGCCCAGGTCCTCGGGTACGCGGATTACCACAATTTCGAGCAGGTGATGAAGAGAGCCAAGACCGCCTGCTTCAACAGCGGCCAGCGGATCGAGGATCATTTCGTTGAGATCACCGAAATGATCCTCGATGGCGCCCGAAGCCAATCGCAGTCAACAACTGTCTTGCTTTCGCGGTACGCCTGTTATCTGATCATCCGAAATGCGCACCGATCGAGTAAGTTCGTAGTCCTGGGGCAGATTTACTTCTCAATCCAGACCCAGTGGCAGGAACCGACCGATGAAATGACGGAGGAAGAACGCCAACGACTATTCCGCAAAGATATGATGCTCCAGAATATCCGCTTGGCCAGCGCAGCGGGTGTCGTCGAGGCGAAAGACTATGCCATCTTCCAGGACCATGGCTACGAGGGCCTGTATGGCAAGCGGCGAGTCAGGACGTCACGGTTCAAGGACGGTTGGCTTGTTGTTGTGATCTACTTTGCCGTGTTCTCGTGGTCCCGATGTATTTCTCTTGGTGGTTTCGCACTATTCTATCGACGACGAATAAGAAGGAACGGGAACTACGAGGCTGAGAGCATACCATGGTGTATGGATTGCTACCATTTTCTATTGGCCGGAGCAGCAATCGTGGTCTTCTGTCTTCTCGATCCACAGCTTCCGCCGTGGGCAAGGGCTCTGATCTGGTCGTTATCGTCCTTCCGGATAGTGGATATTCTGGTAGATTGCACTATGCTGGCTGTCTTCGGGAACCGCTACGGTCGCTCGTGGCAGGGAGCCATGATCCCGAGGCGGCTACAGCGAACTCTGATCGTCGATCTAATGATACTCATGGAGATCGTCTTCTGGAATGCCTGCTGGGTATTCGTGGCTGGGACAGCCGATTCAAGTCTCTACTTGGCTCCTGTCGAACGCCCTGCTCAGGCTTTGCACGTATCTATGGCGACAGTCACGACCATCGGCTATGGCACCTACGCTCCGGTGCAGATGCGCAGCATCGTTGCCGCGTTTGTACAAGCGGTCTCGGCGCTGCTGTTGCTCAGTGGTGTCATCGGTGGGGTGTTCTCCCGCAACTCATCGACGATGCCTGGATCTTCCCGCCCTGCGATCCATGAATCGTATTATGACGATGACTATGGTCTACCTGTGATTTGGGACCAAGGTATCGTATGGGGGCTCCGATGGCTGACCCCGTGGGTGATACCACCTATTGTCGTTGCGGTGCTGTCTTGGTATCGTCATTGATACAGGCTGCTCGATATGTCTTGCTTAACGAGAAACCGATATGATGTATCATCGCCCGTTCCAAGAACGGCGATTGATAGTCACGTCTCCTAATCCACGGCAAAGACTGAGGTACAAGACGGTCATGAGGGTTCAGATTTGTCCCAGAGCGTCTCGGGAGCGATGTCAATATTCCCCGGTCAGGTGACTGTGCCGTAGGCGACTGCTGCCTTCATGAACAGGGGGCAGGTCTCTGAGCTTGCAGAAGGGTTTCTTCTCCAGCGGTGGTTTCATATCGAAGCGACGCTGCTGCCCATTCTCGAATACGAGCAGGAGCGTGTAGTCCTCCTGGGCTGCGACACTGATAACATGCAGTGGCGTTTCCATAAGGATCATTCTACTCTAGACGGCCTGGAATCAGCAATCTCCGTCAGATCGGGGGATTGCGAGACTGCCGATCGCCCGGTAGCATGGCGGCGGATTGAAGGCATGGGACCTCAAATGGTGTGGAGATGCCTATGACACTGACCGCCATCGACTGGATCGTCATCGCGTTGTACTTCGTCGTGAGCCTCGCTATCGGCGTGGCGTACTCCCGGCGGGCGGGCAAGAGCACCGGGGAGTTCTTCCTGGGGGGGTAAATAGGGACGGCCCCTCGCCCGACGCGACAGGATGTGCCTTTGTTGATGCCGAGGTCGAGGGGCCGTGGATGGTTCTGGATCGAAACGGCATCCGCGGTTTGGGAAATCGAACCGCCGTCGGCAAAGCCGGCGGCCCCTCACTGCCCGTCACGGCCGGGGGAGGCGTTTTCTCTCGGCTTCGGTCGGCGGGTACCTCTTGAAGACAGACCACATCCCGCCGTTGCCTTGGTCCCAGTCGTCCTGGCTCCAGACCTTGTCCTTCTTCCGGTACTCGACATGGCCGTCGTAAAAGGCGATGTTCACACCCTCGCTGTGGCGGTAGAGGATCGGGCCGTCGCAGCCGACGTTCTTGTAGGGCATGATCGTGTCTTGGCCGAGGACGTCCCAGCCGATCGTGT
>JAGPGT010000270.1 GCA_018055905.1 Phycisphaerae bacterium
TGCATCGCTCCCGCGCGGGCTCGCGCCGTTCGCGGCGTACGTCGCAGACCGCCATCACCTGCACGTCGTCGCGAGCGACATACCCTCCCGGCACATAAGTCCAGGCCCCACCCATGAGGTGGCCGCTACCCTGGCCGCCCAGGCCGATGAATCCCATGTTCACCCGCTCGCTGGGCGGAACGCCGCCCCCGGCCCCGAGGGCCGAGCCGCCAATGACATACGGCAAAGCCAATGTGGAGGCCGCCGCCTTGAGGAACTCCCTTCGCGTCGCTCTCGGATCGACCATACTACACTCCATCATACTGAATGTGACTGTCCCCCAAGGGGGCATCAACTGCGGTATTCTAGCCTCGGACGGTTCGGAGATAAAGATACTATCTGCGGAACAGAGGCGACGCATGCTTTGGCCCAGCCGTCTTCGTTCACCGGCACGTTGTTCTGCCCGCCTTTGTCCGTGGGGCCGTGAACGATCTTGTCGTCGTTCTCGTCGGCGTAGAGAATCCACGCCACGGTCAGTTGCTTGAGATTGCTCAGACAGGCGGCTCCCTGCCCCTGCTCGCGGGCCCGATGCAGAGCCGGCATCAGGATGGCCATGAGAACCGCGATGACGGCGATGACAACCAGCAGTTCGATCAGCGTAAAGCCTCTATCCCGCGTCATGATCTCACCTCTTGCCCTCGATTCGAGACATCCGCGCGCATCTCCGTCGACACAGAACGTGTCCGGAAGCACTCCTAGTTCGTCATGGCCAATATGATAGCCGAAATCACGGGTCCGGCATTGCACAAGTCCACCTTCTTTGTGTATAATTTCACCATCGCTCATAGGGGCGACGCATGCGTCGTGCTCGCCATTCGACGGGATGGCCCGAACAATCGGGATCGCAGATGTCCGATTCGAACTTCAAAATCCGACGGTTGCAGCGACTGGCACATCACGACGAAGGTGCCGCTGGTGTCCCGGAACAACCACGCGATCGGCATCGCCGGCATCACGCGGGAGTTTCGCAGGTCGGGCGAGCGATGGCGGCCGCACCAACAGTTTGCCGCGGTCATCGAGCACATCGACAAGAATTATAGCCAGGCGATCCAGGTCGAGGAGTTGGCCTCGCTGATGTTCCTGTCCGTGAACCAGTTCGAACGGAAGTTTAAGCAGGTGTTCCAGGTCTCGCCGGTGAAGTTCCTCACCGGCTATCGGGTGCATCGCGCCTGCTACGACCTGCTCCACACGGATCACACGATCACCCAGATCGCCATTCGGAACGGTTTCTACGACCACAGTCACTTCATCCGCCATTTCCGCGAGACGATGGGCATGACGCCGAACCAGTACCGACGTGGATAGGGCCAGAAGCCATGAGCAAGGAACAGAGGAAATCCGAAACCAAAAATCCGAAACAAACACGAATGATCCAAATCCCAATGATCAAAACGGACTTTCCGGCTTGCGTCAGTACTTGAGTTTCGCAATTTAGATTTGTTTCGCATTTTCCGGGTCTTGCACCTTCGGATTCAATCGGAGAAAGAACCATGAATAGACGGCTGAACTTGACAAGAGCGTTCGGACTGACAGCATTGACGTGCCTTCTGGGGGTCGGCTCCGCGACTGCCGCCTTTCGGGCGGGCTTTGCCCTGCGGGACGTGACTCCCGATCCGCTTCTGCCCGTCTCCGGCGGCGTCGGCCCATCTCACCCCGTGACGCGAACGATGGGGCGGTTGACCGCCCGCGCAATGGTCCTGGAGAACAATGGCGTGCGAGTGGCGATCTGCAGTGTGGACTTTCTCGGTTTCCCCGGCGTCCTGGGCGATAAGGTCCGTGCCCAGGTCCCGAGCATTCCCGGGACGAACATCCTGATCGGCGCCACGCACACGCACAGCGCGCCCGACTGTTACGGTTTCCCGGATCAGACGGGCAGGACCTCCGCGGACCTGGCGTATCTCGACAGTGTCTGCGCCAAGCTGGCGGACGCGATCAATGAGGCGGTGGAGCGTTTGGAACCGGCCGGCGTGAAGATCGCCACCGGCCAGGCTCGAGGCAAGATCGCATACAATTACTATGCCGAACAGCTCTACGACCCCCGATGCCATGTTGTCCAGATCCTCGCTGCGGGCGGCAAGCCGCTTGCGACCCTCGTCAACTATGCCTGTCACCCCGAGGTAATCGGCTCCGACCAGGGAATCCTGGGTCCTGATTTCGTCGGGCCGCTGTACGACCGGATTGAACAGCGAGGCGCCGGCCAAGGGATCTTCCTGAACAGCGCCCAAGGCGGCATGGTCACCGCCGACTGCCGTGGCCCGGACGGCAAGGATATCCAGACCTGGGACGAATGCGTCCGGATCGGCAACCTCCTGGCCGACGAAGCCCTTCGTATCGTCAACAGCGCCCCGATCCAGGAGAATCCGACGCTCTTTTGCGGTGCGACCACCATCGAGTTCCCCGTCGAGAACGAGATGCTGCGAACCGTGGTGAAGATGTCGCCCCTGGGATTCCCGTTGAGCGACAAGGGGACCGTGGCGACGCAGGTCAACGTCGTGAACCTGGGAAACGCCCAGATGCTCACCATCCCCGGCGAAGCCCAGCCCAACATCGGCTTTTACCTCAAGCGAAAGATGCAGGGCGAGCACAATCTGCTGCTGGGTCTGACCAACGACGCCTTCGGTTACATGCTCGCCAAGGTCGACTGGAACAGTTTCGACCGCTACAATTACATCACCCGGACCTGCCTGGGCGAGATGACCGGTGAAATCTTCATGGAAAAAGCCTTGGAATTCGTGAACCGATGTCCACGACCGGCTGTTTCGAGATCCTCCTTGCTCCTGGATAAACTCAGGAGATCAGAGAAGGATTGACCAAGATCATTCCACGATCCAGATGTTGCGGAACTGGATCGGATGGCCGTGATCCTGGAGCTGGAGTGGGCCCTTGGCCCGGTGGTTGTTCATTGGAATCTCGATATTGTCGTGGATCTTCACGCCGTTGTGCAGCACAGTGATCCGGGGCAGTTCTTTCGCCTTGCCCGACTCATCCAACCGGGGGCTCGGAAGGTGATGTCGTAGGTCTGCCAAACTTCCGGTGGCAGACAGGCATTGACGGTCGCCCGGGCGATGTTGTAGAGCCCGCCGCAATCGCCGGAGGTGTGCGTCAGGCCGAACGAGTCCAGAACCTGGACCTCGTAGTGATCCGCCAGGTACACGCCGCTGTTGGCCCGGCCCTGCCCGCGATTGAGCGGCTCCAGCGGCAATTTGAACTCGATGTGCAGGTGCTTGATGTCGCCGAACTGTTGCTTGGTCCGATTGGCGCCTTTGCCCGGAGCACACTGCATGACGCCGTCTTCGAGTGCCTTCCACTCCCGATTGGTCCAGGCGCTCAGATCTGCTGTCTTGCCGGTCTCGAACGGCAGTACGACCACCGCCCCTTCCGGCGGCTTGACACCCGCGCGGGGCGAGCGGCTCTCGATCTTCTTGAGTTCCCAGTACTGGCCGTACCCGCTCTGCGCCCTCAGGTTTCCGTCCTTGATCTGGCCGCCCCACCCATAGCCGCCCGAACGGCCAGTAAGCTGAACTTCGTTGCCTTGCGCGGCCCCGTAGATCTCGACATACGCCCCTTCCGTCACGGGCGTCTCGGGACCGGTGTAGAGCACGACGCGGTAGGACGTCTCGCTCTCCTGCACGACCTTGCCGATCGCCTTGAACGTCACTTTCGGGTCGGGGTGGAAGGAGCCTTCATACTCCCCCATGAAAGGCGCCGCCAAAAGCCCCGCGGCAAAACAATGAACCAATCCAAGACAACCAATGTGTTTGAGGCCAACGTGTCTCATCTGATGTATCTCCTTTCTGCAGCACTGCACGTACAAATACAGGATGATTTGGTGACCATTCTCTCTGCGATCCTTGGCCGAGTCAACTGTGGAGGCCATGGAAATCCAGCGGGCGTGACGTCCATTCAACTGCGTGGGGCATCGTCGACTCACGTGATCGGACATAGACGGACCTCGTCGGAAATCCTCGGCCTGTTCTGCCTGGCAGACTCAATGCTTCTCTGCTGTTCCATGAGAGTCATTCGGACGGATCTAACGCCACACAGAAGAGACCGATTCCAACATCATCTGGGTGTCTCCCTTTGGGGT
>JAGPGT010000061.1 GCA_018055905.1 Phycisphaerae bacterium
CAAGGGCCCAACCCCAAGTGCGTAGCTGCGGTGACTCGACGCGTGGCCGGCATGCTGGGCGTGCGTCTGGACTTCGATGATCTCCAGACGGCCGCCGACGACTTCGAGCGAAGGCTCACGGAGGTTGTGCAGGAACAGCCCGAATTGGCGGAGAGCATCACCAAGCTCGAACAAGACTACGACAACGAGGTTTTCAGCGAGATGGGCGAGCTCAAAGACTGGCTCCATCAGCGTGGTATTCGGCTCGACTGAACGGTCGAGCGTCAGTTCAGGATTCATGGAGGTTCTTATGTTGGGTTGCTGGTTCAAGAGGATCCGTGGTGCCGGCGTGGTGGCCATTGCGCTGGTTACAGCTTTCGGCAGCGTTGCGAGTTCGCAGCAAATCGTGGGTCGGCCCGAGGAGACGCCCGAGCAGCGAGATGCCCGGATGCAGTGGTGGCGCCAGGCCCGGTTTGGGATGTTCATTCATTGGGGCGTTTATTCCGTACCCGCCGGAGTATACCGAGGCAAGGAGATCGGCGGCATCGGCGAGTGGATCATGCACAACGCCAGAATCCCGGTGGCCGAATACAAGCAGTTCGCGACGCAGTTCAACCCGGTCCGCTACGATCCCGAGGCTTGGGTGTGCCTCGCCAAAGAGGCTGGGATGAAGTACATCGTCATTACGTCCAAGCACCACGATGGCTTCGCTCTCTTCGATTCGCAGGTCACCGACTGGGACGTTGTGGACGTCACCCCCTATGGCAAGGACCTGCTCAAGCCTCTGGCCGCGGCCTGCGATAAGCATGGCTTGGTCCTGGGTTTCTACTATTCGCAGGCCCAGGATTGGTGCCATCCCGGCGGGGCCGCCGCCGGGGGGCATTGGGACCTTGCCCAAGACGGCAGCATGGACGACTACCTCCGCAAAATCGCGATCCCGCAAGTTCGCGAAATCCTCTCCAACTATGGCAAGCTCGGCGTTCTTTGGTGGGATACCCCCGTCGACATCACGCGTCAGCGCGCCGACATGCTACTGCCTCTGCTCCGGCTCCAGCCGCACATCATCACCAACGACCGCCTTGGCGGCGGTTACTCCGGCGATCTGGGTACCCCCGAACAGCACATCCCCGCCACCGGCACCCCAGGTCGCGACTGGGAAACCTGTATGACCATGAACGACACCTGGGGCTACAAGAGCACCGACCACAACTGGAAGTCCACCGAGACCCTCGTCCGCAACCTCATCGACATCGCCAGCAAAGGCGGCAACTACCTGCTCAATGTCGGACCGACCCCCTTGGGTGAGATCCCGCAACCCAGCGTCGATCGGCTCAAGGAAATCGGCCGATGGATGAAGGCCAACGGCGAGTCGATCTACGCCACCAGCGCCAGCCCGTTCTCCCGCCTGGCGTGGGGCCGCTGCACCAAGAAGCTCAGCGACGACGGCGCGACGCTCTATCTGCACGTCTTTAACTGGCCGCAGGATGGAATACTGCTCGTCCCTGGTCTTCGCAACGAGATTCTTGACGCCCGTCTGCTGACGACGAATCGGAAGCTCAAAACTGTCTCCAGTCCTGACGGCGTGACGATCTATGTGCCCGCTGAGCCGTTGGACCCGATCGCGACGGTCATCGTCCTGGAAGTCAAGGGCAAGCCGGACATCGAGAAGATACTGCCCAGCCAGTCCGCCGACGGAAGCGTCGCCCTGCCTGCAGATTTGGCGGATATTCACGGCCAGGCCCAGGTCGAGACCATCGACGGGCAGCCGAACATCGGCTGGTGGACCAACCCCAAGGATTATGTTTGCTGGTCGTTCCGGGTGACCAAGGGCGGCCGTTTTGACGTAATGATGGCGTTCGCCTCACCTGCCGACAGCAAGTTCGAGATCACTGCCGGCGACCAGACGTTGGCGGCCGAAGTTGCAAGCACAGGCAGCTACCAGAGATTCAACACCGTCAAACTCGGCGCCATTGAGCTCAAGCCCGGTGTAGTCGAGCTCACCGTCAAGCCCCGGGAGGGCTGGCAGGCGATCAATCTGCGGTTCCTTGTACTCAAACCCGCCGATTAATGGTGGCTTGGGCCCAGTTTAGGGCCGCCTTTGGATTGTGGCCACCTGAGGACCGGTCATCTGACGCGGTGTGTGTGGGCGGCATCGAACATTCGGACCCCGCCGCGGTCGAGTTGGAGGATCAGACCGTTTTCGGGGTCCACGCCGATGCAGTTGCCGACGAAGCTTTTGCCATTGTAGGAGAGCGCGACCCGCTGGTTCAACTGTGTGCTCAGGCGGCTCCAAGTCTCGACGACCTGCTGGGAGTTGCGTTCGGCGACGTCAATCCAGTGGTCCAGCGAGGTCAGGACCCGCTTGGCCACGGTCACCCGCTGGCATGTCGTTCCGCCCACCAAGTCCAGGCTGGTCGCGGTGTTCCGGATCTGATCGGGGAATGCCTCGCGACTTTGGTGACAGTTGATCCCGATGCCGACAATTGTTGTGACCCGTGCCCCGTCGCCTGTGGCCCGTGACTGGCGTTTCGCATCCCAGGCCACGAGTCTGGATTCCACGAGGATGCCGGCGACCTTCTTGCCGTCGAGCATGACGTCGTTGGGCCATTTAATCCCGGCCTGGTGCCCGCCGACCTGTCCGATCGCTTCCGCCACACCCACAGCGCAAGCCAAGGAGAGCAGTTCGTTGCCTGCTTTGAAGTCGAGCAGGACGAAAGAGAACAACAGGCTCTCGCCAGCGCGGCTCAGCCACGTGGCCCCGGTGCGTCCCCGTCCGGCGGTCTGTTCTTCCGTGAAGACCACCAGTCCATCGCTGTCGGCCCCGCGGGCGCAATGGCCTGCGACGTCGTTGGTGCTGGCGGTCCGCTCATACACGAGCAGCGACCGGCCGATTCGCCGGGTCTTGAGGTTGGCCCGGATCAGGTCAGGGTCCAGAGGATCGTCAAGAGTCATAGCCACGGAATGAGAGAAGAAATCTAAAACTCGAAACTCAAAATCCCAAACCAGGACGAAGGAACAAAAACCTCAATGTTCAAAACAGCTCCTCCAGGGGGACGGCCGCGTTTTGGTCATTAGTATTTCGATTCTTCAGAAGAGTTGTTCATGATTTCGAATATCGAATTTTGGACTCTCCTCGGTCGCCTTATCTGTCGAGACCGATGTCCACCGCCGCTGCAGAGTGCGTGATCGCACCGATGGCGATCCGGTCCACACCGCAATGGGCGATCTCGGAGACATTGTTGAGATTGATGTTGCCGGAGGCCTCCAGCAGAGGGCCTTTTCCCTTGCCGCACATCTGATCCCGCATTTGGACCGCGTGCTTAAGCTGCCATTGGCCCATGTTGTCCAACAGAACAATGTCGATGCCGGGGATTTTCAGCACATGGTTCAACTGGTTGTCCACGTGGTCGACTTCGACGGCGATGAACTGGAGTCCTTTGATTTTCCTGGCTTCTTCGACGAGTCGTCGGATCCGGGTCGAAAAATTCTTGCCCAACTCGGCGATGTGATTGTCCTTGATGAGAATCCCGTCGTAGAGGCCCATCCGATGATTGTGGCCGCCGCCGCAGCGGACGGCGTACTTCTCCGGTTGCCGCCAGCCGGGGAGGGTCTTTCTCGTGTCATAGATCTTGGCCTTGGTGCCCTTGATCGCCCGGACATAGCGGCTGGTCGTCGTCGCGATGCCGCTGAGTCGCTGAAGGAAGTTGAGCATCACTCGCTCGACGCTGAGCATGGACCGCAGAGGGCCGCGAATCGTCGCCAGGCGGTTACCTACGTGGGCCGACTGGCCGTCGCGGAAGTGAGCGGTCATCGTCAACCGCTCGTCATACTGGCGCAGGATTTCCTGGACCACAGGTAATCCCGCGACAACGATCTCCTCGCGGGAGACAATTCGAGACTCAGCGGTGGCGCCGTCCTTGAACAACAGGTTGGTGGTGACGTCGCCGCTGCCCAGATCCTCTTCCATGGCCATGCGGATCAGCGGTCGCACCTGGTTCATATCCAGCTTCTTCATTAACCGATTCCCGTTACAAAAACGACAACATTTCTTCCCCGCGGCCTCTCGGGCCGCAGAGAACCCAAATCGCACGCGGACAGGAAACTCAGGAACGGTCGTTCTATTTCTTTTTTCATTTCTCTGAGTGTTCTGCGATCTCCGAGGCGGATTCTTTCGCGGGACTTCCGCGAAACGGTCCCATCAGGGCTTTGCCGGTCGCCGGCCCCGGGTTTTGCGGGCTACGTCTTTCTTGGTTTTGCTGGTCACGATCAGCTCGGGCAACTCCTTCAGCCGACGCAACTGATCCCGCAGTGCGGCGGCCCTCTCGAAATCCAAGGCCTCGGCAGCCTCGAACATTTCACGTTCGATCTGGCCGGCCATCTCGACTTTGTCGTATTCGGAATCCCCGAGCTGGATCGCCTCCTGGGCGATCTTTCGCGCCTTGATTTGTTCGGTGAGGCTCTTGCGAATCTCTTTACGTATCGTCTCAGGCGTGATTCCGTGTTCCTGGTTGTACGCTAGTTGAATTGTACGACGGCGATTCGTTTCGTCAATGGCTTTTTGCATCGACTCGGTGACCGTGTCGGCGTACAGAAAGACCGTGGCGTTGACGTTTCGGGCGGTCCGTCCGATCGTCTGGATCAACGACGTCTGGCTTCGTAGGAAGCCCTCCTTGTCGGCGTCGAGGATCGCCACGCAAGAGACTTCAGGCAGATCCAGACCTTCTCGTAGGAGGTTGACGCCGATCAGCACGTCAAACTCGCCTGTGCGAAGGTCCCGCAGGATTTCGATCCGTTCAAGCGTTTCGACCTCGCTGTGCAGATACCGGCAGCGGAAACCCCGCTTGGCGACATAGTCGGAGAGTTGCTCGGCCATCCGCTTGGTCAGTGTCGTTACCAGGACGCGTTCCTTGACCTCGACTCGTCGAGCGATTTCGTCGAGCAGATGCTGCACTTGGTTGGAGGCCGGGAAGACAAAGATCTCCGGATCCAGCAGGCCGGTCGGCCGGATGATTTGCTCGACCACTTCGTTCCGGCACTTGTCCACCTCGTAGGCCGCCGGCGTCGCGGAAACGAAAATCACCTGGTTCCAACTTTCCTGGAACTCCTCGAACCGCAGGGGACGGTTGTCCAGGGCGCTGGGAAGGCGGAAGCCGTGCTCGACGAGCACTTCCTTGCGGCTGCGGTCGCCCGCCCACATCGCCCGAAGCTGCGGGATCGTCACATGGGACTCATCGATGATCAACAGAAAATCCTTGGGGAAGTAGTCGACCAACGTGTACGGTCTGGCGCCCGGGGGAAGCCCCGCTAGATGTCGGGCGTAGTTTTCGATCCCGCTGCAGTAGCCGACCTCCTGGATCATCTCGAGGTCGTACATCGTCCGGGCCTGGAGCCGCTGAGCCTCGAGCAGTTTGCCTTCGCTTCGAAACTGCTGGAGCCTCTGTTCCAGCTCGGCCCGAATGCTCTCGACCGCAGGCTCGATCCGTTCGGCGGGCATGACGTAGTGTTGGGCCGGGTAGACGAACAGCTGATTCTCCGTGGCCAGGATGTCGCCGGAGACAGGGTTGATGTAACAGATCTTTTCGACGGTGTCGCCAAAAAACTCGATACGTATGCCGAACGATTCATAGGACGGGTGCAGTTCGACGACGTCGCCGCGGACGCGGAACGTGCCCCGTTGAAAATCCAGGTCGTTTCGCGTGTACTGCATGTCCGCCAGGCGACCCAGCAAGACGTTTCGCTCCTGCGTGTCGCCGACGCGGACCGCCACCACGCTGGCTTTGTAGTCTTCGGGGGAACCCAGGCCGAAGATGCAGGAGACCGAAGCGACCACGATGCAGTCCCTACGGGACGACAGACTCGTGGTCGTCGAGAGCCGAAGGCGGTCGAGGTCCGCATTTCGTGAGGCGTCTTTCTCGATATAGATGTCCCGCTGGGGGATGTATGCCTCGGGTTGGTAGTAATCGTAGTAGCTGACAAAGTACTCCACCGCGTTGTGCGGAAACAGCTCCTTGAATTCCTCGTACAACTGGGCCGCCAGCGTTTTGTTGTGCGAGATGACCAGAACGGGCCGGTCGAACTGGGCGATGACGTTGGCCATGGTGAAGGTCTTACCGCTTCCGGTGACGCCCATGAGCGTCTGGAACTTCTTGCCTTCGCGCAACCCTCGCACAAGCCGTTCAATGGCCTGAGGCTGATCGCCGGAAGGCTTGAACTGGTTGTTGAGCCTGTAGATGCCCATATTCCCTGTGTCGATCCTGGTTCTGGGGGCAGACAGGACGCCTGCCGTCCGACTGCGCGGGTTTTCCCCACGGTCAACACGGACATCACACGATATGCCGTTGAGACGGGGCTTTCTCACTGAACGCGCAGCCTCAGGCATGGTATCGCGACTGGCCGGCCAAATCAAGCGGTGAGCTGTTTGTCATGCCGGCCGGGCCCCGTATGTATCTACGCCTGCCGTCTCCTCGCGGGCGGCCATTTCTCCGGATGGCTGCCCACGTCGATGCAGCCGTTACAGTCGTGTGTCGAGTGAGACGGGGATCAGCAAGATTTCCCTAGAATCAAAGACAAAGAGATCATCCGAAGATCACCCCGACTTACCCAAATTCAAGAGTTCGGAGTCTTGGCTCATCCGAGCAGTCAGACGCGTCTGTGGTTCGGGGCCACGTTTGTTCGGTGTTCCCCCTCGATCCTATCATGGGCCAGACCATCCGTCTCGGACGGCGCCCCGCACTGTCATGCTGCTGGGTTAATGCGAAAAATGCTAGGTCGGATTCTCAACCGCTCGGAGGCCCCCTCTACCGGATCGTCTTGAAATCGCAAATAAGAAGTTATCCTGTCTAGATACTCTTGGGGGAAATCTATAGCACGCCCGCAAATTGTCTGGGAGACCCGCAGAGCACAACGTACAATCGTCTTGTGACTTCAAATAGTCCAGCACCGTAATCTCAGCGTCTGTTTGGGAAGGAGACTATCGATAAAGAAGGCCCCTACCAGAGTTATCGTGCTGTGCGTACTTCTGTGTGTCGTGTAGCCGGCATCGCCATCGACAATAGGGAGGTGGGCGGAGACACGCCCCTGCACAGCGTCGCCCTTTGTGGGTACGATGAGGTTGCCCAACTGTTGACCAGCCATTTGCCGAAGAATCCACAGGGAGGATCATGAGTATGAAGCACAGTCTGGTGGTTTGTACGGTTCTCGCGTTCGCCACGCTCGTAGGATGCAGAAGGACGGTGCCTGATCGCGACGTGCTTTTTCTTCAGGCGGTGGAGGATGGAAACCTCCCGCGTATTCAAGCTCTTCTCGACAGCGGCGCCAATGTCAACGCGGGCTGGGAGGAGGGCGAAGCTTTGCGTAAGGCCGTGATGTACGAGGACGTCGAACTCGTCAGGCTGCTGTTGGCCAGAGAGGCGAAGGTCAACGTGGCGAGCTGGCGAGGCTGGACGCCACTGTTTGACGCGGTGGTCAGGCAAGATAACCGGGAGATCGCCGAACTGTTGCTCTCTCACGGCGCGGACGCCAACCACAAGGACGATGCCGGCCATCTGTTATTGCACTACTCGCTCGGGCCGTCCGGCCGACCCGGCATGGCGGAGTTACTGATCACCTACGGGGCCGATATCCATGCGCTCGACCGCGAAGGCAGGACGGCGATTCGGATCGCCGTGGAACAGGGACGCAGCGAGGCTTTCGAGATGCTCGTGAAAAAGGGGGCACGAACGGATGAACGCGGTCCTCGAGGCCAGACTCTTCTGCACTACGCCGCTCTTCGCGGCCACGGCAGTATAGCGACACTGCTAATAGCCCAAGGTCTCGACGTCAACGCGAAGGATGACTCGGGACGCACGCCGTTGCACGGCGCGGCAGAGGAGAACAGCCTCTGGGCAGCGGAAGTACTTCTGAATGCCGGCGCCGACCCCAGTGCGGCATCGGACTCCGGCATGACGCCTCTGCATATTGCGGCCGGAGGCGGCCACTACGCGATGGCCGAGTTGCTTATTGAGCGAGACGCCGACCGCACCGCCAAGACACGGCGGGGATACACCCCTGCGGATCTGGCAAGAGATGCCGGACATCAAGATGTCGTGTCGCTGTTGGCCGGTGCGCCCCCGCGAAATAACGTAAGTCAAGTTCTGGCGGAAGGCGAGTCGTCGGAAGTTGTTCCCGTCAAGCGGTTGGTTCGCGACAACTCGGCTTTCGCGTTCGATTTGTACCGGAAACTATGCGTTGTGGAGGGCAACTTGTTCCTCTCGCCCTACAGTGTTTCGACGGCCTTGGCTCTCGTCTACGCGGGGGCCAGAGAGAACACCGCCAGGGAGATCGCCGCCGCGATGCATTTCTCCTCGGGACCGGAGGGCCTGCATCCTGCGTTCAGCGAGTTGCAGGCGGGTTTGAACGAGGTCCAGAAGGCCGGCAATGTCAAGCTGCACGTGGCCAACTCGTTGTGGCCCCAGAAGGGGTTCCAGTTGCTACCCGATTACTTGGCCTTGGTCCGGACACAGTATGGTTCCTGTATCGCGCCTGTGGATTTCGCCCAGGACAAAGTCGGGGCATGCGCGACGATCAACCAATGGGTCGAGGAAAAGACGGAACGTCGAATCAAGGACCTTCTTCAGCCGGGCATGCTCGCCGATCCGACTCTTCTCGTGCTGGTCAACGCCATCTACTTCAAAGGAGCTTGGGAGAACGAGTTTGACCCGAACCACACGCGGGATGAAGCGTTCCATGTCTCCCCGCAACGATCCGTGCAGACGCCGTTCATGCGGCAGTGCAGGCGATTCGGATACGCAAGGCTCGACTCCCTGCAGATCGTGGAACTGCCGTACCGTGGTGGCGAGTGCTCCATGCTGGTGCTGCTGCCCCACCGGATCGATGGACTGGCGAGCCTGGAACAGTCTCTCTCGGTGAACGTTCTGACAATGTGGAGGTCTCGCCTGAAGAACACAGAGGTCGAACTCTTTGTGCCCAAGTTCCGCATCACCTACACGGCCCAACTCAGGCAGTGCCTTGAGGCCTTGGGAATGAAGGACGCCTTCCTTGCAGGCAAGGCCAACTTCGCGGGGGTCGATGGAAGATCTGACCGGCTATTCCTCGGCGGCGTGATTCACAAGGCGTTTGTCGACGTGAATGAGGAGGGGACCGAGGCGGCTGCCGCGACGGCGATAGGGATGATGGCTGGAATCCCGCCGAAGCCGCCGGAGTTTCGGGCGGACCATCCGTTTCTGTTCCTGATCCAGGACAATCGCACCGGCAGTATCCTGTTCCTGGGTCGCGTCGTCGATCCCACGCAGACCGGAGAATAGGCTGCGACGATTCACAAAATCACACCCAAAAGCACAAAAGATCGGCAGTTGGTTTCTTGACATGTGATTCGGTTCACTATACGATGCGGCCATCCTGACGAACCCGCGGCGGTGGAAGACTGTCCGGCGGGGAGAGCCATGGGTGTGCAAGGTATGGGGAACCGTCGATGCCAAGACAAAAGATCACCGTAGTCGGAGCCGGAAACGTCGGGGCGACGACCGCGTTCATCGCCGCCAACCGCCGGTTGGGTGAAATCGTATTGCTGGACATCGTCAAGGGATTGCCCGAGGGCAAGGCCCTGGACATGGCCGAGGCCAGCCCGATCCAACTCTCGCAGCAGGACGTGCTCGGCACCACCGACTGGGCGGCGACCGCCGGCAGCGACGTGGTGATCATCACCAGCGGCGTTCCGCGAAAGCCCGGTATGAGTCGGGACGACCTGCTCTCGATCAACGCTGGGATCGTCCGCGACGTCAGCCGCAAGGTGGCCGAATTGTCCCCCGACGCGGCGGTGATCGTCGTGAGCAATCCGCTGGACGTGATGGTCTATGTCGCCGGCAAGACGACAGGTTTTCCAAAGAACCGCGTGATGGGCATGGCGGGCGAGCTCGACTCGGCGCGGTTCCGCTGCTTCCTGAGCCAAGAGCTCGGCGTCAACGTCGCAGACATCCAGTGCGTCCTGATGGGTGGTCACGGCGACGACATGGTCCCGCTTCCCCGATTTACCACGGTCAGTGGAATTCCGGTTTCCCAGTTTATCAACAAGGAGCGGCTCGACTCTCTGATCGACCGCACCCGCAAGGGCGGCATCGAGATCGTCAACCTCCTGGGCTACAGTGCCTACTACGCTCCCGCGGCAGGTGCGGCGAAGATGGCCGAGGCGATTCTACGGGACACGAAGAACGTCGTCTGCTGTTGCGCCTGGTGCGAAAAGCAATACGGCGTTGGCGGCTGTTTCGTCGGCGTCCCGGCCGTCCTGGGAAAGGGCGGCGTGGAGAGAATTATCGAGTTGGAGTTGGACGCGTACGAGAAAACGCAATTCGATGCGTCGCTGGGACGGGTCAAGGAGCTTGTTGTCCGAGTGGATCAACTCTTGGCCCGGCCATAGGCGAGGTTGGATAGTACTGAACGAATGTCTGGCTGTCAACAACCTGTATGGGACGCGCCCGACCAAGCGAAGGGCCTGCCGATTCGGGGGCAACCCAGACGAATTCGTCGGGGAATTTACTATTCTTGTGTCCGGATTTGCTTTTCTCTTGCCTTTGATTCTGTCGATGATATAACCTACGCGACTTTTTTATACGGTTGGAAGAACAAGGGGCATAACCGCACATGGAACTGATAGCCAAGATCAAGCAGGCTGAGGCTGAAGCGCACCAGGTCGTGGAGAAGGCCAAGGCCGATGCGGTCGCCTTGGCGGACAAGGGTCGCCAAGAGCGTCGCCAACGACAGGAACAGGCCGAACAGAACCGCCGCAGGACGATCGAAGCGGCGGTGGAGAAAGCCCGGCACGAGGTCCAAGGCGAGATCAAGACCTTGATGGCTCAGGCCGAGCAGCAGCGCAAGCAACTGCGTGACCAGGTTCAGAAGCAGATCCCGACCGCTGTCGCCAAGGTGGTCGAGTACATCAAGGGAACGCCGACCGCAAAGAGCGGCGGGCAGGGTCCCCAGAAAGGCTGATCCATGGCGATTACCCCAATGGCCAAAGTGATGATCGTGTGCCATCGCACGCAGGTCGCGGACCTGCTGGCGGCGTTGCAGGCCGAGGGCATCTGCCAGATCCTCAACGCCGACGAGGCGACGGTCAGCAAGGACACGCCGGGGTTGACCTCGCTGCGAGAACGTCCAAAGGATCTTGAAGAGCTGGTGGCTCGTCTTGATCGGAGCATCCGGTTCGTCAAGGAGAACTCGCCTCCCATCAAGGGAGTGAGTGTGTTGGCACCGCGCAAAGTCGTTCCGTCGCGGCTGTATAAGGAGATCGTCTCGGATTCGCAGGTCCGCCAGCCACTGGAAACGGCCGAACAGGTGCAAGCGGCCCTGGAAAAGACCCGCAATGAAATCGATCGCATCGAGGGCGTTTTGGAGATGCTGCGACCTTGGGCGACCTTTGAGACGCCGGTTGAAGAACTGGGCCGGTTGCGGACCGGCGTCTCCTGGGCGGGCCTGGTTCCCAGCCAACACTTCGACGCATTCGAGCAGCAGGTGACGGACGTCGGGGCGGCGGTTCAGAAAGTGAGCACCGCCGGCACGCGAGAGGCGGTCATCGTGGTCGCCCTGCGGGAGAACGTCGAGCCGGTCCAGAAGCTGTTGCGTTCTTACGAATTCGAGGTCGTTAGCTTCGAACCGATGACCGGGACGGTCGCTTCGCTGATTCGCGAGCACGAGCGAAAACTTTCCGAGGCCCGGGCCCAGCTCGAAGAGCACCGCAAGGCCGCTGGGGCTTTGTCGGCGAATCTGCTGAAGTTGCAAGTCCTCTTCGATCACTACCGCAATCTGTTGGAGCGGGAGCAGAAGCGGGAAAACATCCCCGCCACCGAGCAGACGATGATCCTCGAAGGTTGGTGCAAGAAACAGGATTATCCGAAGCTGGAGAAGGTCGTGGGCCGTTTCGACGCCGCGAGCCTCTCGCAGATTCAGCCGGCCGAGGGGGAGGACATCCCGGTAGAGATCTGCAATCCTCCGTTGGTCAGCCCGTTTGAGACGGTGACGCGTCTATATGGAATGCCGGTACCGAGTTCGGTGGATCCCACGGTGTTCCTGGCGCCGTTCTTTGCGATTTTTTTCGGGCTGTGCCTGGCGGACGCCGGGTACGGTCTGATTCTGACCGCCTTGCTTGTGTGGGTGGTCCGCAAGATGCAGGGCAACAAAGGGGCGATTGTGATGTTGATGTTGTGCGGCATTACGACCACGGTCGCCGGGGCGCTGACGGGCAGTTGGTTCAGCGACGCCATCCAGTCGCTGTTGCCGCAGGAAAGCGGGATTCGAAATGCTCTCGACGGCATGCGCCGTTCGATCATGTGGTTTGACCCGATGACACAGCCGATGACGTTCTTCCTCCTGTCGCTGGGTCTAGGCTACTTCCAGATCCAGTTCGGTCTGTTCATCGCGTTCTTCCACAACTTGTTGAACCGCAAGGATGCCAAGGCTGCGGTCTTCGATCAATTAACTTGGATCGTGATGCTCAACAGCCTATTGGGCTTGGGTCTGAGCAAGGGGGGGATCCTGCCGGAGGCCCTGGCGGGTGTTTTCGGCGTCTTGGCCCTCGTCGCGGCGGTCGTGATCCTGCTGTTCAGCGGGCGGGATCTGCCTTGGGCCGGGCGGATCGGTATGGGCGTGTTCAACCTGTTCAGCACGGTCTTCTACGGCGGCGACATCTTGAGTTACGTGCGTCTGATGGCGCTGGGCATGGTCGGTTCGGGCTTCGGGATGGCGATCAATGTGCTGGTCAAGCTCGTGATGGGCGTGCCGTATGCAGGCTGGTTCCTCGGGGCGCTGCTTTTCGTGGGCGGGCATCTGTTCAACATCGCGTTGTCGGTGCTCGGCGCGTTCGTTCACAGCCTGCGGTTGCAGTTTGTCGAGTTTTTCCCGAAGTTCTTCCAGGGTGGCGGTCGGCAGTTCACGCCGCTGCAGAACGATTATCGATATATCACGATTGAATGATGCCGCCGGTCCAGGGCCGCGGTTGGGCAGAAGTCTAGGAAAGTACGCAAAGGGAAAGAGGTCAGAGATTATGTTGGAAATGATGGGTTTGCCGTTCGCGTTGACAGGGGCTGCATTGGCCGTGTTTTTGGCGGGTATCGGGTCGGCCATCGGATTGGGGACCGCCGCCAAGGCCGCCACGGGCGTTTTGAGTGAGAAGCCGGAACGATACGGCACCTTGATGCTCTTGGTCGTGCTGCCCAGTACCCAAGGCATCTATGGCTTCGTCATCGGCCTGTTCGTGATGATCAAGCTGAACATGTTCGGTCCGGAAGTCGTCCCGGTGACGTGGTTCCAGGGCCTGTCCATGTTGGCGGCCTGCCTGCCGGTGGGCATCGCGGGTTTGTTCAGCGCGATTCACCAAGGTCGCACCGGTGCGGCGGGCGTCCTGATGAGCGCCAAGCGTCCGGACATGGCCTTCAAGGCCGGCGTGGTGTACGCGGCTCTGATCGAGCTGTACGCGATTTTGGGCTTCCTGATCTCGCTGCTGGTCCTGCTGATGGGCATCAAGCTTGCGGTTCCCGGCACCGGCGCATAAGTGAGCACCCCTTTTGGGCAGGAAGGCACAATGGAAGCTGAACAGGTTATCACAAAGATATTGTCGGATGCGAAGGCCCAGGCCGATGCGATCAGCAAGCAGGCCCAGGAGCGGGAAGCCGCCGAGACGGCCAAGCTCAACGAAGAGCTCGCCCGGTTCGAGCAACAGACCCAAGCTCTGGCGGAAAAGGCCGCCGCGGACGAACGCTCGCAGCGATTGGCGGTGGCGAGAATGGAAGCTGCCAAGGAATACGCAGCCGCCAAGGCCTCGCTGTTGGACGAAGTGTTCGTCCAGGCCCGTCGGAAGATGGAGAAGCTGCCCGATGCGGAATACCGCGAGTTGATGGCCAGGCTCATGGCCGAAGCCGTCGAGACCGGCCAAGAGAAGGTGATCGCGGGCAAGAACGATTCCCGGATCGACGCCAAACTCGTCGCGGATGTCAATGCCAGGCTGGCGGGCAAGGGCAAACTGACGTTGTCCGATGAAAAACACAACTTCGGCGCCGGATTCCTCCTGCAGCGGGGCAAGGTTCGCACGAACGTCTCGGTGGACGTGCTTGTGGGCCAGGCTCGCAAGGACCTGGAGATCGAAGTGGCTAAGGATCTCTTTTCAAACACCGACGCGGGTCGGTTGCGGTAGCCCAACATGCCCGAGATGCGATTGGACAAGACGGACCTGGGTGTGCACGATTTCTTCACGTACCCGCCGGTAGGCGAGGACGATTACCGTTACATGTTCCAGACCGCGCAGGTCCGGACCATGGAGACGCAAATGCTGACGCGGACGATTCTGACGGACATGGCCAACGCGTCGGATTTCGCCTCCGCAGCCTCGTCGCTGAGCGGCACGGAGTACACGCTTCCCCCGGGTGCAGGCGGTGCGGAGGTCGAGACGGTGCTTCGGCAGCGTCGGACCGCGGTCCGCAAGCTGTTCGAAGATCTGATGCTGGACAAGCGGGTGGTGGAACTGTTCTGTAGTCGGGACGACTACGCGAATCTCCGCCTGGCTCTGCGGCGGGTCCTGCGGGACAAGCCGGTGGGTACCGACTACAGCTCGGAAGGCAACGTTCCTCCGGAAGTGTTGCAGCAGGCCTTCGAAGAACAGAACTACGGTCTTTTGCCCGAGTATGCCCAAGCAGCTGTCGAACGGGCTACTTTGGCCTATTACCAGAACAAGGACATTCGCCAGATCGACAACGCGGTCGACCACGCTCAGGCCGAGTACACGCTGGATGTGGCTCAGACCGCCGACGGAGCCGAATTCCTGATAAACCTCTTCCGCCTCCAGATCGACATGGCGAACCTGCGGACGATGTTGCGGGTCAAGTTCCTGCAGGCCGATCCGCGGGAGGTGTTCCTGGAGGGCGGATTTATCGAGATGGACCGCCTGCGACAGGGACTCGACTTACCGTACGAGGCGATAGGTCCGTTGTATTTCGCCACGCCGTACCATCACATTCTCGATGCCGGCGCCGCGTACGTGGCGACCAACGGATCATTCCTCAAGGTTGAACAGCAGTGCGACGACTACGTGCAGGGGTATCTAAGGCAAACGTCGCAAATTGGAGCGGGGCCGCAGCCGGTGGTGGCGTTCCTGCTGGCCAAGGAGCACGAGATCCGGTCGGTCCGCCTGATCCTAACGGCCAAGCGAAACCATCTGGACACGAAACTGATCGTGGATCGTCTGGCGTAAGGGCGAGAGAGACCGTTTTTGGGGACACCAGTCACAGGGCACGGGACACAGATCGATGGAAGGCAAAGTCGCAGTACTAGGGGATGCCGATTTCGTGATGCCGTTCTCGGCGCTGGGCGTGGACACATACGCCGTGGGGCATGAGCGCGAGCAGATCGTCAAAGCGGCCGAGCAGATCGTCCGCGGGGAGTATGCGTTGCTTGTGATGTCCGAGACCACCGCGGCGGCGGCCGACGAGGTCTTGGCGGTCACGGAAGGCAAGGCGACGCCCTGTGTGGTCGTCGTGCCGTTCACCCAGGAATCCGAGGGGTTCGCCAGTGAGGCTTTGGGTAGAGTACTGAAACTCGCCACGGGGATTGATATCTTGCGTGGTGCGTAAGCAAGAAGGATGACGCTGAGATAGGATGACAACATGCTTGTCTGACGCTTGGTTGTTCCAAAGGCGACAGGATGTCCGAATCCGCAGGGGTTTTGCCTCCGGGGCGGATATCGGACGAGCAGGCGTTTGGAGTGTAAGTGCTGGATGATGGCAGGTCCTAGAGGGCAACTGTGATACCGCGTGCCTTGGGAAGCACGCACGACGAGAAAAGGTTTGTGAAAATGACAGAGAAAAGACAAGGTCGTGTAATGAAGGTCGCCGGGCCTGTAGTGGTCGCCGAGGGCATGGCTGGGGCGCGCATGTATGACGTGGTTCGCGTCGGGTCGCTAAACCTGATCGGCGAGATCGTAGAGTTCCGCGGCGACCGGGCCTCGATCCAGGTCTACGAGGAGACCACAGGCATCGGACCGGGTGAACCGGTGTTGGACACCGAGGCTCCGCTGAGCGTCGAACTCGGACCCGGCCTGATCGAGAGCATTTACGACGGCATCCAGAGACCATTGGATGCGCTGGTGAAGCTCGAAGGTTCTTTCATGAGCCGCGGCAGCGCGATGCCGGGCTTGAACCGCCAGAAGAAATGGGCGTTCAAGCCGACCGTGGCCAAGGGCGCCAAGGTGAATCCGGGCGACATCATCGGCGAGGTGAAGGAGACTTCGCTGGTGCTGCATAAGATCATGGTTCCGCCGGGGATCAGCGGCACGATCAAGACCATTTCACAGGGCGAGTACACCGTCGAGGAGACTGTGGCGGTCTGCGTGTCGGACGAGGGGACCGAGCACAGGCTGACGCTGATGCAGAAATGGCCGGTGCGAAATCCGCGTCCGCTGAGTAAACGGCTGGCGCCGACGAAGGTGCTGGTCAGCGGGCAGCGCGTCATCGACACGTTCTTTCCGATCACCAAAGGCGGCACCGCCTGCGTGCCGGGACCCTTCGGGACGGGCAAGACGGTCGTGCAGCATCAGCTGGCCAAGTGGGTCGACGCGGACATCGTCGTCTATGTCGGTTGCGGGGAACGCGGCAACGAGATGACCGACGTGTTGACCGAATTCCCCGAGCTCAAGGACCCCCGCAGCGGCGAACCCCTGATGAAGCGATCGGTGCTGATCGCCAACACCTCAAATATGCCGGTGGCCGCCCGCGAGGCGTCGGTGTACACCGGGATCACGATCGCGGAATACTTCCGCGACATGGGATACACGGTGGCCCTCATGGCCGATAGCACGAGCCGCTGGGCCGAGGCCATGCGAGAAATCTCGACGCGTCTGGAAGAAATGCCGGCCGAAGAAGGATATCCGGCATATCTGTCGGCGCGCATTGCAGCGTTCTACGAACGGGCCGGTCGGGTCAAGTGTCTCGGTGCGCCCGATCGCGAGGGCGGTTTATCCGTCATCGGCGCCGTCAGTCCGCCCGGCGGCGACCTCTCCGACCCCGTCGTTCAGGCGACCCTGCACGTCGTGAAAGTCTTCTGGTCTCTCAAGGGCGAATTGGCCTACCAGCGTCACTTCCCGGCCATCGACTGGTTGACGAGTTACTCCTTCTACGGCCAGTACTTGCGGGGGGCGTTCGAGAACAAAGACTTCGGTGCCGAGATGGAACAGATGACCAAAGAGGCGATGAGTCTTCTGGAGCAAGAGGCGGAGCTGCGGGAAATCGTCCGGCTCGTCGGTGCCGAGGCCCTGTCCCCGCGGGACCGGTTAGCGATGGAGACCAGCCGCTCGATCCGCGAGGACTACCTGCACCAGAATGCCTTCCACGCAGTAGACACGTATACTTCGCTTGAAAAGCAATACGAGATGCTCAAGACCGTGCTGCACTTCCACCACGCCGGTCTGGCGGCGATCGAGGCTGGCGTCGAGACCTCTGCGATCGCACGTTTGGCCGTCCGCGAGGACATCGCTCGCGCCAAATATATCCCGCAGGAAGAGATCGGTAAGATCCGTCAGATCCGCGTCAGGATCGATGACCAGATGCGACAGCTCGAAGGAGCCGTGGCCGCCAAGTAGCCAACCAACGCGTCGCGACCGACGCAGGAGTGTGACATGTTATCCGTGAAAGAGTATCAGACCGTATCAAATATCCAGGGTCCGCTGATGCTGGTCGAGATGGTGGACGAAGCCAAGTACGGCCACATCGTCGACATTGAGCTGGGCGACGGTTCCATCCGTCGCGGCCAGATCCTCCAGGTCGAGAACGACAAGGTCCTGGTCCAGGTCTTCGAAGGCACCAGCGGCCTAGACAACGCCAGCAGCACTGTCCGTTTCCTGGCTCGTCCGCTGGAACTGGGAGTTTCCCCCGACCTGCTTGGCCGCGTCTTTAGCGGCTTGGGTGTCCCCAAGGACGGCGGACCCGAGATCATTCCAGTGGCCCGCCGAGACATCAATGGCGCCCCGATCAATCCATACGCCCGCGACTATCCAAACGAATTCATCCAGACGGGCATCTCGACCATCGACGGGCTCAACCCCCTTGTCCGCGGCCAAAAGTTGCCGATCTTCTCCAGTTCGGGTCTGCCCCACGACGATCTCACCGCTCAGCTCGCCCGCCAGGCCTCCGTGCTCGGCAAGGGCGAGGCCTTCGCCGTGGTCTTTGCGGCCATGGGTATTACATTCGAGGCCGCCCAGTTCTTCATCGACGACCTGCACAACACCGGCGCCATCGAGCGATCCGTCATGTTCATCAACCTGGCCAACGACCCGGCCATCGAGCGGATCGCGACCCCGCG
>JAGPGT010000271.1 GCA_018055905.1 Phycisphaerae bacterium
CCCAAACGCAGGCCGCAGGGGGGCCGCACGACGATTGACCTGGACCTCCAGGCTCAAATGGAGCGATTGGCTTGGGCGCATCGGGCGACTTTGCCCGAGGGGACCGAACTGGCGGTGGTGGTGATCGACGTCGCGGAGTCGGCGATCGTGGCCCTGCTCGGCTCCGGCGACAGCGGCGATCCCGTGGACGGCCAAGTGAACGGCGTTCTGGCCAAGCGCAGTCCCGGCTCGGCGCTGAAGCCCTTTCTCTATGCGGCCGCGTTCGAGATGGAACGGCTCAACGCCGACTCCGTCGTGTACGATGTCCCGATCGCTCGCGGCGCGTGGACGCCTTCGAATTTCGACGGGACGCACGTCGAGCAGATCTGCGCCGCCGAGGCCCTGCGTCGATCGTTGAATGTCCCGGCGATCCTTGTGGCCGAGGGGATCGGCCTGGCTCGTTGTTGCGGCGTGCTGGAGGCGGTAGGGGTTCGTCTTCCGGCCGATGCCCAGAAGCAAGGGGGACTGGCCCTGGCGGTGGGAGGCATCGAAGTGAGCCTTCTGGACCTGACGAATGCGTACGCCACGCTCGCTCGCGATGGAATTCGACGAACGCCGCGACTGTTTGCCGATGAGTTGAGCGAATCGGTACCGGCGCTGAAGCCGGAGGTTTGCGCCGCCATCAGCGATATTCTCTCCTCCCGCCGCCGGACCCCGGCGACAGCGACCGAAGGAGCGGATGGCCACTGTCCCTGGTTCATGTGGAAGACCGGCACTAGCTCGGGACGCCGGGACGCGTGGGCGGTCGGCCATAATCGTCGCTACGCCATCGGCGTATGGGCGGGTCGATTCCGCGGCGCGGGCCGGTTGGAGTATGTCGGAGCCCAGGCGGCCGAACCGCTTCTGTGCAGGCTGTTCGATCTGCCCGAATTGCGAGCGCCTGCCGATCCGCCTACACCCGAGCCGATCCGCGTCGCTAGGCCGCTGTCTCTTCCGCGAGAGTTGGCCGAGGACCTTTGTATCGTCTCGCCGGGCATGAATGAAACGTTCATTGCCGTCGGCGGCACGGTCATCGTCACCGCCTCCGCCAACCGAGACCGCGACAACCGATGGTTTCTGAACGGCAAGCTCGACGGCGGTGGAGTGTCTCGCCGCTTCGTTCTGCCGGCAGGGGCATACGAACTGCGATGCGTCGATCGAGAGGGGGGCTCATCCACCATTCGATTTACGGTTCGTCCTCTGGTGAATGCCCGAATGTCGGACAGTTCCTTGACAACGGACAAGGCATGGGACATCATGCCGCAGGCACAGTGAATCGTTCCATGGACAAGGGGAGACTTGATGCTTATCAGATCGCTTTCCACACCGGTTGTCTGGGTGCTCCTGCTGCTTATCGCGGGGCTCGTTCTGACGCGATGGCCACGTGGCCATAGGTTGTTCAAATTTGGCTGGTGGTTGACACTGCTGGGTTTCCTGGTTCTTCTGACCGCCAGCTCCGAGGCGGTCGGTAATTTGCTCATCTATTCGCTGGAGCATCGATACGCCACCCCAACGCTCGAGACTCTGGCAACGCTCGATTTGATCGTCGTCCTCGGTGGGGGGATGTATCCATCAGGCGGTTTGCGGGAGTATCCGGACCTAGCCCACGAGGCCTATCCTCGTCTCTATCGCGGCGTTCAATTCTTCCAACAAAGCAGCGCCGACGCCATCGCGTTCTGCGGCGGACCGCCCAGGCCGGGGGAAGAGAGCGAGGCCGAGGTGATGGAGTCGATCGCCCTGACGCTTGGCGTGCCCGCCGAGCGGATGATCGTCGAAGCCGACTCGCACAACACGATGCAAAACGCGACGAATCTGGCTGCTCTGTTGCCGAAAGCCCAGGGCCGGCGGATCGGACTGGTTACCTCCGCTGCTCACATGATGCGGTCGAAAGGCGTTTTCGAGCGGGTCTTCCCCCAAGACACAATCGTGCCGATCCCGGTGTACTTTACCCATCGTCCGGCCATCGGAATCCAGGAGAGACTGACGCCCAGAGTGGCCCACCTCGAAAGAACCACGGTCGCCCTGCACGAGTGGATCGGGCTCCTGTGGTACGCGGTACGGTACTGAGCGGGATGGACCGGTCTTGTCTCAGACGGATTCGGATTGATCCCTGTGCGGGCTCTGTCATCCTTCACGTTGTTGCGCCATGGTGTGGCTGCTCGACGGGCCATGTCCGATGCGATAGAGGTTTCTCAGCGTGTCCACGGCCGATCCTGCGAGGCTCAACTCGTCGCGGTGGGCTGTTGTTTGGCCTTGGGTTCGCGCGGGGCCGGGGCGGACTTGCCGCGATAGACGATCACGCCGGTCGGGCACTTGTTGTAGGCTGTTTCGTTCTGACCGTTGGGCTCGAACCTAGTGTAGTCCATGCGGGCGAGGTTGTCCTGGACCGTGAAGGCGTCGCTCTGCTTGGCGCACAGGCCGCAGCCGATACAGCCGACTTGGCAGAAGGCCCTCGTGTTCTTGCCGTTCTCCTTGCTGCTGCAAGCGACGGTCATCATGTTCTCGTGGGAGAACGGGACCATCTGGATCAAGTTGCGGGGGCAGGCCTTCGAGCAGGCGCCGCAGCCGGTGCATTTGGCGTAGTCTACGGTGGACAGACCGTCGACAATGTGCAGGGCGTCGAACTTGCAGACGCGGGTACAGTCGCCCAGGCCCAGGCACCCGAACTTGCAGGCCTGCACGTTCGCCAGGGCGTTGGCCGAGGTGCAGCTTGGGATGCCCTGATAGCGGCCGTAGAAGGTCTTGTCTGAGGTGCGGGCGCGGCAATGGACGATGGGTCTCTGTGCGGGGCCGGAGCTGCTCATCTGGAGATTGAGCACCGCGGCGATTGCGTTGGCGGCGGTGGCTCCACCGGGGCCGCACTTGCCGAGCAGTTGCGGGTCGGCGATCACCGCCTTGGCGTAACCGCTGCAGCCGGGATAGCCGCAGGCACCGCAATCCAGGTGCGGCAGAGCATCGTAGACCTGCGTGACCCGCGGATCGACGGGAACTTTGAGTTTGATGCTGGCGACCAACAGAATTAGGGCGAACACAGCGCCCAGACCGAGCATGATCAATCCGGCCAGCAACACGCCGTTTGCCAAACCGATAACAGGTGCGAAAGTCATCATATCATTCCCGCAAAACCCATGAAGGCCAGAGCCAGAAGTCCCGCCGTGATCAACGTGATGGGGGCTCCCTGGAGGGACTGGGGCACGTCCACCATCTGCATGTTCTCGCGAATGCCCGCCATGATGCAGATCGCGATGGTAAAGCCAATGCCGCCGCCGAAGCTCAGGACGATCGCCTCGATCAGCGTGCCGGTGCCCCAGACGACGAGGAACAGGCACAAGCCCAAGATGGCGCAGTTGGTCGTGATCAGAGGCAGGAAGATCCCAAAGCTCTCGTACAGGGGCGGGAAGAACCGCTTGAGGTACATCTCGACCAACTGTACGGCGGCCGCGATCACCATGATGAACGTCACGTAGCGAGCCACTTCGAGACCCAGCGGCATCAGGAGCCAGTGGTCGATCATCCAAGTCAGCGAGCCGCTGAGGGTCATCACGAACGTAACGGCCAGGCCCATGCCGAAGGCCATGTCGATCCGGCCCGAGACGCCGATGTAGGGGCAGATGCCCAGGAATTTCGTGAAGACCAGGTTGTTGATCAGCACGACCGAGACGAAACCCAGCAGGAGCGAGTACAACAAATCCATCGTCGGTCTCCTAGACCCGTTTGCGTTTCATAAAGTTGATGAACCCGAGCACGAACCCGTACGTCAGGAACGCGCCGACCGGCATGCCCATCGCCGCCCACGCGGGGAACGTGGTGGGCAGGACCTGGATCTCGAAGAGCCGACCGGTGCCGAGGATCTCGCGGATCACGGCCAGGGTGCACAGGGCGATGGTGAAGCCCGTTCCCATGGCCAGGCCGTCGACGATGCTGAGAATCAGGCCGCTGTTGCTGGCGCGGGCCTCGGCTCGCCAGATGATAACGCAGTTGACGATGATCAACGGCACATACGGTCCCAACGTCTCGCTCATTACCGGCTGGTAGGCTCGCAGGAACAGGTCCGCGATCGTTACGAAGGTGGCGATGGTCAGCGTGAACAACAGGATACGGAC
>JAGPGT010000272.1 GCA_018055905.1 Phycisphaerae bacterium
TCGGGTTCTCGCCCTTGAGGAATCGATTGAACCACACAAGCGCATGAATCCTCAACTCCTGGGTGTCCTTATGCGGCCCCTCGGTGATCTGGAGCCCAAGCTTGTCCGCGGCGCCGCAGAGCCGATAGATCTCGCGAACCTTCTGGTGGACACGGTACACGCCGTCGAGCGGGAAGATCGTGTCCTTGTCGGTGTTGGAGATCAGCAGCGGTCTGGGCGCAACCAAAGCCGCGACCATAGGGTAATCCCAGCGGTATGTGTTCACAACGAACATGCAGTCGCAGTGCCCCTCGACACAGCCGTCAACGACGTGATTCTGTAGGTCGGTGATGCCTGCGACCGGAACCGCGACCTTGATCCGCTCATCGATGGCGGCGATCCACCAGCTATAGGCCCCGCCGCCGGAGCGGCCGGTGACGCCGAACCGGGTCGCGTCCACTTCCTTGCGGGTTTCGAGATAATCCAACGCCCGAACGCAGTTCCACGCCTCAACGCCTGCTGGGGTATACCCCCGGCTGTTCCACCACCACATGTTGTAGCGGTACGTCCCATGGTGGATACCCTCGATCTCGCCAAGTTGGACCGTATCGATGACCAGGCACACATAGCCGTTCCGGGCAAACCAGGCCCCGTGATGCTGATAGGCGACCTTGTTGCCGTAGCTGACGTTGTCCTTCTTGACCGCGCCATGGCCACAGACGTAGAGAATCGTCGGCGCAGGCTTGTCCAGGTCCTTTGGTACGTACAGATTGCCGGTCACATACAGTCCCGGCATGGACTGAAAATGCAGGTTTTCGACGGTGAATCGCTCGTGATCGACCGTGCCGGTGACCACGGGATTCAGCGGCGTCTTTTCCGGAAAGGGATCGAGCCCAAGCATCTCGAGCAATTGCCGGCGGTAGACGGGCCGTTTGGCTTCCCAGTCCGCCAGCGTCTTGACGTCGCTGAGGCACTGGCTTTGCAGTCTGGCAGTCTCGCTTGCGAAATACTCCGCGAGTCGCTGGTCTGCGGGACGCACTTCGCCCGCTTGCTTTGCCTGTGCGGCGATGCCGCCCGCGAGGCACAGTAACAACGCGATTGCCATCTTGTTCATTGCGAGGCCTCTTGTCATTTGATACGCTTTTTCCACGAGGTTTCACTCACGTCAACCGAAGAATTAACAGATACAGCACGCGGGCCGCGGTCAACAACACCACGAGAAATCCGATGCTGCCGAGCACATTCAACAGAACCGTATTTCGTCTGTCTCCCATGATGCCCTTATGGTTTGCCAACCAGAGGATGGCTGCGGCCATCAGGGGATTGCCGATCACAGTCAACGCCTGGCCGAAGATGATCGCGTCGATCTTCTTGACCGGCGTGTGCAGCACGATCATGGCCACACCCATCCCGATCAGCAATACGACAACCGTGAAGCGACGGGGCCATGGGTCGCTCATTCTCGCGGGTTTGCCCAGGCCGTCCGCGAGGATGGTGCCGCCGATCATCGCGTTGATGACGAATGGGTTCATCGCCACCGCGAACAGCCCGACCGAAAAGAGAATTCGCGTAGCCGAGCCCAGCAGCGGGCCAAGCTGAGTCGCCAGGACGCCGATGTCGTTGGCTTCCTTGCCTCGCAGCATCGTTCCGCTGGTGATCATGATGATCGCACTGATGCTCGTCAGAACCGCGACACCGGCGATGGAATCACCAATGCCTCGGCGATAGTCGCCGATCGTCCATCCTTTTTCGCGAACGAGATTGCCCTGGAAGAAAGCGGCCGCCACGGAGAAGGTGGTCCCAAGCAGGGAGGCCACGAGAACCATCGGATCCACGATGCCCGCTTCGCCTCGCTGGGGCAGGGCAAGCGACAGATTCTCCGGAAGGCCGGGGACAAGACCGTGCAGGAGGCCGCCGAGGTCCGGACGGATGACGAGTAGGTTGATGAGAAAACAGCTCAGAATCACAGCCACCATGATCTTCATGATGCGTTCCAGCCCCTTATAGACTTGGCGAAGCGCAAAAATCGAACCGATGACAAGCCCGTTGAAAGCAATCAGAAAGTCCGTGCTGATGAGGTTCTGCTTCTGGGCAGTCATGTGGGCGGGATCGCCGAATAGACGCTTGACACCGAGCGAATCGAAGGCAGTTGCAACCGCGAGATTGTTCGAGAACTGAAAGGCCGCGCAGATCAGACACAGATTGATGCCGATCACCGCCGCGGCGGGCCGGCCCAGCCGATGTGCGATGAGCGTGCAGGGCGTCGCCTGCCCCACGACCCCGACACGAGCAGCCATCGTCATGAAGGTGCCCATTAAAACCCCGGTGACGACCAGAAGCCAGAGTAGTTCGTAACCGTACCGCGCACCGACATTGGAGCTGATCAGGAGGCTGCCCGGTCCGAAGACGACGCAGGCGGTGATAAGAGCCGGCCCGATCGAACGCCACCATGGGGTCCGGGCAACTGCCACGACGCCTTCCTGTTCCATAGGATTCCTTTCCGAATCGCCTGCGTCTGCCTACACCTGCTCGGGCACAATGAAGGGTTCGCGATAGGTTCCGCGAACCAACACGTTGGCTTGTTCGGCGAATTCGCCTGTGAAACGCTCCATTTGGGGGTCCATCGTCAACCAAGGGCCCAGAACCCGAGGCGTCTGCTTTACATCGACGCCGTTGACAAGCAGATGTTCCTGGAATCGTTCAAACGACTCGGCGAGGTCGCTGTTGTCTTCCAGCCGCGCCACGATTTCAGGCCTTGCCGCTTCTTTACCCAGACGATAGGAGATGTTGCCCATGTGGCACAGGGCACTGGAGAGATGGCCTTCGAGCACATCGGCGTTTAGATCGCTCACCTTGCGGCTGCGTACGGCCTGGATGAAATTCTCGTGGTGGCCGGCGCCTTCGGTGAGTCGGAATTGCCGGATCTTCTTGCCGTCCTTGTCGTAGGCCCAACCGCCGGCAAAATAGCCGTTCTCGCACTCGACGATCACGCCGCCGTCGTTGACACCCCGCAGATTGTCCATCGCCGACTCGCCCTTGGCCCGAGGCAAGCCGCGGAGTTCGAAGAGGATCGGCGCCGGTTTGTAGTCGTAGAACACGATCATTGTGTTGGGCGTCTGGCCGTCGTCGATGTACCCGAATCGCCCGCCCAAGCCCAGCACACGCGGCGCAAGCTCCCGCTTGCCGGCGAACCAGCGACACAGATCTATGTAATGAATGCCGTTGTTGCCGAAATCCCCGTCGCCGGTCGGCCAGGTCCAGTGCCAATCGTAATGCAGAGTCTTACGCATCAGGGGCATCACGGGCGCCGGGCCACACCAGAGGTTGTAATCCACCGATTCCGGCACAGGCTGCGGACCCTCGACCTTGCCGATGCTGTCACGACGCACGTAGACGAAACCCCGGATCAGGGTGATCTTGCCGAGACTGCCCTGGCGGATGTACTCCAGGGCCTCGCGAAGCCCCTGGTCGGAGCGACGCTGAGTGCCACTTTGAACGATACGGTTGTATTTGCGTGCGGCCTCGACCATCTGCCTGCCCTCCCAGATGTTGTGGGAAACGGGCTTCTCGACGTAGACATCCTTGCCCGCCTGACAGGCCCAAACAGTGGCCAGTGCGTGCCAGTGATTGGGCGTCGCGGTGATCACGGCGTCGATGTTTCTGTCGTCGAGCAACTTACGGTAATCCACATAGGTGTCCACCTTCTCGTTGCGTTCAGCGAAGCTTTTAACCTCCCGGTCCAGGAAGCTCTTGTCTGCATCGCAGATCGCCACGACACGAACACCGGGGATCTTGCGGAACCAGTTGATGTGGTTGCGGCCCTGGCTGCGAATCCCGACCACGGCAACGCGGACAGCGTCATTAGCTCCGCGGACTTTGGCAAAAGGCACAGCAAGCGACAATCCGGCGACGACAGATCTTCTTACGAAATCGCGACGGCTGATGGGGGTTTTCATGGCACATCTCCTCGGCGTGGAATCTTCGCTGCCCAGGCAGGTTCAGATAGCATGCTAGTGATGTCTTGCTCGGTCATGTGCGTACCTTCGTGAAAACGGCCACATGGAACGAGGGACATCGTAGCAGTCAGTCCGACGTCTGTCAAAGATTGCTTTGAAAAGAATGGATGGAGAGGCGAAA
>JAGPGT010000273.1 GCA_018055905.1 Phycisphaerae bacterium
GAGATGTACCAGGGAATTCCCTTGCTCGCGAAGTGGCTGGAGATCCGCAACGACGGTTCCGAGGCGGTCCGACTCAACCGTTTCGTCAGCGAGATCCTGGCGGCTGTCGAATACGAATCCCTCGTGGAGCAGCCTCCGCGATGGGAGTATCCAAACCTCCACATCGAAAGCGATTACTCCTTCGGAGGGGATTCGCCGAGTACCGCCAATGAAACCACGTACTGGGTGCCCGATCCGCAATATGCGACGCAGGTCAACTATCTCCGCAAGACACCGGTCCTGCTCGAAAGCCGACCGCCTCTGGGACCCAACGTCCGGATCGAGCCGGGGCAGACCTTCCAGTCGTTCCGCACGTTCGAACTCGTCCACGACAGCACGGACCGCGAGCGCAAGGGCTTGGCCCTGCGGCGGATGTACCGGACGCTCGCTCCCTGGGTCACTGAGAACCCGATCCTCATGCACGTCCGTCACGCGGCTCCCGCGGCCGTCCGCTTGGCGGTCGACCAATGCGCCGAGGTCGGGTTCGAGATGGTCATCATGACCTTCGGCAGCGGATTCAACATGGAAAACACCGATCCGAAGTACAGGGACCAAATCAAGGAGCTGGTCGATTACGCCCATAGCAAGGGAATCGAATTGGGCGGTTATTCGCTTTTGGCCAGCCGACGGATCAGTGACGAGCACGACGTGATCAATCCGAAGACCGGCGCCACCGGTGGCGCCATCTTCGACAATTCGCCCTGCCTGGGCAGCGAATGGGGACGCGAGTATTTCCGGCGGCTTCGGACGTTCGTCGAGCATACCGGCATCGACGTCATCGAGCACGATGGCTCCTATCCCGGTGACGTCTGCGCCTCGACCCGCCACCCGGGTCACAGCGGACTGGAGGACTCCCAGTGGACCCAGTGGAGGACGATCACGGACTTCTATCACTGGTGCCGCGGGCAAGGCGTCTATCTGAACGTTCCCGACTGGTACTTCCTGAATGGATCGAACAAAAGCGCGATGGGGTACCGAGAGGTCAACTGGTCGCTGCCTCGCGAACGGCAGATCATTCTGGGCCGACAAAACATCTACGACGGCACGTGGTTAAAAGCCCCGAGCATGGGCTGGATGTTCGTGCCGCTGACGGAATACCACGGAGGCGGAGCTGCCGCGACGCTCGAACCGCTCTGCGAACATCTCGACGCCTACGAGGCCCACCTGGCCCAGAACTTCACGTCGGGCGTCCAAGCCTGCTATCGCGGTCCCCGCCTCTACGACACCGAGACGACCAAGGCGATCGTCAAGAAATGGGTCGATTTCTACAAAGCACACCGGGCGATCCTGGACTCGGACGTGATCCACGTCCGTCGGCCCGACGGGCGGGACATCGATTGCCTCCTGCATGTGAATCCCCAGCTCAAGACCCGCGGCTTGGCCGTGATCCACAATCCGTGCGACCATGAAGTGACGCGGAATCTGAAGCTGCCTCTCTACTACACAGGGTTGACGGATGTCGCAAGTATTCGAGAGCAGCAGGGTCAAGCCGTGCGATACGAGCTGGACCGCCGGTACAACGCCACCGTCCCGCTCCGCATTCCAGCACATGGCATGACCTGGCTGGTCATTGAATAGACAGACCGCCTCATACGCCTCAAGAACAACACGTGCGAGGTAGAAATCTGTCGTCCTGAGGCGCAGCCGAAGGACCTGGGCACAGGACGAAAGGTTTCTCTCGTTCGCGGGCCAGATCCTTCACTTCGCTACGCTGCGTTCAGGATGACAAGACCCGCGTATGAATCAATCCCATCCGCATCCGGTGGCCCCTGGTGGCGCCGCTTCTTTGTCCTCTCAGAGCCGCTCGTAGCGGACGACGGCGCGGTAGATGCCGTCGACGCGGTTGCCCTCAATGATTGTCGGGGAGTAACGCTCGTTTCGCGGCTGAAGGCGGATTTTGTTGTCCGGCTCGAAAAATACGCGTTTGAACGTCGTCTCGTGGGGCATCGTGAACCGCACGAAACAGTCGTCACCGTTGCGGACATCCAGAGCCGGCGAAAAGATCACGATGTCTCCCTCATGAAATCGAGGCTCCATTGAGTCGCCCACGACACGGACCGCGAACGCGTTAGGATCGTGCAAATCGGGGCACCGGACGTAGTCGTCCGCGATGCCCACAGGGTAGTCCAAGTCGTTGAAGTCCGTCGGGTACCCCGCCGCCACCTTGTTGATAATCGGCACCAGTCGCCCCGCGGACATGGCGGATTTGCTGTCTTTCGAATCCCCGCCGATTTGCGCCAGCAGCTCTTTGACCTCGTTGCTTTGGCTACGTTTCTCAGTGAGCTTACGGAGGAGTTGGCGGAGCCTGGCATTCTCCGCTTCGCGGGATTCATAGGCACCCCGCACGTCGGAGGGCATCCTCTCCAAGTGGGCAATGTGCAACAGCAGCCCGGTTTCAAACTTGAGCACTTTCTCCAGCCTTGTCAGCAGTTCATCGCTCGGCGGATTCTTGACCTTGCCCGTCTCGATCGTAGACAGGTACGGCTTGGAAAACCCCACCCGATTGCTGACCTCGTCCAACGTCAGGTTCAACTGCTCACGCTTGTTTCGGATGATCTGTCCTAAAGACATAACACTCCCACCTTTTGCGCCACCGTCATTGGCCCACTTCGATCAGTTGGTACTCCGCCCGGCCCAGACCGATCTTGACCGCATGCTCGATCTGATGCCGCCAGTCCAACCTGTTGTTTCCAATCAGTTGGGGCAGTTTTTTTCCGCCCCGAGTCTCGACCCTGTCGATCGCCGCCTGATCCACCGCCACCGGATCGGTCGACGCAAGTATCCCGATATCCGGAACTATTGTAGGCATATGGGGTCGATCAAAGCAATCACAATCCTTGGTCACCGACATCAGAAAATTGAAAAAGACCGCCCGGTTCTCCTTGCCCTTGAGGACCCCCAGCGCGTGCTCCGCCACGCTTTTTTGCAGGATTGAACTCTCCTGGTTCCAGTCGTATTCAATCGCATCATACCGGCACACCGCCACACACTCGGCGCAACCGATACACCGGTCCTGATCGATATGGGCCTGGACTTCGTCCAGTGAAATCGCATCGGCCGGACAGTGCCGCCGGCATTCGCCGCAACGAACGCACGGTCCTTTCTTAACCTGCGGTTTCAGGGCCGAATGCTGTCGCATCTTGCCCTTGCGGCTGGCGCATCCCATACCCAGAGTCTTGAGAGTCGCGCCGGCGCAGGTGGCGCAGTGACCGGTGAAATGCGCGACCGAAAGGATCGACTGACAGCGGACGATGTCGGAAGCGATCGAGACCTCCCTGTCCAGTTCCCCTTCGATCGGCACCGCCGTCTCCGCGGTCCCGAACAGACCGTCGGGGGCAATGAACGGTACTCCCAGCCCTTCGACCCCGAACCCTCGTTCCGCCGCCAGGATCGTGTGGTCGATGGCGTTGTGACGCCGTCCGGTGTACAGTGTGCTGGTGTCCGTGAGGAATGGTTTGGTCCCCAGACGAATCAACTCCTCGATCAGGCCTTTCAGACACGGGGCCTTGAGGTACGTGGTGTTCTTGTCCTCGCCCACGTGAACCTTCACCGCGGTGAAGTCGTTCTTTCGAAAACACCGCTCGAATCCGCCTGCCCGGAATAAGACACGGGCCTTCTCCGAAATCGCCTCTTCGCCTTCGCCAATCGACGCTTTGATGAAGTAGACTCTCGAAATCACAGGACCTCCCTGCAACAGCTTAATTCCAGCGGGACGAGGGCAACTTGCCCCGTACCCCAAACAAGCCCTTTCCGGAAAGCGCGCGGATCGACGCCCGTTCCATGGGATCCAGTAGTTTGAGGATTATCATATCGAACGGGAGGTTGATCGACAAGTGAAATGCACGCCGGATTGTTTTTTGTCGTCGGCGAACAAAAACAGGGCCCCTCTCCAAAAGAGAAGGACCCTGCCTTGTTCATCCACAAAAACAGTTGCCGATGAAAAACCTGCGGCGATTAGCGACCCTCCAGATCGGTCAGCCGCACATTGTCCAGACCGATCCAGCTCTGGCCGTTGGTCGTAACGTTGTCGAACTCGATGCCGATCTTCCTTCCCACAGCGTCAGGCGCCTCCTT
>JAGPGT010000274.1 GCA_018055905.1 Phycisphaerae bacterium
CCACGATCAACCAGTTCGGCATGAGCATGACCACGAATTTTCAGTCCGTCGGCGCAGAACGGGTTCAGACACCCGCCGGGGCGTTTGATTGCGTCAAAGTCCAGTCGTCGATGATCGTGCCGGGACAAGGAACGATGACATCGACCATCTGGTATGCCGACGGAGTGGGAGCGGTACACCAAGTCATGCAGATGGCCGGTCAGGAGATGACCATCACGCTGACTTCGACCAACGTCAAGCCCGCCCCGAAACCGCAGATCCAGACACCGCCGACCGTTCAGGCCCCTGCAGAAATTCGATGCCCCAAGTGCGGAGCCAAGGTGGCCGCCAATGCAAAGTTCTGCCCCACCTGCGGCGAGAAGCTTGCGCCTCCCGCGCCGCCGGCGACTCCAACAAATTGTCCGAAGTGCAACGCCAAGCTCCCGACCGGAGCGAAGTTCTGCCCGGATTGCGGAGAAAAGATCGTCGTCCAGCCTCCGACGGTGCCGCCAGTGCAAACGGGCGACATGCCCAGGTCCAACGAGCCCGTGATGGAGAGGTACCAGTCCGCCGACGGCAGGCTCGTGCTCTATAAACCGAAGGATTGGCAGGTGACGGAAGGCGACATGTTTGGCCAGGGCACCTATGCAGCCATCGTGATGGAGCCGCAGGAAAACGCGGCGGCGCTGTTCATGACATTCCCTGTGGGCCCGGAGATCAAAGATTCGGTCGCGCTGGCCGCCAAGTGCATCGCCGCACTGCGCGAGGAGTATCCTGATTTACAGGCGACCCACATGAACTCCACGCCGGACCGGGGTCGGACAATCGCGGAACTGACCTTGACGGACGAAGGGGAGAAAGGCACCGGGCATGGCTACTTCTTCTGCACGGAAAGCATCGGCACCTTCTATCTGCTGCTCGCCAAGACCCCAGTGTGGGACCAGTTCCGTCCGATGCTGACAACCATCATGGCCAATCTCGCCTACACCCCCCAGGGCGTCGCGGTGGTACAGGAGCAGGCCCGTCGGGCGGCGGAAGCGACGCCCGTTGCTGACGGTGCCACCCTCTCGCCCGCGGCGCTCATCCGACACGCGGCCCAAAGAACCGGCAAGCAGCTTCCCCTCCAACTGGCAGCTTTAGTCGACCAGTCCCTGTCGATCCAGATCCCCCAAGGCTGGCATCTGGAAGGTCAGAAGGTTCAGTTTGTCCTGACAAACAATCCCCAGACCCGAACACACGGTATGGGCGGCGTCTGGCACACCATCATGCCGATGGAAGGCATGCAAATCCCCGGCACCATCCACGCGCCGTATCAGGCGCCGCCGCAGGCGTTGAGTCTTGTGCTCGGGCTCAACGGAACCAGCCGGGATGTGCAGGTCATCAACCAATGCGGGGCCGAGCAAGTCGTACCCGAGGCGGCACAGACGGTCCAGGACCTGCGGGCTCATGGATTCCAAGTCGATTCGCGTCTGCTCCACGTCCGTTTTCTGAACGTCCCGACAGGGACCACCCTTCGAGGGCTTTTCAGCGTCATGTGCTCGACCCAGTCGATGAGCCCGGTCTGGCAGGTGACCGTACAGGGCAGTTGGGCACCGGAGAACGAGTTCGACGAGTGGCTTCCCCTGTTCATCCGAATCGAGAAGACGATACAGATCAACCCGCAATGGATGGGCCAGGAGATGCAGAACCGCGCGATCCGCCAGCAGCAACTCAATCGCAATCTGCAACGGTCGATCGCCGAGGCGAATCAGGCATTCGAGGGCTACATGGACAGCCTGCAAAACGCCAGCCGCAGTCGGGACTACATCGCCCACATGTGGAGCCAGACGACGTTGGGTCAAGGCACGTGGGTGGCGGAAAACGAAGGGGCGCGCGTCTACCAGACGGATTCCTGGGGCATCCAAGGCCCCGAAGGCAGGATCGACGACCCTGCGTACAACACGACCAACTTCACTGGCCGGAACCCATGGACGGGGCAGAATCTGGAGCTGATCGACACCCGGGCGGAGTACGAACGGTACATCGCGAATCGCTAACGAGTTTCACAGTCCTTGCAGTCTCCCGGGAAAGGGGTAAGCTGTCGGCATGGCAATAGGTAGAATCATCAGCGGACAATCATTAAGCGAGGCCGAGGAGAGCTTTAATATATCCCTGCGGCCCAAGTCACTGCACGAGTGCATCGGGCAAACGAACGTGCGGGAGAAGCTCTCGATCGCCATCGCAGCGGCCAAACAGCGAGGCGAACCCCTGGAGCACATGCTGTTCTACGGTCCGCCGGGTCTGGGTAAGACCACCTTGGCGAATGTCGTCGCCAATGAAATGGGGGCTCGCATCCGGTTCAGTTCCGGCCCGGCCCTGGTCAAGGCGGGCGACGTCATGGGCATGCTCAGCAACATCAACACCGGTGACGTGCTCTTCATCGACGAAATCCACCGACTCAGCACACCGGTCGAGGAGTTCATCTATCCGGCGATGGAAGATTTCCGCGTGGATTACACAGTCGACAGCGGGCTACATGCCAAAACGATCAACTTTCCACTTAAACACTTCACCCTCATCGGCGCTACAACCCGGGCGGGCCTGCTCAGCGCTCCCCTGCGCAGCCGGTTCGGAATGCTCTACCACATGGATTTCTATTCCGTCAGCGAGTTGACGGAAATCCTGGGCCGCTCGGCACAACTGCTCAAGTTGGTCTGTGAGGAAGGCACGCTCGAACGAATCGCAGCCCGATCTCGAGGCACGCCGCGAATCGCCAACCGCCTGCTCAAACGCGTCCGCGATTACGCCCAGGTAAAAGGGACAGGCACGCTGAGCGCCAGGATCGTTGACAACGCCCTCCAGATGGAGCAGATCGACACCTTGGGCCTGGACGAACTCGATCGGTCGTTCCTCAAAGCCTTGGTGAACGTCTATGACGGCGGACCAGCCGGCATCGAGGCGATCGCCGCGACCCTGGGCGAGGAACGCGACACTTTGGAGGATGTGGTCGAGCCCTACCTCCTTCAGATCGGCTTCCTGCGCCGAACCAAACGAGGCCGAGAGATTACGACCAAGGCCTGCGAGCACTTGGGCCTCAAGCCCTCCAAAACTCTCGCCGGTCCGGGGGAGCAACCGGAGTTGTTTGACGAACTTCCGGCGGCGGAAGTGTAGGCTGTGACCGCCCCGTCAGACAAGATGCGTTGGGTCGAGCTTTCGCAAGAGCCGCTGGCCCATCTTGTACGAGCAGTAGGTCATAAAGAACGCAGCAAAAACGTCGATGCTGTAGTGCAAGTGCATCGCCAGAACGACAATCCCCATCACGATGGCGCCGAAGAGAAAAAAGAATCTCAGGCGGCTGCGACGGAACACATAAAACCCGATGAACGGCATGGCGGTGTGACCCGAGAAGAACATGTCGTTCTCGAAATACAGATTCTCAAAAAACCACGGGAAGCCCACCGCCACCGAATCCGCTGGGGTCTCCAGGTGCGTGAAGATCATGAACACCGACCGCAACATCAGAAGCAGGCTAAACTGAATCGCCACCACGTGCAACATCCGTACGCGGAAAAACGCCGGGTAGAGAAACAGAACCATCAGCAGGACCATGTAGCCGTAGACGAACAGGAAACTCAGGTCGACGGCCGGGATCTTGTCGAGAATCAGATCGGGCACCTTGGCGCCAGGCGTGACCGTAACGTAGGAACCACAATAGTAGTCCACCGCCAGACCGACGAAGGTGAAAACCGCCGCGATAGCGAGCATGCGTTTGCAGGCCCAGACATCATGGGCCCAGTCCTGAACCGCGATCCAGATGCGATCGCGCAACGCCAGCGGACCGACCTGCTCCTGAGGCAGCGGCCTCAATTGCGGCTGTCGGATCGGTGCCACGGAGGTTCTCCCCGCCACTACCATTTCAACCCCTTTCGAAATCCGCGTCGCGAGGCACGCCGGACCCCTGTATATAGTCGGCCATCATCAGTCTGTACCCCAGAATCCCAGTAAGGTGGCGAATCAGGACCCTCTCGATCTCATCGAGTGTCTGTTCGTCAGCATTAACAATTTGTCTGACTTCCGTCAAGTACCTTGCCGCTTTTACGCTTAGGCGAATCTTGTCCGAAAAGTTCATCT
>JAGPGT010000275.1 GCA_018055905.1 Phycisphaerae bacterium
TGCTGGTCTGCGATGGCGAAAAACTCGCAATCCGAAGCCCCCTGGGCGGGAATCGACTGCTCCGCGACGAAGAAGCTTCCATTCCATCGGTAGGTGTTCACATCAACCTGATAAGTGAGATCGTCCCGGCTGTTCGCGACCGCAAGATAGCAGTTGTCTTCGATCATGAACGGTTCGATGTCCCGCGCGCCCCGACTCGCGATGGATTGACGCCAAACGAAGCCGGGCTTCGGGTTCGCCAAGATCGTCGCCTCTTTCGCCAGCGTCGCAACCGCCGCACGGACCACGTCTGTCGCGAAATCGTAGTCGTACGTGACCCCGCTGGGCGAGAGCGGGTCGTTGGCAGGTCCGTCGTCGGCATCCCCCGGCTGATGGTAGTAGGAGTTGGAGCCGTACCACCAGATCTCGGTGGCGGTGTTCTCCGCAATCATCAAGGCGGGATACCCTGCCGCGATGAAGGGCCCCTGGTCGCCGGCGTCCCAGTAGAACCCGCTCGGGGACCCCGGGTCCACTTTCAACGTGGGAGCATACGCCGCGATGGCATCCATGAAGACATGGGCCCAAGCCAGGCACGTCGGGGTATTGCGCGTCTCGATGTCCAGATCGATCGGAGCCTGCGGATTGCTGTCCCAGGCGGGTCGAAGAATCATGTCGAGATTGAGCACGCCGAGGACTCGTTCCTTGGCCGCCACGACGACCTTGTTGACGTAGTCCTGACTGCCCAGCATCCAGTCCTCCTCCGCGTTAAAACCGATGAATCGCACGGTCGCAGCGGGATTGTACTGCGTCAGGACGCGGGCCGTCTCCAAAACCCCAGCGGTACCCGAGGCGTTGTCGTCACCGCCGGGACGTTCGCCGACCGAGGTCGTGTCGTAGTGGGCACAGACGATGTAAACATCCTCCGGTCGCGTCGATCCCCGCAGCTCCGCAACGACATTGCGATAGGCCCCTTGCACTTCGACGGTCAGACCCATCGCGGCAAGCTGGTCCACCAGATACAAACGGGCCTCGCGGTTGCCCGGCGTCCCGCCATCGGTCCAAGCAGGATTGAACAGAGCGACGCCGGCTGCCCAACCGTCGCGGTTGCGGTACCCTTGGTTGTAGGCCGAGCCGCCGTAGAGACCCAGTCCCATGTTCTGAATATCGATTTGATAGATACGGTACTGGCTTCGAGAGGTCTTTCGGACCGCCTCGTGCACGATATCGCCCGCCTGCACCGAGAGAGACGCCGAAACCAAAATCAAACATGTGACGCCGAAAACACTCAGGATTATCGGCGTTATCGGCGAATTTCGCATTCCCTCACCATCCGGAGATTAAACATGGTCTGCACGATCGTCCGGTCGCCCCGGCGATCAACTCCCCTTCTAGGATACCTGCCGACAGCGGAAAAAACAAGCCTGGTGGGAGCCGCTTTGCGGAAGTTGTTGGAATCCGGAGGGTTGGGACGGAGACCCGAAGAGACATCCCAGCGGACGAGGCAGATTCCGACCCAGATTTCGACGTAGCCGAGAGGATGTCTCAGCCTGCACACAATCAAGCAACTGCTCGCTTTGCCCCGCCGGTATCTCGCAATGCCGCAAACGGCTCGGCTTTCGACTATCCCTAGGTCGACACGTCCCAAAGCAGGGATTTTCCTTGTCTCATGTGTTTGCTTTTCTCCAAAGGCGAAGTACATTCTATGTAGCAGCAATCTTCGATATGCGTGTTCTTCCGATAATATCGGAAGATATCAGGAGATTTCGACAGTACGGATGGGGGGAATCTGTTATGGCAATCCAGAATCTGTCCGAACAGGTGCTTTTGATTACCTTGCCGGCAGAGCCACAATCGAGCAAGGAACTCGAAGTGATGGTGCGATCCGCCCGAGCAGGTCTGGAATGCGATGTCATCGTCGATTTCTCCCTCGTGGAAATCCTGTCCTCCGCAACGCTCTGCAATTTGATGATCCTCGAGCGTCTGGTCAGCGCGAACGATCGGCAGCTCATCCTGTGTTCGGTTCCCAAAAACATTGCTGGGATCTTCACACGCGTGGGTTTGGACAAACTGTTTCGGTTCGCCGAAGACGAATTCGCGGCGGCGCAATCGCTCGACCAACGCCTACCGCTGGATCCTTGAGGCATCAGGGCCGCAAGCTCTTTACGAGCCGCACAACCATTGGTCCATGATGTCGTCGATGGCGGCCGGAAGAACGCCTGTCAACCAGGCCAAATCGATGATCGTAGGGCGTTTGCGGATCTCGTGCATGTGCAAAATGGCCTCACGCATTCGTTCACGGGAACAGCCGATGTCAACCGCACAGACCGCTGCACCCGCTCGCGTCAGCCAGTCGCGGATTGCCTGAGGGCTTTTGACCTGTGCCGCGACTCTCCGCCTGGCTTGATCCCAGAGGTTTTTCTGTTTGAGTCTTTCTCGGAGAAGCTCCAGCCGCGGACGCTTGGCCCGATCCTGTTCCCGAATGGCCGCGGCAACAGAGGGATCGATCCAGAACGCTTCGTCCATAGGAGGAGGCAAACGACCGACGTCCGGATTCTCCACCGCCAACACTCGTTCGAACAGAGCCGCGGAAAGCACCGTTCCGACGCCGACTTGGCGCCCATGCAAGTCGTGGCTTTCACCTCGTATCTCGGCCATCATGTCCAGCGTATGGCTCAGGAGGTGTTCTCCTCCGCTGGCGGGGATGCTGGTGCCCATCAGCGTCATCGCCACGCCTGCCCAGAACAAAGCTTCGAAAAGCCCCCGAACGGCCTCAGGCCTTCGCTCGCAGAGGTACTCGGGGTGATCGAGATACAACGGCTCGAGGTCGCCGGCGATCGCGGCACAAAAGCTGCAGTAATGCTCGTCCCAAAAAAGGCTGTTCATCGTCCAATCCCCGTTACTCTGGTGCTTGGCGATGGTGTCGCCGAAACCCGCAGTCGTTAGCTCGCGAGGAGCACGCTCGATAATGGTCGGTTCTGCGATCACCGCCAAGGGCGGTTTCGCTTCGATCAACATTTTCACGCCCCCGATCGTCGGCGCCACGTTGGCGCTGGAATACCCGTTCATCGACGCGGCCGTCGCGACGACAACATAGGGAATCCCCAGCTCGAAACTTGCCCATTTGCACAGATCATTAACTACCCCGCTGCCGACGGCGACGATGACATCAACATGCAGAGGACGAAGCTGCTGGAGCAGTGTGCGACACGTTATATCGTCGCACATCGGGCTTCGAGTACCCCGATCTGTAACGAGAACCCGACGGACCGTCAGATCGGCGGTCTGCAGGGTCTCTCGGACCCTCTCGCCTGCTATCTCCCAGGTCCTTATGTCGGCGGCAACCGCTACCCGCTGCGGCCGGACCGGATTGAGGCAACGTCGCAAAATCTCCCCCAGTGAATCCAGGACTTCATGTGTATAAACCAGTTCAAAGATCGGTGCCCGATGGATTCTTCCGCATGGGCATGCGAAGCTCGTTCCGAGCAATTCCGGCAAAGACATAGGGTTTTCTGCTTTCCGATTCAGGATTTAACAGTGAGTGGGCGAGGTACGGCTAATCAAAGGGAGGATTATAGTTTATGAACGGGGAACCGTAAAGCCCCGAAACCATTGTCCATTCCAAGGCGAGGTCCACCCACCGACCAATCCAGGGGGCCGCCTGCAGGACCGGTCCATTTCCCATGGCACCAACACAGTTTCCCACCAAAAAATTTGCACAAAGGGTATTGCTTTTCGTAAAGGCCAGCATACGATGATTCCGACATTCCGGGACGGGCTTGGCGTAGGCCCGTTCGTTCGGAACAACAAATGCGGATGTGTCTTTGAAGGTGGTATACTAATGTGTGATTCATGTGGATGCACCCCCTGTAGCACGTGCGGCGCTCCGGTAGAGGACGGCGTCTGCTCCATTTGTGGTGAAAAACCCGCCAACTGCACGTGCGAGCCGCTTGATGAAGAATTCAACTATGAAGAAGAAGAGGACGAAGACTTCGACGATGAGGGCGAAGATGACGAGGACTTCGATGACGATGAAGATGAAGACCTCGACGACGAAGAAGAAGATGAGGATGAATTCGAAGACGAAGACTTCGACGACGATG
>JAGPGT010000276.1 GCA_018055905.1 Phycisphaerae bacterium
TGACGGTGACCGACAGCACCGGCAAGTCGGCGACCGCCACCAATGACACAGCGGTCACCGCGGCCAACTGGACTCGCTGGACGATCCCGATGAGCAACTTTGGCGGCGTGAACTTCACCCGGATCAAGAAGCTCACGATCGGTGTCGGCGCCAAAGGTGCCACCACCGGTGGTTCGGGAATGGTCTTCATCGACGACATCGGTTTCGGTCGTTCTGCGGTTCAGCCATAGGGGTCGACAACCTCGGCCTGAGACAGACTCGGACCGAAGGTAGGAAGTAAAGAAAGAGGGGCCTGTATAGTGTTACACAGGCCCCTCTTTTTGGATTGCGAGAACGGGAAAACAACAGGTTCTCTGGGTTTTACCAAACCTCTTTTTTGGGTTTTCAGCCCTGTGCAAGACGGGCATCCAACGGGGAGGGGGTCAACACAAAGCCAGATAGCTGGCGATCGCCAGGACCAAGATACGGCGCTTGGTCATTGTGAAAGGCAACCAGACCTCATAGTAGAATCTGCTCATAGCCATTTTTCTACCCCCCAGAATCTACCTACTTCTAACTCAAGCAGTGAAGGTATTATAGCCGAAAACGCAGTCCTCCTGCAAGAAGAAAATGGACGAGCTCAATATAAGTCTCTTTTCTGTAATGTTTTGCGACGTTTCGACTCTCTGAAAAGTTCGAGAATCCCGGACGGAAGCAGCTTCGGCGGATCGGTTTTCAGGCACAAATTCAGTAGAGTTATAGGGTTTTGTACGGCCCTGAGAGAAGAGCAGGCGGCCTATGGGCCGATATCACGAAGTCCGAATCACCTGCCGGGAAGATGCGGATCGGCAGTAGTGCAAATGCTTTTTCTGTTGACGCAATCGCGGTGGGGTTCTATACTGCAATCTGTGACGGGTCTGTCAGGGCGTCGCGAAGGCGCTACGCAGCGGGGGCCACATAAATCCAGATCGAATCCCAAGTATGATCGTATTGGCGTTTGCGGTACGCGAACGGCCGCAAGGAGAATGCAATGATTCAGTCGCTGCAGATGTTGGCTTTATTCAGCATGCCGGGGCATACAGAGTGGCTGGTCATCCTGGTGATCGCACTGCTGATTTTCGGCAAGCGGCTTCCGGAATTGGCCCGCAGCGTGGGCAAGAGCCTTACTGAGTTCAAGAAGGGAATTAACGAGGCCAAGGAATCCACGGACGAACTGGTGGACGACGTAAAGAAAACCAGCGCCGATGCGGTTTCCGACGACAAGTCCTCTACGAAGAAATGATCGCGGTGCAAGAGCCCCCTCGATCCCCACTTGTCTCGATTGTGTCGGTGACATGGCCAAGATCAGGAAGATCCTCGACCCTGAAAGCTGCACGATGTCGCTGGGCGACCACTTGGAGGAACTCCGCGCGCGATTGATTCTGTCGCTGCTGGGTCTGACTCTCGGCGTCATCGCGGCCATGGCTTTCGGTACCGACATCCTCAATTTTATCAAGAGACCCTATGTGCGCGCGATGGGTCAGTGGCTCCAGAAGACTGAGGCCCCGCGGGTGGAATCGGAAATCACTCTGTTTGCCGAGTTGTTTTTCGACACGTTGTCTGGGCGACTCGATCCGAACGAGCCCGAGATTGATCCGAGCCGGGTCCGGTTCATCCGCGACGTCTCCAAGGAAGCCATCAAAGCCTGGGTTGAAAAAACGCGGGTTGCGGTGGGAGATCAGTCGCTCCCGACATATGCACGGTTGACAACCCTGTCGCCAGCGGAGGCGTTCGTCGCTTATATGAAGGTTTCCTTCATTGCCGGCTTGATCCTCACTTCTCCGTGGGTGTTCTACCAGATCTGGATGTTTGTCGCCGCGGGTCTTTATCCCGCGGAGAGAAGATATGTGCACACCGCCGTTCCGTTTTCGACGGCTTTGTTCGTCATCGGTGCGTTGTTTTTCCTCTTCGTTATTGCGCCGCTGACGCTCAGTTTCTTTCTGGGATTCGGTGATCTCGTGGGCACGGCCAGCAACTGGACTCTTGACCGCTACATTTCTTTTGTGACGGTCCTGATGCTGGTTTTCGGGATTGCGTTCCAGACGCCCATCGCGATTTTCATTCTGGTTCGCACCGGATTGGTCTCGATCGCCACCCTCCGTCGTGTCCGCTGGTACGTGATCCTCGGCATGTTCGTCGTGGCGGCTGTCGCCACGCCTCCGGATGTCGTTTCGCAGATTTCTCTGGCGGTTCCGTTGTGCGCGCTTTACGAATTGGGCATCGTCCTGGCTCTGTTCGCAGAGAAGAAGCACAGGCCGAAAGAACGCTAGATTCCCTGAGAATGCAAACGGCCCATTAGACCGCGTTTTTGCAGACGAGGGAAGATCCTCTTGATCGAGGCGCCTATTGTACTTTCTTGAGGATCTGATATTCTGTTCGCTCCGCGCCCGGAGTGGGGCGGTTCGGAGTGCAGCAGGGTACGTATGAATCGGTTATCCCTACGGATTCAGTGAGCACAATTGGTCGTTCTCTCGGGCATCCATTTCCTCGTGGACATGTTCGGCAACATGCTGCCGGCGATCGTCCCGGTGGTCCGCTCGGAATTCGCGATCACCCTCTCGACGGCGGGGTTCCTCATGGTGGCACTGTCCCTGGCCTCGAACGGAATGCAGATTCTGACGGGTCGGATGCGGGAGAACAAGTCGTCGCCTCTGTTTCTTCACGTTGGGATGGTCCTGGCGGCTTGTATCTGCCTGATCGTCCTGGCGCCGAAGTCGTTTGGAGGGATCGCACTGCTCTTTGCTTTCGGCGTGGTCAGCGGCTCGGGCATCGCGATCACCCACCCTGAGGGGCTTCGGGCGGTCCACACGCTCGACCGAATCGCGCCGACGCTGAGCACCGCGGTTTTCATGACCTCGGGCTTCTTCGGTTTTGCCAGCGGCGGGGCCATCTCCGCCCAGTTGGTCTCCTCGTACGGATTGAAGGGGCTGTGTCCGCTGGTTCTTCTCCCTATCGCAGGTGTCGCGGCCCTGGTCCTGGCGAGGGTTCGTCTATCGACCGAGCATGTCGATCCGCAGGCGCACTCGATGGCCTTGGAGAGGAACCCGTCTTCGCTGCCTTTCTGGAAGGTGCTGGGCATCGGGCTTCCCGCCGCGGTGTCCACGACCATCGTCCAACTCCTGAACCCGACGTATCTCGGCGAACTGGGCTTCAGTCTGAGACTCAGCGGGTTCTCGACGTCGCTGTTCGGTTGGGGCGGGGCGGTCGGTCCTTTTCTCTGGGCTGCCATCGCATGTCGCAAGGGCGGTCTGGTTTGTTCCGGCTGGGCTTTCTTTCTCTCGTTTCCGTTTATGTTCCTCTACCTGGTGTTCGTTAGGCATCCGGCGGCCCACTGGCTGTTGTTCGGCGCGGGTTTCTCCGCTATGTCGGCCTATATTCTGACGATCACGCTGGCGAGGGAGGCCTATGGAGCGAGCCTGGGGCTACGCATGGCCCTTATCGTCGGCGGCACCTGGGGTATCGCGATGCTCGTTTTTCTCTCGCTGGCTGCGGTGGCCGACAGGGTGGGGACAGAACCCATCTTGCGGCTGGCGCCCGCGGGCTACTTGATTTCGGGATTGCTCACGTTCTGGGTCCTCCGGCAGCATCCGAAATCCGCCTTGGTTTGCAGCACGACGTCGGCTCTTGAACCTTCCTCATGATTTTTCGAGAGGATCGGATATGAGAATTGTAGGTGGGCATCGCGTTCGGATGCTGACAGTGGTGGTCCTGTCGCTTGCAGGGGCCTTTGCATCGGCCCAGACCACCGGCGGCAATGTCGCTGCCGACCTGATGACACGCGTCCCGGCGGATTTTCCGCGGTTCGAATTCGCAGATCATGCGGAGCAGGCGGACCTCCTGACGCATTACCTGTGGTATCACTTCCACCATCGCCTCGGCAATGGCCTGACGCTCTTCAATCAGGAGTACCTTCTGACCTCCGACATCTGGCTGGGCAACGCCCGCCCTCGCGGCTCGGACAAGACGATCCAGGAGGTCCATCGCTCGATGCTCCTGGGCATGCAGATGGACGACGAGGGCTACGTCCTGACCCACCAGCACTTCTC
>JAGPGT010000062.1 GCA_018055905.1 Phycisphaerae bacterium
AGAACCTCAGTCTGAACTTCATCCAGAAGTTGTGCTGTTCGATGTCGGAGGAGTACTCTCCGTCGTAGGCGAAGGTCAGGGCGGTCCTTCGGCTTCGAATCACCACGGAGGTGGCCAGGGCCACTGCGGTCTCGTCCATCTCGTCTTGGACCTGCACGCGGGCGGCGCCGGGGATGGACTGCCAGATCTCGGATTCTCCGTCGGTGAGCAGTTGGTGCAGGGCGACGGAGGCGGACGGTGTGATCTGGAGCTTTTTGTATCGGTACAGGCTCTGCCAGTGCAGAGCCGCCTGCGCCCAGATGTCGTGCTCGTTCAGAGTCGAGTAGGTGGTGTCCCAGGCGGGATCGGTGGCCTCGGTGGTGTAACTTTCGCGGTGGATCCAGAGCCAGTTGGCGCCGACCTCGGGAAGGAAGACGTGCTTCTTGTGCTTGAAGGTCCGTCCGACCATGACCAGTCCGGTGCCGCCGTAGCTGTCGTAGGAGGCGGATTCGGACTCGGTCAGTCCCAGGCCGGTGAGTCCTCGGTAGTCGTGCCAGCCGCGGAAGCCGCTGAAGCCGTAGCGCAGGAGCCAGGGCCGCCATCGGGTCATGCCGCTGAAGCCGCTGGTGACGACGCCCTGGTCTTCGGTGTTGGCGCTGTAGCCGGCGCCGGTGTAGTCGATGTTGGCCTTTCCATATCCGACGTGCAGACCCAGCAGGCTGCTGTTGACGCACTGCGAGTATCCGCCGGAGACTCCGGTCATGCCTGCATTGTAGCCGAGGGGGTCGTTATCCCGTTTGATGTAGGAGTAATGGGGTTGGAGGAACGCGCCGCCGGAGCGTTGGCAGGCGGTGAGTCCCTGGGTGGTGTCGCCGGCTGCGTCGTCCTCGGTCGGGTCGTCAAGCTCGTCGGGGGCGAGCATGTCGTACATGAGGTCGGAGGTCATGTGCTGGTTGATGGCATAAGGGGCCATGCCGACCATGCGTCGTTGGACGGTGGTCGAAGCGAGGGTTTCGGCGTGCTGGGGTTGGTAGCTGAGGGAGACCCTGTCGTCTGCGGCGCTGGGGGTCCCGAGGGTGTAGTAGTGGGCAGTAAGGTCGGGGTTGACGGCGGCCACGCTGCTGAAGTTTCCGGTGACGCTGCCATTGGCGGCAACCTCGAAGAGTTGGTACTCGACGCCCAGTTGGGTGGCGCCCTGGCCGCTGGGGACGTCGGTGACGGTCAGCAGGGCGTTGTTGAGGTTCAGCGTCGCATCGTCGCCGACGAAGATGGAGGCCTGCGCGGGGTCGCCGTCGAGGGTGACGTTGTAGGTGTTGACGATCCGGGTGGTGCCGTATCCGACATACAGCTCATAGGGGCTGTCGGCAAAAACACGAATGGTTCCGGTGTTGGTCAGGTCGCTGACGTCTCCGCCCAAGTAGATGCCGTAGGCACTCGAAACGAGGGGACCGAAAGTCTGCGCTGTAACGGTGATGTCGCCGCTGTTGTAGACGTTGCCGTTGTTGACGATGCCGTAGGCCGTGGCCGCGGCGATGCCGCCGGAGAGAACGGTCCCCCCGAGGGCGGTGACGACCAGGTCGCCGGAGTTGATTACGTCCCCGCTATAGCTGTGAATGCCCTGGGCACTGGCGGAAGCCGTGGTGTTGGTCGTGCCGTCCGCGGTGCCGCCGGTGGCCAAGACGGTCAGCTCGGCGGTGTTTTCAACGCCCTCGTCCGCATAGAGGCCGAAGGCGCTGGCATGGGCGTGGGCACTGGGAGTGGCGCCGCTGGATAATGCGGTGCCTCCCGTGGCGCTGACGGTGATGGGGCCGTCGTTGATGATGTTGGCGGAGGTGTACAGGCCGTAGGCCACGCCCTGGGCGTCGGCGGAAGTGTTGTTGCTGGCGATAGCGGTGCCGCCCCAGGCGAAGACGTTGATTGCGCCGGTGTTGGTTATGATCTCGTCGGTGGAGATGCCGTAGGCAACCGCATAGGCCTGGGCCGCGAAGCCGTCGGCCTGGGCGTTGCCGCCCCGGGCCGCCACGGTGATGTTCCCGCTGTTGGCGATCTCGGCGCCGCGGTTGAGAAATCCGTAGATGCCGTGGCTGTCCACAATGGCATAGGTGGGGCTTCCATCGGAATAGGCATTGCCGCCGATGCCGTTGACGTCGATCGCGGCCTGGTTGGTCAGGGCTGCGCCGGTGCTGATGCCGTAGATGCTGAAATTGACATTGGTGTACAGACTGGAATTGATCTCGCCCAGGCCCAGCAGGTTGATGATCGTGCTGTTGGTCCAGGGGGTTGCATAGAGCCTGGCGTCGATGCCGTAGACGTCATTGCCGTCGTGCAGATTGGGGAAAGTCTGTCCCCAGGCGGTTCCCCCCCACAAACCGATGGCCAGCATTCCCACCCAGACGGATTGCCGCTGTCGGAGGACTTTCAGGGAAAACACGAGTTGTGTGACGAACCGCATTGTGTCCATCCTTTCACAGAAAAAAGCGTGATTCCTGGTTTCGGGAGAAGATGACACGATTTCTCCCACTTCATTGCTCCACGGCCATCACATCTTTATCCTCGTCTCTGGGCGGGGTTGTCAACAGAAAAGAGGCATCGATTGGGGACCGAGACGTGGCATTTGTGACGTCCGAGATAGAGGCCAGGCCGAGAGGATTGTAGAGAGCCTAGAGGACGCGGGGACGGTCGGATTCACTTGATACCACATCCACAGTATCCAACGAGTGCGAAAATGGACATGCGCTTACCTTGGAAGAAGTCCGTTCGAGACGGGGATTGCCCTCTCCGTGGTGCGGCGGCGGCATAGAATGCTGTGGATGGTTTGGTTGAGCAGGTCAAAGACAGCTCGGTTATCCGGCCAGAGGATATCGCTATGGTTCGCAATCGGCGTCTCCAGGCTGTCGAGGTATTCCGTCAAGGCCTGGGCGGTCAGCGCCGTGCGGTTGAGGGCCAGTCCGAGTCTTTCGGCATATCGGGCATTCACAATCTGCTCATATTGGCCTTGTACGGGCAACAGAAGCATTTTCTTTTTCAAGTAGAGGCACTCGCTGAGCAGGGAAAAACCCGCCGTGGTGATGATGCCCCGGCAGCTTGCCAAATCCTGCAGGAAGGACTCGGTCGAAGTCCGCTTGAACTGGCAGTTGCCGACCTGCCGAACCTCGTCGAATCCATAGACTCGAAACCTCCGGCCACGGAAGGAGTTCAACAAGGCGCCGAGTCTGTCTTTCCATGAGGTATCCGTCATGTAGATGAGGATATGGTCTCCTCGCGTCGGGCGCAGAGATTCCACGACCGGACGCACCACTGGCGGCATCAGAATCGCTTGCCTGTGTTTCACCGGAACCCGGAAGAAATTCACGATGAGGTAAGCGGCCGCTCCGAAGTAGTGGCAGCGCGTGACGATGTGGGCGCTCCACCTTGCCCCTCGCTGGCCTCGTGGGTGCTCCAGGTCGCACATCGTCAACAGGTGCTGATGATCGAGGCTGATGAAGGGCACGCCGTGCCGCCATGCCCACCAGGCGGTGAACGGTTCGAAATCCGAAATCACGAGATCGGGGCAGAACGGGTCGAAGACCGTGCGGTAGAGTTCAAGGTTCGTTCGTCGGTTCCGAAGGACCTGCGCCAGGTTCGTCGCGAGGGTCTTAATGGGAAGGAGGTTCCCATCCCGATACACGAGACTCAGACCCGCGATCTCGTGGACCTTGTTGGCGAAGTGTTTTCGCAGGTAGGAGAGCGACTTGCGGGAAGCGGCAAAAACAACGTCGTGCCCCCTGTCGATCAGGTGTTGACCGATTACGTGGGACCGGCTGCTGTGTCCGAATCCTTCGCCCGCCACGCCGTAGAGGATTCTGGCCATTCGGTCTCCTTGTCAACCCGCCACACGGGTGTGGTTGGGCTGTGGCCCGGCCGCACTCCAATCGAAGACCGCGACGTTCCCGTCGGGGGAGATCCGCAGGAAGTTGCGGTGGGAGCCGGTCCAGGAACCGCTGTTGAAATACCAGTCTTCGAAGGTCCCTGCCCTATGCGTGTGGCCCACGATGGCCACGTCGTACAAGTCTTTGGTTCGATCCTCTCCATACCGTTCGAGCATGCGACAGGTACGGACATGGCGGCTCAATCGCGTCATGGGTTCGGCAGGCATCCGGTTGTAGCAGTGCCGCAGGGCGCGATTCATCCGTCGGGTGAGTCGGTTCCATAGTTCCAACGCATGTTCGCCGATTTCCAGAAGGACATCGGTGAACACATCGTTGGAGAGAATGCACGTTCCCTGTCGGAACTCCAGGAGATAGGCCACGGCGCCGACCATCCGGCTGATGCTTCGGGTTCCGCAGGTGATCAGCGGGTCGACTTCGTGTCCGTGCATGAATTTGAATCGGGTATCGCCCACTTGGTGCACGAACGCAGGGGAGGTCCTCTCGAAGAACGGATGGGGCAGATCGTCGGCACCGATGAAGGACGCGAGGTCCTGATCGTGATTGCCGGGCACGTATACGGTGTCCATCCTGGCAAGACGGTCGAGCAGGTCCCGGCGGCGGGCAACGATGTTGTCCAGCGGGTAGCGAAGCAGTTCAAAGACGTCGCCCAGGAGGACCAATTGCCCTCTCTGGTCGGCGACATAGGCAAGGAACTGGTCGAACATTGTCTCGCGATTGCCTTGCCGCAGGTTGTCTTTGGGGGATCGATCCCCCATGTGCAGGTCGCTGACGACAAACACTGGCTTGTTCGACTCGTCGATGGGCTTATCCCTTCCTTTTCATACTGCTGACGCTTGTTCTCTCACGGATCACCCTATACCATAGTATCGGATGAGGACGTTAGCCTTGCATGTGGAGGGCATTAGTTTTGGATGAATTGTGCGACACATCGCGTTCACCCGAGATGCGGAAAAATCTTCTTCTTAACGGATTTTCAGCCTGACTCTAATCTGCCCCTAACGCAGCCGTGCCACAATTACCCCAGCAGGCTTTGGGAATCTCTAAAAGTCGCCCAAGAGCCAAGAGGTAACCCCGGCGTGGTTTTTCAACATTGTGTGTCGGCAGTGTCGCCGCCACAGTCGATTCTTGACCGAATTCTGGAGGAATGGAACCATGAGAAAGATCGCAGTGGTCGCCCTGATGGGCATGGTTGCGGCCGGGGTGGCCGGCGCAGCCGACGTCAACGTGACGGAAAACATCGTCAAATCGGGAACCTGGACCGCGGACAACGTTTATCACCTCAAGGCCGTCGTCTACATCGAACCCGGCGCGAGCCTGACCATCGAGCCCGGCACGATCATCCGCGGCACGCCGGAGAGCGCTCTGATCGTCGCCAAGGGCGCCAAGATCTTCGCCAACGGCCGCAAGAACGCCCCCATCATCATGACCTCCGAGCAGGACGACCTGAAGACCTATCGCGCGGTCTGCGAGGAGTGGGGCAACCTGACGATTCTCGGCAACGCCCTGATCTCGGCAACGCTCGACAAACAGGGCACCGGTCAGCCGGACGGCACGGATACCGCGCAGATGGAGGGCCTGGCCGCTCGATTCGCCGGCGACACGCTACCCCTCTACGGCGGCAACGACGACGATGACGACAGCGGTGTCATCCGCTACGTGTCGTTGCGTTACGGCGGCAAGGTGCTCAGCATGGCCAACGAACTGAATGGCCTGTCGATCGGCGGCGTCGGTCGTGCGACAGAGATCGAGTACCTCGAAATCATGAACAACGTCGATGACGGCATCGAGATCTGGGGCGGCACGGTCAACCTGAAGTATGTCAGTGTCTGGAACGTCGGCGACGACAGCTTCGACGTTGACCAGGGCTGGCGCGGCAAGGCCCAGTTCGGCCTGATCGTACAAGGCTACTGCGGCACCAAGAGCCAGGGCTCCGGTATCGCCGACAACTGCTTCGAGATGGACGGCGCCGAGTCGGCCACCGCTCAGCCGTTCGGGGCCGCCAGTATCTATAACTTCACGGTCATTGGTCAGCCCTACGACGGGGATCATGCCACCGCCTGGCGAGACAACATGCGGGCCCAGTTCGGCAACTGCATCTTCATGGACATCGGCGAGTACCTGATCCGCGATGAAGGTACCGCCGGCGACGGCGGCGGTTACGGCTCGGCGGGCGTTCCGACCCTGCTGTCGCTGTTCAGCACCCCGTACGACAGCTACCCGACCAACACGGTGGGCGTGGATCCCAAGGTCCTGTATCCGAACTTCACGTCGGGGAACTGGTGCCAGTTCACGGATTGCGTGTTCTTCCGGAACTTCGAGACCGCCACGCTGAACACCTTCGGCGTCATGGCGCCGGCCTACCGCAATAAGATCGAAGACAACATCGCCAAGATGCCCATTCAGAATCTTGTCCGCAGCGCGCCGGTGCAGGTCGGCGGCAAGGTCATGGCGCAGGTGACGAAGCTCAATCCGCTGCCCGCATACGAGGCTCTCACGGCCGGCGGCACCGCTCCGGACGATGGGTTCTTCAGCCCGGTTGCGTATAAGGGCGCGTTCGGAGGTTATAACTGGCTGAAAGGCTGGAGCGCGGCCGACGCCTATGGCCTGCTGGACTGAGGAGGATGTGCCCACCACAAACCCAGCGCGCGATTAGCCTCTAATCCGGGTGGAAGTGTGGCATACAACAATGAGCCGATGGCGGCCAGACGTATCCGCTGCCATCGGCTTTGTTTTTGGGGCAACAAAGAAGTATAACCACGTCAAATTAACCTGATTTTAACACACCGTTAACATTTTGCGACTATAATAACCACAGGTCTGTTCCTGTTTCGCAGGTGGTTGGGCTTGCAGAGAAGGCAGTGAGGGTATTGTGACGATTCGATGGCATTTCTCATGTGTATTCGTGGGCCTGACGCTGGGTGTTGTGCTTGCCGGTTGCGACCGACGCGACAACCAGGCGGTTTCCCTGGCTGATTCTCCTTTGGAGGCCTATCAACGTGAGTTGCTGGAGATCGCCTTCAAGGCGGCCTGCGCGATTCCGAGCGATCCCCATCTCAAGAGCCGATCCCAGGCGCAGGCGGGGGTCGTGACCGCTTGCCTCGCATTGAATCAGCCGCAGCGAGCACTGGGCTACATCGAACGAATCGACGACTGGCGGCGAGGCACGGCCTACGCGGATCTGGCCATGCATTGCCTGCAGCGTGGGTTCAAGACCAATGTCGAGGCCTATCTGGGTCGCGCACTGAAGATTGCTGAAGGCGCCGCGGACTGGCGGAAAGACCGGATCGTGGGCCAGGTGGCCGTCGTGCGGGCGATGAGTGGCCCGGTGACTGACTTCAATGCGGAGATGGCAACTCTGGCGAAGATGGTCTCCAGCCAACAGTTTGATGCCTTGAAAGAGGCATTGGGGACGTATGTTCGTATTTTCAATCGGGTCTATTCCGACATCGAGCGACGCACACAGGTCGAGCAGTGCATCCGTGCCTCGTGGGATAAGACGCCGGGGTTCGTGCGACTCGGCCTGCTGATGGATATGATCGAGCACTGTCTGGCTCATTCCGATCGGACGAAGGCTTTGGACTTGGTCAAGGAAGCCCGTGAGATCGCCGATTCCGCAAGTTGGCAGCCCACCATTGAGATTCCCCTTAAGGCCAAGCTGGCTCGGTTGCGGTTTCTCGCGGGCGACCCGGAACGGGCGAAGGAGGAGGCCAAGGAGGCCTTGGAGTCTTTCGAGGCCAAGCGGGATCGGATCGCGAACGTCTATCGAGCCCAGACACTTCGCCCGATTGCCGAAGCGTACCGAGCGATGGACGAGCCGGATCGTGCGTGTGATCTTTACGTGCGGGCGTTGGAGGCAGGGATGGAGAACCCCAATTCGAGGCCGAGAGCCGAGGATCTGGCGGCAACGTGTTGTTCGATGGCTGTGCACGGCACAGAGCCCAGTCCGGCGTTGCTCGGTCGGATCCGTGAGATTCTGGATGGTTTGGGTGATCCGTGGTGACAAGTCGATTGCGTACAGTCATCGTGTCGAGCATGACGCTGTGGTTCTGTCTGTCGCCTGTCCTTCGAGGTCAGGAAGTCGGCGGTATTCGCGGCGTGGTGTACGATAAGGATTTCGGGGTCCCGCTGGCTGGGGCCCAAGTCCAAATCGCCGAAACAGGCGACAAAAGAACGACCGACAGCGAGGGGCACTACGTTTTCGAGAAAGTGGCCCCGGGCACTTATACGCTGATCGTCTCCAAGGAAGGATATGCCCGACAGATCCTGGCCAACAACGTGGTGGTCGCGGGACGGATGACCGAGGTGGACGCGTCTGTGGCCGGAGAATTCCTCGAAATGGAGGAATTTGTCGCCGAGAACCAGGAATTGGGCGGCGGGACGGAGATTGGGTTGCTGAACCTACGGATGGAGAGCCCTTCGATCCTGGACTCTGTCAGCTCCGATATGATGACCCGGGCGGGCGCCAGCGACGCAGGCGCAGCGTTGAGATTGGTCTCCGGAGCGACGGTCGAAGACGGCAAATACGCGGTGGTTCGCGGCTTGCCCGACCGGTACGTCAATTCCCAGTTGAATGGAGTGCGTCTGCCCACCGCGGATGAGGACAAACGCGCCGTCCAACTCGACCAATTCCCCGCGGCCTTGATCGAGAGCATCCAAGTCAGCAAAACCTTCACGCCGGACCAGCAGGGCGACGCCTCCGGCGGAGCGGTGAACCTGGTTCTCAAAGGGGTCCCGGACCAGCGGATTCTCAAGGTCAAGGTGGGCACGGAATACAACACGCGGGCGCCGTGGGGCGGCGATTTCCTCAGCTATGACGGCGGCGGCGTGAACTTTCTGGGCCGGGACGACAGGGAGATCCCCGACAACGGGATCTTCGGAGGCACCATGGGGGTCTCCGAGGACGACGCTCCCATCAACTACAATTGGTCCGTGACCGCCGGCGGTAAACGCGATCTCGACAACGGCGTTCGGATCGGTGCGTTCACAAGCATGTACTACAAGCGGGACAGTTCCTATTACGATGACGGGATCCATGACATCTACGAAGCGCGACTGGCCGGCGGTTCCTACCGGATGCAGCCGTTCGAACAATATGGATATACGAGCCTGTATGACGTGACCGCAGGAGTGGATTCCGTGCACTGGGGGGTCCTGGGGGTCGTCGGCGCGGAGATCGAGAATCACGCGTTGTCCCTGCTCTACATGCAGACGCAAGTCACCGAAGACAAAGCCACTCTCATGGAGGACACACGAGGCAGCCTGTACCGAGACACGCTGGGCATCTCCGCTCCCTATCACCGCAATGAAACGCTGGAGTATACGGAGCGGTCGCAGTCGACGGTGCAGTTGAAAGGCCGGCACACCCTCGAAGTTCCCGAATATCCCCTCTGGCGTCTGGGGCGAACCCTCAATCCGGAGATTGACTGGACTTTGTCGCACAGCCAGGCACAGATGGATCAACCCGACAAACGAGCCTTCCGCACTTGGTGGCAGCCGGGTCGGGAAGTTGCGGGTCTCGTATTTCCGGCAGTGCACTTCGGCTATGATCCCAGCGGCAGCGGCAACGAGTTTGCCCAGCGCATCTGGAAGGAAATTACCGAAGAAAGCGATCAGGTGTCTGGGAACCTGAAGCTGCCGTTCCAGCAGTGGGCCGAGCTGGAGGGCTACCTCAAGATGGGTCTGTTCTACGACCAGGTGGACCGCAAGTACAAGCAGGATGGTTTCTATTACGAATTCGACGACACCTCGTTTGCGGCGCCGTGGGAGAGACGCTGGGGCCAGGTTTACGTCGGCGAGGGGCATACGATCACCGCGTTCAACGACGACGTGGACTACACAGGCGACCAGAAGATCTTCGCCTGGTATCCGATGCTCGATCTGCCGGTGACGACTTATCTGAAAGTCGTCGGCGGGGTTCGCTTCGAATCGACGGATCTGAGCATCACCAATCTACCCGAGAGCGACAACGCACGATATCTGCCTCCCGGCGGCACAGGCTGGACTCGCTTCGGTCCCGAGGCGGACGTCTCGTTTTCGCAGGACGACGTTCTGCCGTCCTTGGCTGTTGAGGTGACGCCGGTCCGCCCGGTCAAGATCCGCGCTTCCTACAGCGAGACCGTGGCCCGCCAGACCTTCAAGGAACTCTCGCCGGTCATGCAGATGGAATACCTCGGAGCGGACATTTTCGTGGGCAATCCCGATTTGAGGATGAGCGCTCTGGACAATTACGATCTTCGACTCGATTACGAACCCTACAAGGGGGGGCTGCTCTCGGTGTCGTGGTTCCACAAGGATGTCAAAGACCCCATCGAATACGTCCAGCGGTTCCAGGCATCCTTGTTCTATACGACAGCGGTCAACTATCCCGAAGGTTGGCTCGAGGGTTGGGAATTCGAGGTACGACAGGACCTGGGCCGGCTTTGGGCCTCTCTGGAGGGGTTCACCGCAGGAGCCAACGCCACATTCATCAAGTCCGAGGTGACGTTACCCGATGAGGAACGAGATGCCTTCGCAGCCGTGGGAGCGCCGACGTCCACCCGCGACATGATGGGGGCTCCCGAACATCTTTACAACCTGAACCTGACTTACGAGCATGCGAAATACCGCACGCAGATCGGCCTGTTCTACACGGTCCGAGGGGACACGCTGACCGAGGGCGGCGTCGCTCTGGGCACCAGCTATGTCCCGGATGTTTACTCGCAACAGTTCGGTACGCTCAACGTGAGCGTTATGCAACCGATTCGAGATCATCTCAAAATCATGTTCCAGGCCAAGAACTTGACCGATCCCGAGATCAAAGAGGTTTATCGATCGAGTTACGTCAGCGGGGAGGCCACGAAGTCCTCTTATCGACGTGGCATCGACCTGGCCCTGGGCCTCGAATACGAATTCTGAGCGAGCAAACGGATCCCCTCATTTAATCCAAATCTAATGGAGGATTCATCCGGCATTAACACACCTCAGGTACAGTCTGCGCAGATGTTTCGCCGAGGGTTGGTCATGATGCAGACAAGACAAAGACAAGCGGTGATTGTTGTGCTGGCCGCTGCGGCGCTGGGTTGGGCCGCGGAGACAGGGAACCGCCAACGCATCGACAGCGCGCGGCTTGCGATGGAAAAGTGGGTCGAGACTCAGCGAGTGATTTCCAAAGAAAAACAGGACTGGGCCCTCGGCCGCCAGATTCTGAATGAACGGATCGCCCTGGTGGAGCGGGAGATCACATCGCTTCGGGAGAAGATCGCTCAAGCCCAGGAGAGCATCAACGACGCCGACAAGAAACGGGTCGAACTGATGGACGAGAACGAGAAACTCAAGAACGCCTCCGCGATTCTGACCGGGGTGGTGGCGAAACTTGAGGGGCGCACATCCGCCCTGATCCAGCGGTTGCCGGACCCGATTCGCGATCGTATCAAGCCGCTCAGTCAGAGTCTTCCTCGGGACCCGAACCAAACGAGATTGTCCCTCGCCCAGCGGTTCCAGAACGTGGTGGGCATCCTCAATGAAGTCAACAAGTTCCAGCGCGAGATCACGGTGACCAGCGAGGTCCGCACCTTGGCCGACGGCACCGTAGCCGAGGTTGCCGCGATCTATGTGGGCCTGGGCCAGGCGTACTACAGCGGCGCCAATGGCGCCGTGGCGGGAGTGGGCCGCCCCTCCGAGGCGGGGTGGACGTGGGAGTCTGCAAACGACGCGGCGGGCCGGGTGGCGGACGCCATCGCCATCCTCAAGAACGAAAAGGTGGCCAGCTTCGTCCTTTTGCCGCTGAAGGTCCAGCCATGAGCATAAACCAGACACTGTCGTTTTGCCGCCACAGAGTTCCCTGGTGGATCTCGTTTTTGTGTTGTCTGGTCGTCCTCGGATCGCAGGCCCTCTCGTGGGCCCAGGACAAGACCGCCGACGGTGCGACATTCGAACAAGTGGACGCGTCCCTTGAGCAGCAGCTTGAGACCGGTCTCGCAGAACTGAGTCGACTCCGTGCGGATATCGCTCAGGAAAAGATCCCGCTCGCGCAGAAGTTGACGGACCTGGAGAATCAGTTGGCCGAGGTCCGCCGCGAGTATCAGCAGGTGAGTCGGTTGCTCGACAGTCGCACGTTGGATTTGAGCAACCTGCGTTCGGAAATTCAGTTGCGCCAGGAGGAGAAAACCTATCTGTCCAACCTGCTCGGCGAGTACATCCGCAACTTCGAGACGCGTTTGCACATCGCGGAACTCCAGCGATACCGCCAACCGCTGGAGGCGGCCAAATTGGCGTTGGAGAACAACGCGATAAGCGAAGCGGAGGTTTATCAGGCGCAGACGGCGTTGGTGACCGCCTCGTTGGAACGTCTTCACGACGCCCTTGGCGGTACTCGGTTCGAGGGCAGCGCCGTGGACGCCTCCGGCCTGGTGCAACGCGGCACATTCGTTCTGGTGGGTCCTGTGGCGCTTTTTAGTTCGCCGGATCGCCGGACGGTGGGCACGGCCGAGCAACGCCTGGGCTCCCTGGAGCCGACGGTGCTTGGCTTCGACGATCCGACCACCACGGAAGCCGCCGCCGCGGTCGTCGCGACCGGCGAGGGTCTTTTCCCGCTGGACCCCACGCTCGGCAGCGCGCACAAGATCCAAGCCACCAAGGAATCCATCGTCGCTCACATCCGCAAGGGAGGACCGGTCATGGTCCCGATCCTGGGCTTGGCGGCCACCGCTTTGTTGGTGGGGCTGTTCAAGTGGGTCGGGCTGGCTCGTCTGCGCAATCCGTCGGAGAGACGAATTCGGGAATTGCTTCGAGGCGTCGCGCAGCAGGAGGGGGACCTCGTTTCGAAGGCACAAGCCGTCGGGGGGCCGACGGGTGAAATGCTCCTGGCCGGGGTGGAACACCTGCGCGAGCCCACGGAGCTGATCGAGGAGGTGATGTATGAGAAGATCCTCACGACGAAGCTTCGACTCCAGAGGTTCCTTCCTTTCATCGCGATCAGCGCCTCTTCGGCTCCTCTGCTGGGACTGCTCGGCACGGTGACCGGGATGATCAACACCTTCAAACTGATCACGGTCTTCGGCTCCGGCGACGTCAAGACACTTTCCAGCGGCATTTCCGAAGCTCTGATCACGACCGAGTTCGGCCTCATCGCAGCGATTCCTTCGTTGCTGCTTCATGCGTTCCTGTCGCGGAAGACTCGAGGTGTCATCGACCGGATGGAAAAGGCCGCGATTTCCTTCGTCAACCAGGTGGCCAAGACTCCCCATCGACAGGACGAATCGGCAGTTTCTCTCGCGGAGATGCCGGCGGCCGTGGCCCGCGAGGTAGTGCGAAGCCTGACTCACCGCGGGGAGGGGGAACTTGGCGGGATTCTGCAGTATTCCGAGGACTCCGCCGGCGGCATGATGGATTCTCCGGTCGTCACGATATCGAAGGATGCTACGGTGGCCGAGGCGATCCGGAAGATTCGCGGCGCCAACATCCACGAGGATCTTCGGGCGGTCTTCGTTGTGGACGATCGGGGGCGGTACGTGGGGGACGTACCGGTTCGGCTGTTGTTGACGCAACCCGAGCAGGCTCGCATCGAGTCTCTGATGGAAGCAGGTACGTTGTTTGTACGGGTCGATACGGACCGAGCCCAAGTGCGGGATCTGTTTCGTCGGCATGATCTGACCACGATGCCGGTGCTGGATCACGACGATCGGTTGGTCGGACGTATCACACGCAATGGAGAATGACCATGATCACTGAACGGATTATCGCTCTGTGGGAACAGGCCGTGGAGATCTGGGTTTCCGGCGGTTGGGGCATGATCGCCCTGGCCGTCAACGCACTGGTTCTGTTCGCCGTGGGGATTCACGTCCTGCTCAAACTCCGCCGCAAAGGACATCCGTCCATGTCGGAGAAAACCTGGCGGCATTGGATCGATCATCCGACCGATCGGAAGGGACCGGTGGGCGAACTGCTCGATTTCGTCACCGGGGCCCATTCGCTTTCGCAGTCGGCGGTGTTTTTTGAGGAACTGCGCGCCACGGAGATCCGGCCGTTTGAGCGGGACCTGCGAGTGATGAAGGTGTGTGTGAGCACCGCGCCGTTGTTGGGATTGCTGGGCACGGTGACCGGTATGCTCGCCACGTTCGGCGCTCTAGCCTCCGGTTCCGGTGGGGAAAAGACCATGGCCCTGGTCGCCGGGGGCATCTCCGAGGCGCTGGTGACGACGGAAACCGGGCTGGTCATCGCGTTACCCGGGTTGTTTCTGCAGTACCAGCTTTCCCGCAGGCTCGAACGCTACAAGGCGTTTCTTACGCAACTCGAAACTTTGTGCGCACAAAAGTTGCACAAGAAGTTGGCCCTGCCATGCAAGGCGGGCCGAACGGGCCGTGCGGTGGACCGGCCGAGATGGGATCGCATGCCCCGGAAGGCGGACAAAGTTCCCTCCACCCGACGAGAGATCCCGGTCAAACAGGAAATCGCGGCATAACGCAGAGCTGGAGGCGGGAAACCGACGATGGGACGTTTTCGCGACATGGCAGGGGAAGACAGCAGCGACGCCGGGATCGATATTTCGCCGCTGATCGACTGCGTGTTCATTCTGCTGATCTTCTTTATCGTCACGACCACCTTCGTGGAGGAGACCGGGGTCGAGGTCGACAAGCCGCAGGCGGCATCCTCGGTCCGACTGGAGAAGACCAGCATTCTGCTGGCATTGACCGAAAAAGGAGAGGTGGTCTACGGCGGGCGGGAGATTGGCGTCAGTGGGGTTCGCCAATTGGTCGCGCGAATGCTTCAGAAGGAAGAGGTTCCGGTGATCATCCAAGCTGACGCCGCAGCGCCGTCGGGACTGTTGGTTCGGGTCATCGATGAAGCCAAACTGGGGGGCGCCGCCAAAGTGAGTCTGGCCGCCCGAAAGCCTCAGGGTTGAACATGACGCCTTCAGGCAGTCTCAGCATGTTCGGGATCGTTCGGGAAACGGGGACCCGCCTCGGGGTGATCCTGGTCGCGATGGGATTGACGTTGGCGTTTTTCCTCGTCCTGCCGCTGATGCAGACGATCAGCCGTCCTGCGATCGACGATCTCGTGCTCCAGACGGTGAACTTGACGAATGTGCCTCCTCCGCCGGCGCCGCCGCCGGAAGAGCCGGAAAAGGAGACCCCGTCGGAAGAGGCGCCGCCGGAGCTTGTGGAAGTTGCGGCGCCTCTGGATCTTTCCCAGTTGGAGTTGGCTCTCAATCCGAATTTTGGCGACGCGTCGTTTGGAGGCGGCGACTTCACGGTCCGGCTCAGTACGGTCGTATCGGCCGCCGGCGGCGACGACGCCGCGAACGTGGATGCGATCTTTTCGATCGCGGATCTCGATCAGAAACCCCGGGTGATTTATCAGCCCGGCCCCATTCTCACACGGGAGATCCGCCAGAAAGCCCCGGGGACGGTGTATATTCTCTTTCTGGTCGATGAGCGGGGAAATGTTGTTGAACCTCGTGTACAACAATCCAGCGATCCGGTGTTTGAAAAACCCGCCCTCAGCGCGGTCAAACAATGGAAATTTGAACCCGGAAAACGGGCCGGCAAAGCGGTGCGGTTCCGCATGCGAGTGCCGATCACGTTTCCCAAAGGATAGATGATGATGAAAACCCCGTCGCTTGGCTCGACACAACGTAGCGGTTCTCGGTCGCGTTCGTGGTTGCGAATCGTATGCGTCGTCTTGATGGCCTCTGCCTCCTACGCTCAACCGGTCGGCGAGACTCGACTTAGCGAACTGGAACTCCAGATCTGGAGAAGTCCGGAGTTTCAGAAACGCTTTGTCGAAAGCTTTCTGGCGCAAACGGATGTCGAGCCGACGGTTACGCAACCCGAGCGGGAGAAGATGCTCAAAGTGCTCGAACTCATCGTGGCCGACAAGCTGGACGAAGCGGCCCGCATCCTCCAGAAGGAGACGAAGGAAGGCTCCAGCGCGGTCTATGATTTTACGCTGGCCAATATCCATTTCCGAAAGGAACAGTTCGAAGAGGCGGCTGCCGCCTATTTACGTGCGGTGAACAAATACGACAAGTTTCTTCGCGCCTGGAAGAACCTCGGTTTGATCTATGTGCGAACCGGACAGTTCGACAAAGCGATTCCGGCTTTGACCCGGGTGATCGAACTCGGCGGAGGCGATAAATACACCTACGGCATGCTCGGCTTCGCCTATTCCTCTTTGGACAATCACCTCTGCGCAGAGTCGGCGTTTCGCCAGGCCATACTGCTGGACCCTGGCACTCTCGACTGGAAGATGGGGTTGGCGAGAAGCCTCTTCAAGCAGCAATCTTACGCGGAGGCCGCCGCGTTCTGCGACAGTCTGATCGCGAATGACCCGAATCGGGCGGACCTGTGGCTCTTGCAGGCAAACGCATACCTGGGTTTAAACCAACCCTTGAGGGCTGCGGTGAACTATGAATTGGCCGACCGCCTGGGCAGATCCACCGCCGACAGCCTCAATATGCTGGGTGACATCTATGTGAACGAGGAGTTGTTCGAGCTGGCGGTGGCGTCGTACCTCAAAGCCCTCGAAAAAGACCCTCTGCGCAGCGTGGATCGAGCCATTCGCGCCGCCAAAGCCCTGGTGGCTCGAGGCGCTCTGGAGGAAACCAAACGACTGGTCGAGCGGATCGAGACTCTGCAGGGCGGCAATCTGAGCCAGGCGAACCAGAGAGATCTTCTGATGCTCCGGGTTCGAGTGGCCGTGGCGGAACAGTCGGGCGAAGAAGAAATCAAGATGTTGGAGCAGCTCGTGGCCCTCGATCCCCTCGACGGCGAATCGCTCATTTTGCTTGGGCAGTATTGCGCCCGTTCAGGAGACACGGAAAAGGCCGTGTTTTACTACGAACGCGCCGAAAACCTGGAAAAATACGAGGCCGACGCCAAGATCCGTCATGCCCAGTTGCTGGTGGGCCAAGGCAAGTACGCGGAAGCGTTGCCTCTGCTGCGCCGGGCCCAGGATCTCAAGCCCCGCGACGACGTGCAGAAATACCTTGAACAAGTCGAGCGGGTGGCCAAGACCCGCTGAGGATACTCAACGCGCGGTCTCCCGAATAGCGGCGGCACGCTGCTCCAAAGCGACGGCCGCCTTCTCGCGACCGGACTTACGGTACAACGCCGCAAGACGCTCAAGACTCCTCGCCAGTTCGGAATGATCCCGACCGAACGACTTTTCTCTGATCCGGAGAGATCGATTGTAGAGCAACTCCGCTCTCCCAAAGTGACCCTGGGTTTCGTAGATTCCTCCGAGATTGTCCAGGCTCACCGCTGTCAGAGGATCGTCTGTCCCGAGCGTGGTTTCCCGGATCTCCAGGGCGCGTCGATAGCACGACTCGGCCTGCGAATGCCGCCCCTGCGCGTCATAAAGAGCCCCCAGATTGTCCAGGCTCGTGGCCACGGAGGGGTGATGTTTGCCGAGGGTCTTCTCGCGAATCGCCAGCGCGCGTTTGTAGAGCGGCTCGGCCTGTTCGTACTCTCCGGCCGCGAGGTGCAAGGAAGCTAGATTGTTCAGGCTGACGGCCACAGAGGGGTGATTCGAACCCAGCGTCTTTTCTTTGATCATCAGCGCGCGTTTGTAGAGGGCCTCGGCACGCGGGGTATTGCCCTGCGCGCGACAGACTTCGGCAAGATTGTGCAGGCCCACCGCCACGTTGGGATGGTGCGGGCCGAGCACGGTTTCTTTGATCATCAATGCCCGTTCATAGAGCAGGGCCGCTTCCGCATACCGGCCTTGAGTCTTGTACAGCAGCGCCAGGTTGTTCAGGCTCACCGCCACCAACGGATGATGCGATCCGCCCGACGCTTCGGCAATCGCCAATGCCTGCTGGGCCAAGTCAATGGCGCGGTCATATGAGCCTTGCCGTGACAAGGACACGATCTCCGTGTTGAGAGTCTGCCAGTCGGAACCTTGGGCGAGGACCAACGGACCCGCCAGAACCACGATGAAAAAGAGCGACACCTGAACGAACCTACTCATGCAATCTCCTCGTGAAAAACGTGTCCATGCATGCCGCATCCACGCTGCAATGTCGGGAACCTCCTTCCCTTGATCTTCATTATACCATCGACCACCGGAGGTGTGCCACGCCATTGTGGGGGTTCC
>JAGPGT010000277.1 GCA_018055905.1 Phycisphaerae bacterium
GCCAACGCCCGCGCGATGTGCGCCCGGGCCGCCAAACACCTACGCGTTGCCCCCCAAGAGGTGCTCGTCGCCTCCACCGGTATCATCGGACACCAGTTGCCCATGGAGAAGGTGACGGCCGGGATCGACCAGGCGGCCCTCCTGCTGTCGGATTCGCCCGAGGCCGGCCTGGCCTTCGCACACGCCATCATGACCACCGACACCCAGTGCAAACAGGCATACCGCGAAGTCAAACTGGGTCGGGCGACCGTCAAGATCGCCGGCACAGTCAAAGGCGCCGGGATGATCGGCCCCAACCTGGCGACCACATTGTTATTCCTCACAACCGACGCTGAGATCAGCAAACCGTTGCTGGGCAAGGCGTTGGCCGAGGCAATCGGGGGCTCCCTTAACCGTCTCACGGTCGACGGACACCAGAGCACCAACGACACCGCCATCCTCCTGGCCTCCGGAATGGCTGGAAACGAGAGAATTACCGGACTATCCGCCCCCTACCGCAAGTTCCAAGCGGCACTGACGAATCTGTGTACCGACCTTGTGCACCAGATGGCCCTGGACGCCGAGGGGGCAACACGGATGTTCCAGGTGGTCGTCAAGGGGGCCGCGACAAAGACCGAGGCAACCCAAGCGGCCCGGGCGGTGGCGGACTACCCGCTGTTCAAGTGCGCGGTTCACGGCGGAGATCCGAACTGGGGTCGGATCATCTGCGCCGTGGGTTCATCCGGGGTAAAGCTCAACCCTGAGAGGGTTTCGTGCAAGCTGGACGGGTTGTTCGTCTTCCGAAACGGCGCCCCGACCGATTTCGACGTCAAACAGGCTTCCCGGATCATCTCGCAGCGAAAATTCATCATTACCGTGGATTTGGGGGTGGGACGACACAGCGATTTCTACTACGGATGCGACCTCAGCGCCGAATACGTCCGAATCAACGCCGACTACCATACCTAAGGGCCAAGGTTCCGACACGGATTTCTTCCGGATTCGTCGGAAATCACTTGAAAACCGGCTCGTGTTCGCTACACTGGTTCGGATTTCTCGAATCTCGTTTCCAGGGACAAACTATAGTTGGTTCGAAAGGAGCTACGAAGTGAGTGCGTGGAAAAAAACCTTGGGAGTGTCGATTCCGGTCTTGACGCTCGGCGCCGTGGCCAAGGCTGCGGAAACCGCCGGGACGGTCGAAACCACATCGACGTTACAGACGCCATGGAGTTGGTGGATCGCGCCGATCGCCGCTTTTTGTGCCTTGGGGTTTGCGATCTACTTCTACAAGAAGATGATGGCAGCCCCGGCCGGCAATGAGAAGATGATCGAGATCGCCCAGTACGTGCGCGAAGGCGCGTACGCGTACCTGTTCCGCCAGTACAGCGTGGTGGCCATCGTCTTCGTCGTTCTCGTGGTGATCTTCGGGGTGCTCGCCTTCAAGGGCGTGCAGAACCCCTTCGTGCCGATCGCCTTCCTGACCGGCGGGTTCTTCAGCGGCCTGTGCGGCTTCCTCGGCATGAAGACCGCGACAGCCGCCTCTTCGCGAACCGCCCAAGGCGCCAGCATCAGCCTCAACAGCGGTCTGCAGGTCGCCTTCCGATCCGGCGCGGTCATGGGCTTGGTCGTCGTCGGTTTCGGTTTGCTCGACATCTCGCTGTGGTACATCATCCTCAACTGGTTCGTCTACTCCGCGGATCACATGAGGGACGGCTTGGTTCTGTTCGGCCTGCAGCTTGTGCCTAAGGGCATGGATGAAAGTCACAAGCTTGTCGAAATCACAACCACCATGATTACGTTCGGCATGGGCGCCTCGACGCAGGCCCTCTTTGCCCGCGTCGGCGGCGGTATCTACACCAAGGCCGCGGACGTCGGCGCGGACCTCGTCGGCAAGGTCGAAGCCGGCATCCCCGAGGACGATCCCCGCAACCCGGCGACCATCGCGGACAACGTCGGCGACAACGTCGGCGACGTGGCCGGCATGGGCGCCGACTTGTACGAGAGCTATTGCGGCTCGATCCTCGCCACCGCGGCCCTCGGCGCGGCCCTTCCGCTGTCGGCGGTTCAGGCCAGCGGCATGAGTCCCATCAAGGCGGTTCTGGCCCCCATGCTCGTTGCCGGTCTGGGCATCATCCTCTCGATCGTCGGCATATTCATGGTCCGCTGCAAGGAGGACGCCAGCCAGCGGAATTTGCTTCGTGCACTGCTGTTCGGAACCCTTGGCAGTTCTATCCTAATCCTGGTTGTCATCGCGATCCTGGCCATGACTGACTGGATTAGTTGGGGTGTTTTCGGTTCGGTCGTCTCCGGCCTGATCGCCGGCGTGCTGATCGGCCAGTTCACCGAGTATTACACCTCCGATGAGTACAAGCCAACCAAGGGCATCGCCAATCAGGCGAGAATGGGCCCGGCGACCACGATCATCGACGGTTTCGCCAACGGCATGTATTCCTCAGGCCTGCCTGTCGTCACGATCGTGATCGGCATTTTGGCTGCCTATGGTTTTGCCGGCGGCTTCTCCAACGTCGCGATGGGCCTTTACGGCATCGGCTTCGCCGCAGTCGGCATGCTCTCGACGCTCGGCATCACACTGGCGACCGACGCCTACGGCCCGATCGCCGACAACGCCGGCGGCAATGCCGAAATGGCGGGTCTGGGCGAAGAAGTCCGCAAGAGAACCGACGCATTGGACGCCCTGGGCAACACGACCGCCGCAACAGGCAAGGGCTTCGCCATCGGTTCGGCAGCTCTGACCGCCATGGCTCTGCTGGCCGCCTATATCGAAGAAGTCCGGATCTGGATCAGCCGGTTGGCTCAGGAAAGCGCCGACGGCATCTATCGTGTGGGTCAGATGGCGTTCGCAGCCACCGACGGCGTTGCCGGCGCGATCAACGCCAAGACCGCGACGATGGCCGACTTCGTCAACGCATATGACCTGACAATCATGAATCCCAAGCTGATCGGCGGCCTGTTCATCGGCGGCATGATGGCCTTTGTCTTCTGCGCGATGACCATGAAGGCCGTCGGCCGGGCGGCAGGCGCGATGGTCGAGGAAGTCCGTCGTCAGTTCAAAGAAATCCCGGGGATCATGGAAGGCAAGGGCAAACCGGATTATGCCCGCTGCGTCTCGATTTCGACCAAAGGCGCCCAGCGGGAGATGATTCTGCCCTCCCTGCTGGCAATCATCGTGCCGGTCGTGGTCGGCTTGTTCATGGGTGTTTCGGGCGTCATGGGCCTTCTGGCGGGCGGCTTGACCACAGGCTTCGTCCTGGCCATCACGCTCAACAACGCCGGCGGCGCCTGGGACAACGCCAAGAAGTACATCGAGAAGGGCGCCCACGGCGGCAAGAAACTGCCCGACGGCACCAAGAACCCGGTGCACGGCGCCGCGGTCATCGGCGACACGGTCGGCGATCCGTTCAAGGACACCTCCGGCCCCAGCCTGAACATCCTCATCAAGCTGATGACGATGGTCAGCGTGGTCTTCTCCGGCGTGATCGTCAAGTTTGCCCCGGAGATCAGCGCCTGGTTGCACTTGGGCAACCGGTGATGACTGAAGCGGGCAGCGATTGACGTCATCCGGTTCTCTCGGTACTCTGAAGGGGTGGCTCCCGTAGGGCCGCCCCTTTTCTTTTTCGTGTAATGAAGTTCTGCAAAAAACAACTGAGGTAGAATCGATTGGCCAGAAAAAAGCCGAATAAGAAGGCGAAGGAATTCGCCGTTGCAGCCGCCAGAATCGCGAAAGAACGACATTGTAGCGACATCGTCGTGCTTGACCTGCGGGGCCTGTCCCCTGCCACCGACTATTTTGTGATCGCCACCGGGACCAGCGAACGACAGATGCGGACCGTCGCCGACGAGGTCTCGGAGGCCGGACGCGAACAGGGAATCAACCGCTTTGGACGCGCCGGCTATGAACAAGGCCGATGGATTTTGCTGGATTTCATCGACGTGGTCGTCCATCTGTTTGACCCCGAATACCGCAGTTTCTATGAACTCGACGTCCTCTGGGGCGATGCGGAGAAGGTCAAGTTTGAGAAAGAGTGATCTGCTACAGAGGCCACAGA
>JAGPGT010000063.1 GCA_018055905.1 Phycisphaerae bacterium
CGGTTCGAACCGGACAAGTGCACCGCCTGCGGCCGATGCGCCCGGCTGTGTCGGTACCATATCGACCCCCAGCGCAGCCCCAACGACCTTCGTTGCATCCGCTGCCTGGAATGTACCCGCTGCCAGTTGGGCGCCTTGACCCCGGCCACCCTCTTGCATCCTCGCAACGCAGTGCCACCGACGGCACGGGAGGAAATCCCAATGACTCAAACCACGGGACAACGCAGAACTACGACGGGATTCACCCTGATCGAACTGCTCGTGGTCGTGGCGATCATCGCCATGCTGATGTCGCTCTTGTTGCCCAGCCTCCATCGGGCCCGCAAACAGGCCCGCGCCGTCGCCTGTCTATCCAACCTCCGGCAGTGGGGCTACATCTGGCACATGTACACGGAGGAGAGCAAAGGCAAATTCAACACCGGCGGCTCGGCCGGCGGCGACGCCGCCAACGACTGGCTGGTCGTGCTCATGCCCTACTATCAGGATCGGGGGGCGTTGACCCTCTGCCCGGTCGCAACCCGGCCGATGGTCGTCGCCGGCAACTTCGCGACCCGCGCCTGGTCCTGGGACCGCCAGGGCTGGGCGAACCTCAAACAGAAAGAGACCATCGACATCGGCAGCTACGGCCAGAACGAATGGATCTGCGACCGCAACGCCCCGGAGTACTGGAGGAATCGCAACACCCTCAAGAAACCGGATACGGTGCCCCTCTTTTTCGACTGCGCCTATGTGGACGCATATCCCAACGCCAATGCGGGTCCCCCCCTGATGGAAGGGGATCTGAGCGGGCTCAACGAATGGGCCCTGGTCTGCCTGAATCGCCACACGGGGTATGTCAACCATCTCTTCGCCGACCTGGCCGCGCGAAAGGTGGGTCTCAAGGAACTGTGGACCCTCAAGTGGAGTCGGACATTCAACACGGCCAACGCCTGGACCTCCGCGGGCTCCGTCAGGCACGAGGACTGGCCCCTCTGGCTCAGACCCTTCAAGGACTACTGACCGAGCGACGACACGCCACGGACCGGCGCGGCAGAGCCATCACACGGAGCGTCGCCTGCCGGAACTGATCACGACCGGACCGGACGAGCGGTCGTTGACGACGATCGTGAACATCGTTTCTTCCTTGCACCCTTTGCGGCAGGCGGCCTGGACAGCGGTGAGGTTCTCGCCGAAGGCGGTGAAGGTCCGCTCGGCGCTGTCCTCTCGGATATACACGCCGTCGGCATCGGGACCCTGCTGGTTGGTTCCCTTCGTCAGAAAAGACTTGCTCAGGTTGCCCTCGATCATGTACTTGGCGCCCTGCTCCGAAGCCACCGTCGGACTGCCCTTGAGAATCCGTTTGGCGGTCGCCTCGCAGTCCGCCCGCTTGCCGCGAATGCGGACTTTGACGCCACGTTCGAGAAACTCCAGGGAGACTTTTTGCCCAATCGCCGCGATGGCGTCGGCCCCGGTGACCTTCGGGCCCCCCCCGGTGGGCGCCAGAGCTTCCGCAGCCGGGGAGGACGGGGGGGGCGACTCCCGACTCGTCGTCTCCGTTGCGACCGGTGGGCCGGAACGACGCAGGTGGCCGCGAAGAATCAGGCCGTGCTGCCCTTGTTCGGAGGTCAGGCTGCCGGGGCGGCCGACAAGCTCCGCCACGCGCGTCAGCAGCCTGCTCGGCGTGGTCTCCAACGGCACGAGCTTGAACCGACCGTCCGGTTTGCGATCGAGGATCATTTCGCCGGTCTCCTCCGGCTCTCCGGCGTAGATCCCCCAGACGATGACCCGGCCGGTTTTCACAACGGTGACCGGATCCCCCTGCAGGATCAGCGAACCGAACGTCTCGGCAAGTTCCCGGTTGGGACTGGTGATCCACGCGTTGTTCTTCTCGATCCGTAAGAATGCATGACGTTCATGGAGCGGACGTTTGAGCCCCGCTTGGCTTTGCGGTATCTTCACCTTCTTGGTCAAAGTTTTGTTCCTTCTCTTCGAGCGGTCTGAAACCCCATCACTCCTGCGGCAATCGCGCCAAATCGGCGTCGGACCCGGCGACCATGAGGATGTCGCCCCGATAGACGACGGTGCCCGGCATGGGCACGGCGATGATCGGGCCTTTCTCGGTCTTCTTGGCCCGGGTCTCGTCGCTGCGTTTGATGAGCACGAGATTGATATTATATTTCTGGCGAAGCTGCAGGTCCATCACCGTCTTGCCGTCGAAACTCTCCGGCGCCTCGATCCTGGCCAGGCTGTACCCCGGCGCAAAGTCGATCTTCTCCCCGATCTGGGGGGCGATCAGCTTGTAGGCCCAGCGCTGGGCCGATTCGAGCTCGGGATAGATGACTTCGGTGGCGCCGACCTTGGAGAAAACCTGGCCGGCGACGAGGCTCTCGGCCCGCGCGTACACCTGCTGCACGCCCATTTGACGGAGAGTCACAACCGTCAGGATCGCGTCCTCGAACCCCTTCTGGCCCATGCCGATGATGGCCACGTCCACGTTGTGCACACCTTGGGCGCGGAGGGCTTCTTCGTCGGTGCTGTCCAGACGCACGGCGTGGCCCACCTGATCCCGGATCAGATCCACCACCTCGCGGTTCTTATCGATCGCGATCACCTCGGCGCCGCTCATCGACAAAGCGATGGCGAGTTTGCTTCCGAATCGTCCCAATCCGATGACTGCAAAACGTCTCATGAGAGTCTGAAGTCGCAAGTTTCCAGTCCAAAGCGGCAACCCCTTTGCACGTGAAACTTCCTATGTGACCATCCTTTCATCGTATTTCGTAGGCTTCCCACATCCATCTTCATTCCATCAACCGACGATCACCACCTCTTCCGGATAGTCGTACCGAACGGGCCTGAGGTTGAAGGTCAGCGCCGCCAGCAGAGTCAACGGACCGAGCCTGCCGATCAGCATGACCAGAATGATAATCAACTTCCCGGCGTCTGTCAAAAGGGGGGTCACCCCCGTCGACAGGCCCACCGTGCAGATCGCGGAAACCACCTCAAACGTCAAATCCAGAAACGTGAAATCCCCGGGATAATGAGATCGCTCGGTGATCGTCAGAATCATCGTCGCCAGCAAGATCACGGCGACGAACAGCACGATGATCGTCACCGCCCGTCGGAGCACGACGATGCGGATCGAACGATGAAACATCTCCAGGTCGGTTCGCTTTCGAAGAGTGGCCATCACCGTCGCCAAAACGATCGCCAGGGTCACCGTCTTGATGCCGCCGGCGGTCGAGCCGGGGGAACCGCCGACAAACATCAGAAACATCAGCACCAGCTTGCTGGCGTCGGTCATATCGGCGATGCGGACCGAGTTGAAACCGGCGGTCCGCGCGGTGATGGATTGGAAGATCGCTCCGAGCACGTCCGGCGGTCCGGACGGCCTGTCCGCTCCTGAGAATTGTTCGAGAATCAGAAGGGCCGCCGCGCCGACCACAATGAGCACACCGGTGACGCTCAGCACGATCTTGGATTGCAGACGCATCCTCATCGGCGGCTCTCCGCTCAGAAAGAGCCTTCGATGGACACGTCGCACCCAGGTCAGCCGCAACCGATCGAGAAACAGATTCGTAAGATTGTAGAGAACCCCGAAACCCAGCCCTCCCAGAACGATCAGCGGACAAATCACGCCGTAGACCTGCCACTGCCGGTTGTAGCGGATCAGGCTGTCGCCCATCAGATCGAAACCCGCGTTGCAGAAGGCGCTGATGGAGTGGAAAATGCTGAAAAACGATCGCGAATGCGTTTGGGGATCCCAGGTGGGGACATCGTCCCACATGCCGAACAGGGCCAGGGCCCCGCCGGCTTCGACCAGAATCGTCAGGACGAAGATGAACAGAATGGTTCTGCCGATCCGACTGGCGGTCTCCGTGCTGAGCAGGTCCTGCATCGCCACGGTTTCCCGCAGAGTCAGCGCCTGGCCCAGCAACAGGGCGAAAACCGCTCCGAACACCACAATGCCCAACGCGCCGAGCTGAATCAAGACCAGGATGACGACCTGGCCCATGAAGTTGAAGTCCTCGCCGGTGCAGGCCACGACCAGGCCGGTCACGCAGGTGGCGCTGGTGGAGGTGAACAAGGCGTCGATGAGACGCAGGGAAGTCCGCCCGGGCGTCGCCTTGGGCAGCATCAGCAGGACGGTCCCGGTGGCGATCAGAACGACGAAGCTGATCACCAGCGTCCGACTGGGATTGCGACCGGTGGCAGCCAGACGAACCGACAGGAGAAAAAACTTGATCGTGACCTCGAACATGAGGTACACCGCGACGGCCAGATGGCGGACACGATAGGGATCGACGTCCGGAAACCAGTGCTCGGCGCCGACCACCGCCGTCGCCAGAGCCAGCAGCGCGGGAATATCGTACCAGTTGACATAAAGGTACTCGCGTTTGAATTCGGCGTTCCACAGGCGGATCCCGCTGGTGCCAAGGAACGTGAAAAACACCGCCGTCTGAACCGTAAAGACGATCGATTCCCGGACCGGCGGTTCATAGAACCCGAACAACAGGGCGAAGGACGCCACCGCCACCAGCGACATGACGCCTCGGACACCGGCCAGAACGGCCTCCAGCGAATTGTATTGGTACGTAACTTGCATAGCGCATCGGCTCTGCCCGTGAAGCAGGGGCCTTTTTTACACCTTCGGCCCGCGAAATTCCAGCAAAATCGGGTCAGGCGACATCCACCAGGCCCAGGGAGTTGCCGAACCGCGCGATCAGCGCCCGTCGGAGGCCGCGGTGTTCCGGCTTGGCCAGCGTCGGGTCCGATCCCACCAATTGAAAAGCGTATCGACGCGCGATCACCAACAGATCGTAGTCGTCGATGATGTTGGCGATCTTCAGATCGGGCAATCCGTGCTGGCGGGCGCTGAACATCTCGCCGGGACCGCGAATTTTCAGGTCTTGCTCGGCGATTTCGAACCCGTCATGGGTGCGGGTCATGACCTCCAGCCGGCTCTTGGCCGCCTCGTTGTCCGTTTCGGCAAAGAGCAGACAGTAGGACTTCGACTCACCCCGCCCGATCCGTCCGCGAAGCTGGTGAAGCTGCGCCAGGCCGAAGCGGTCGGCCCCCTCGATCACCATGATCGTCGCGTTGGGCACGTCGACGCCGACCTCGATCACGACGGTCGAGACCAGTACGTCGATCTGCCCCTTGCGGAACCCCGCCATGACCTGCTGTTTCTCGTCGGACGACATCCGGCCGTGCAAGAGGGAGACCTTGAACTCGGGAAAAACCCGTTCCGACAGTTCCTTCCATGTGTCCGTCACGGCCTTGATGTCTTTGCCGGTCTCCTCGACCGCGGCGATGCGCGGGCAGACAACATACGCCTGTTTGCCGGCCCGCAGGCGGTCGCGGATGAAATCGTAGGCCCTGCCTCGGTCCTTGCGGTCCACCCAGCGAGTGACGACCGTCCCCCTGCCCGGCGGACAGTGCTTGATCATCGAAACGTCCAGATCGCCGAAGGCGGTCATCGCCAACGTTCGGGGAATCGGCGTCGCGGTCATCACCAGGCAATGAGGCGCGCCGTCTTTTCGCAGCTCGGCCCGCTGGTGGACGCCGAACTTGTGCTGTTCGTCGATCACGACCAACCCCAGATTTCGAAATTCGATGTCCTTCTGAAGCAGGGCGACCGTCCCGACGACGATGTCGATCCGGCCCTGGCGGATCTGAGCGAGGACCTCGTCGCGTTTCTTGCCGGTCATGCCGCCGGTGATGAGCACCCGTCGGACCTGGCTGTCCTTCAGGTAGCGCTCGATGCTCAGGAAGTGTTGGCAGGAGAGGATCTCGGTGGGCGCCATGATGGCCGCCTGCGCCTTGTTGGCGATCGCCAAGAGCGCGGCGTACAGTGCGACCACGGTCTTGCCTGAGCCCACATCGCCTTGGAGCAGGCGGTTCATCGGCGTGGTGCGGCCCATGTCCTCGGCGATTTCCGCGATGCAGGCGTTTTGGTCCTCCGTGAGCAGGAAGGGAAACCGCCTTCGAATCCGACTGTCGATCTCATCGGTCCTTACGCAAGGCGTGGCCCTGGCGGCGTGCTGCGCCCGGTATCGGCGAAGCGCCAATCCAAGCTGCATGAGGAACAACTCGTCGTATTTGAGTCGGCGCCGGGCCTGGTGGAGCTTGTCTTCATCCGGCGGCATATGGATCCAAGCCAGCGCATCCTTTCGGCCGATCAGACCGATCTCTTTGAGACAGCCCTCCTCGTGAAACTCCTCGACGAGCGAATCCAGACGATCCAACACAGGCAAAAGGATCTTCTTGATCTGCCGACTGGTGAGTCTGCCGCTAGCGGGATAGACGCCCCCGCTGAACGGTTCCTGGGGCTCGGTCCGCGCCTCGTCGAGCGTCATGAATTTGGGGTTGGTCATCTGGAGCTGGTGTCTGTAGATCGAGGTTTTGCCCGAGGCCAGGAGGAACTGGCCGAGCTGAATCTGATTGCGAAGGTAGCCGCCGTTGAACCAGACGATCCGACAGACGCCGGTGTCGTCGCTGACGATCACCTCGAAGACCGGCGGCCTTCGGTGCTGACGAAAGTCGATCGACTCGACCCGTCCGACAATCGTGGCGTTCTCTTGGGGCTTCATCTGCCCGATCTTGGTCGGCTCCGGCGCAAAGACCCAATCCCGCGGAAAATACTCGATCAGATCCGCGACCGTCCGCACGCCGAGTTTGGCAAAGATCTCGGCCCGAGCCGGCCCCACCCCCTTGAGGTATTGCACCGGCGTCGAGAGCGTCACACTCTCATGGTCATGCGCCTGTGTGTGAACCACGTCCTGCATACATCCTGCCACGACAACGCGTCCCTCACCGGTGAGAAGCAACCACCGAGGAGATCAGCCTTGAAAACCGTATTTGCCGACCAACCGGACGAAACGACAGTCGCCCTGTTGCCTTTCGATCAGCTTGCCTTGACGTTTCTCCGCAACGACGATCTGTTGAAGATCGCCGCCCCCGACGGGCGCGACCATCACCCCGCCCTCGGCGAGTTGCTTGACCAGCGGAGGCGGAAATTCCGGCACCGCGGCCGTGACGAGAATCCGCTCGAACGTCCGGTCGGCCGGCCATCCGAGGCTGCCGTCGCCGACATAGTACTCGACGTTGTCGATGCCCAGCTTCTCAAGTACCGTCCGAGCGGTGGCCGACAGATCGGCGAATCGCTCCATGGTGTAGACCCGCCCGGCAAGACAGGCCAGAATCGCAGTCTGATATCCGCTGCCGGTCCCGACCTCCAGAACCTCACACGACGGCGTCAGGCCGAGCAGTTGCGTCATGAACGCAACCATATACGGCTGGGAGATCGTCTGCCCCTGCCCAATCGGCAACGGATGATCGCGATACGCCCGGTCCCTCTGCTCGATCGGCACGAACTCCTCGCGCGGAATCCGGGCCAGGACCCGCAGCACCTCCAGGTCCGTGATGTCCCGACCCTGGAGATCGCGCTCGATCATCCGACGACGGGCCGGCCCGAAATCAGTTTCGTTCTCGTACATTTGCATCACGCCGCCGGCGGAGGAACCCTTCGGTTCCATTGGGTTCTCCGCCGGTGAATTATGACCCGACGTTTCGACAAGGGCAAGAGGAGCCCCTGCCGGCAAGAGCCTAAAACAACAGCTTGACCGCCGCCGCCGCGGCCAGGATCTGAACGGTGTCGTTGAAGATCTTCTGCGGGATCTTCCGCAGGAACACGATGCCCGCCGCGGCCCCCAGGGCGATCAACGGCAACATCATCAAGTCCAGCTTGAGCGACAGGGCATTGATCAAGTTCAGATTGGCGCTGAACGGCACCTTGAGCCAGTTGACCACGAAGAAAAACCAGGCGCTGGTGCCGATGAAGGCGAACTTGGGCAGCCGCATGGCCAGCAAATAGATGACCATGACCGGTCCGGCGGCGTTGGCCATCATCGTGGTGACACCCGCGATAAAGCCCATCAGCGGCCCGAACCACCCCCGGTTCGGAATCGGGGCGTTCTCCCCTTGCAGACGAGTCCGCCAGTAATTGACCGCGAGCATACCCAGGATGATGACGCCGATGATCCGTTGAAGCTGGGCGTCGGAGACGTGCCCCATGGCCAACCAACCCGCCACGATTCCGGCAAACGCCGGCGGCAGAAGCCGAAAGACATACCCCCACTCCGCATGCTGGCGGTAGTACCCCGCCGCGAAGAGATCGCCCAGAATGAGCATGCCCAGGAGAATGCCGGTGGACTCTCGCAGATATTCGAGAGGAAAGGCCATCGCCATCAAGGGTGTCATGAGGATGCCCAGACCCGGGATTCCGGTCTTGCTCAGGCCCACCAGGACCGCGGACAGCCCGACGAGAAACCATCCCGTCGAAGTCAATTCGTACATGTTCAATCCTGCTTCTACAAAAAAAACGACGATCTTTCCGAAAAACAAGCGATGCACTGTATCCCTTTGGGGGTCATCCGGCAACCCACTTCTCGCCGGAATGCCGGCGCGGTAGGATGACCGCAAAGAACCGTGGCGCACCGAGTCCCGGCGTGAAAGGAGAAAACCGTGAAAGCAAAGAAACTTGCCTGTTACCTCCTGGCGATCCTGCCGGCAGGCTGCGTACCCGTCGTTTCGCTGCACCCGCTGTTCACCCGAGAGAACCTTGTCTTCGAGGAAAAACTTGTGGGCACGTGGGTCAAAGACCCCAACGATCCCGAGGTGACTTGGGCGTTCTCCCGTCTGGAGGAATCCGCCGCCAAGGGGCCGCTGGAATCCTGGCGAGAGGACATCACGAAGTTCTATCGTCTGGACATCACCGATCAGGATGGCCGCAAGGGCTCGTTCGCCGCGTGCCTGGTCAAGCTGGGCGACCGTCTGTTCCTCGATATCTTCGCCGACCGGTTCCCCTCGGGCGAACAAGACATCGAGAAAATGCCGCTGGCCTACAACGGGTTCTTCTTCGTGCCGGTCCATACCTTCATCCGAGTGGACGCGATCGACGGACAACTGAGGCTTGGTATCACCGACGACGATCGATTCAAGGAACTGGTGCAGGCCGTGCCCACAGCGGTAAGACATGAAATGGTCGACGACCGCCCGATCCTGACCGCCTCGACCGGGGAGTTGCAGCAATTCGTCGCGAGGTTCGCGGGCGACGAGCGGCTCTTCCCGAACGACCTGGCCCTGGTCCGCAAGAGCCGGTAGGGGCGAGGCCTGCGGCGCCTTTTCGTAGGACTCTCACGAATCCCTCGTCGACTCTTTTCCGAATGGGTTTCTGTATTTCCATCTGGAGAGGATTCGGGTAGGATGATAGGCTTTGCGGCGAAAACGATGCAACCCTGTATGGAGGGCTGTCGTAGGGATTCGCAGGATGGGGTCGCCCCATCCTTTCCTTTTTCGACTTGTGGTTCGAGGCGTTCTTCGAATCACCGACTGACAAGGCAACACAAGTATGAATGAACAATACCAAGGACAGGAGCCGGCGCCCACCGAGCCGATCCGCTTCGGCGAACCCCGCCGGTACCTCGTGAACATCGATTCGATCTCGACCAGCCAGCTCTTCGCGGATTGCGTGGTCGTCGGAGCGGGGATCGCCGGTCTGCGGGCCGCCCTGGAAGCCGCCGACCACCGCACCATTGTCGTCGTCTGCAAAGGCAACATTGACGAGAGCAACACATGGAACGCCCAAGGGGGCATCGCCTCCGTCTTTCGGGAGGAAGACACCTTCGAGGCCCATATCGCCGACACCCTCCGCACCGGCGGCGGAATCGCCGATCCCCAGGTCGTCGAGCAAGTCGTCCGCCAGGGACCCGAGCTGGTCCGCCAGTTGCAGGAATGGGGCGCAGGTTTCGATCTGGTGAACGGCCAGATCGACACCACGCTCGAAGGCGGCCATTCGCACGCCCGCGTCCTGCATGCCCACGGCGACGAGACCGGCAGGGCCATCGCCGAGGCCCTCATCGCGAAGGTCCGAAGCAAACCCAACATCCGGATCATCGAGCAGTTCTTCACGATCGATCTGCTCACCGACCCGACGCGCAGCGGCGCTGCGGGCAAAGAGAACCGTTGCATCGGCATCATCGGGCACAGCCGGGACCATGGGTTCCAGATCGTCTGGGCGGCCAACACCATCCTGGCCACCGGTGGCGGCGGACAGCTCTACCGCGAAACGACCAATCCCTCGGTCGCCACCGCCGACGGGCTGGCGATGGCCTACCGGGCCGGGGCGATCCTGCGCGACCTGGAGTTCGTGCAGTTCCATCCGACAACGCTGTACATCGCCGGTGCCTCCCGTGCTTTGATCACTGAAACCCTGCGAGGCGAGGGCGCCCATCTGCTGGACACCAAGGGCCGACGATTCATGGAAGATTACGACGAGGCCGGCGAACTGGCCCCGCGCGACGTCGTGAGCCGGGCGATCCTGGCCCAGATGCGAAAGACCGACGCCACGCATGTCTATCTCGATATCCGTCACATGAACAAGGAGTACTTCGCCAGGCGGTTCCCGCTGATCAGCGACCTGTGCGAAAGCTTCGACATCGACGTCAGCCACGATCTGATTCCGGTCCGGCCCAGCGCCCATTACATGGTCGGAGGCGTCAAGACCGACGCCCTGGCGCGCACAAGTATCGAGAACCTCTACGCCTGCGGCGAGGTGGCCTCAACCGGCCTGCACGGCGCCAACCGCCTCGGCAGCAATTCGCTGCTGGAAGGACTGGTCTTCGGCAAGCTGGCCGGCCAGGCGGTTCTGACCAGCGAGCCCAGCGATCTGACGTCTCTCAAACACCCGGTGATCCGCTACAACATTCCGCACTCCGACCGCAGCCAGCTCGATACCGCGGACGTCCGCAACTCCTTGCGAGCCTTGATGTGGCGCAACGTCGGCATCACGCGAAGGGCCCAGCCGCTGGCGGAGGCTCAGGAGATCATCCGGTTCTGGCAACGCTATGTGATGGACAAGGTCTTCGACACCCGCGAGGGCTGGGAATGCCAGAACATGCTCACGACCTCCCTGCTCATGGCCCACAGCGCCGATCTCCGCAAGGAGAGCCGGGGCGTGCACTACCGCATGGACTACACGCAGACCGACGACAAGCGGTTTCGCAAGCATACGGAGATTCTGCGGGCCACCTGAGACGAAAAGACAGACAAAACCTCCTGCGCCGTGTAGAAGCCGTGCCGCGAAGCGTCAAGTCGCTCCGCCCACCCGCCCTGGACTTCGCATCCACCGCAGCGACGAGAAAAACAACAGGCCGGCGTTCTTCCCTTGCGGTTCTCTGAGCCGGCGATCATTCACCCGCTGGGGCATCCCAGGACGATTCCAATCCTCGCCGTCCGGCTAGGATCGTTGTTGCACCCCCCGGGGGTTCACTGTGGTTGTGTAGCGGTTCGTAATAGGCAGTCGGCGGTCTTTGCCGAAGGCCTTGGGCGTGATCCGCACGCCGGGGGCCGACTGTCTTCGCTTGTACTCGTTCCGATCGATCATGCGGATCACCCGTTCCACCGTCTCGGCGGGCAAGCCCGACTCCACCAGCTCCCGTGCGGATTTGTCCTCTTCGACGTAACCGGTGATGATCCGGTCCAGCAAGTCGTAGTCGGGCAGCGAGTCCGTGTCTTTCTGGTTCGGTCGGAGCTCCGCGCTGGGAATCCGCCGGATCACCGCCTCCGGGATGACCTCGCGCCCGGCGCGACGGTTGATGTATTCAGCCAGTTGGTAGACCATCGTCTTGAGCAGGTCCTTGATGACGCCGAAGCCGCCCGCAGAATCGCCATACAGCGTGCTGTAGCCCACGGAGACCTCGCTCTTGTTGCCTGTGGTCAGAACGAGCGAGCCCACCTGGTTGCTCAGGGACATCAGGATCATGCCGCGGATGCGGGCCTGGAGATTCTCGTAGGCGATGCCGTCCTCCGTCCAGCGAGGGTCCGCCTTGAGCGACTGACTGAACTGCGTCAGGATCGGCTCGATCGGGATCGCCAGCAAGGGGCACCCCAGGTTGTCCGCGACGAGCTTGGAGTCGGCGATCGTCTCAGGACTGTTGAACCGGGAGGGCATCGTCACGCACTGGACGTTCTCGGGTCCCAGCGCCGCAGCGGCGATGGCCGCTGTGACTGCCGAGTCGATCCCGCCGCTGATGCCCAGGATCGTCTGCTTGAACCCGTTCTTGATCACGTAATCGCGGGTCGCCAGAACCAAGGCCTCATAGACTTCCTCGACCTTGTCGGCCGGCTGAACCGCCGGCGGCTGCGTCGGCGCGAACGTGACCCCTTCGGCGCCCTCGTGGACGTCGGCGATGAGCAGGTCCTCGTCGAAAGCCTTCGCTTTCGCGGCAACCCGGCCGGAGGAATCCATGAGGATGCTCCGACCGTCGAAGACCAGTTCGTCCTGGCCGCCCAGCAGATTGCAGTAGGCGACCGCGCAGTCGAAGACATCCGTGCATTTGCGGATGACGTCCTCCCGCCGGGAGATCTTGCCCACGTCGAACGGCGAAGCGGAGATGTTCAGCAGCAGGTGGAACCGGCCGACGCCCATCAGCAGATCGGTCAGTCGTTGCGGGTTCCACAGGTCCTCGCAGATGGTCACCGCGACGCGCAGACCGTTGACGTTGAAGACCACCGGCCGCTCGCCCGCCCGGAAATAGCGCTGTTCGTCGAAGACGCTGTAGTTGGGCAGGTTGGCCTTGTGGTAAGTGTGGACGATCCGGCCCTTCTGAATCACCGCCGCGGCGTTGTACAGGCTGTGGGCGCCGCTTTCGACGAAGCCCGCGACGACGGTCCCCTTCCGGCAAAACGAAGCCAAATCCTCCAGTGCCGCCCGGCCATCGCGGACGAACTGACGGTTGTACACCAGATCCTCCGGCGGATACCCGCAGATCGCCATCTCCGGAAACGCCACCAAGTCGGCCCCGGCCTGGACAGCCTGGGTCCAAATCTTCTTCATCTTCGCCACATTGCCGGCCAGGTCGCCGACCGTGGCGTTGAACTGCCCTAACGCGATACGCACCACTGAATCTCCAACGGATTTCCTACCAATCCACAGAGGTATGCCGGGGATGCACTCTGCGTCGAGGCCCGAAGCCTCGCACGCTTCCATTGTACGATTCGGCGTGCGAACATCAACCGCATCTGCGTCAATCGCTGAAGGAGAAGGGGAAAGCTTGGATGCGTATAGGCATGGAAAGGTAGAGGCGTTTCCTGGCTTCGACGCATTTACGCTGCTACGTTTGTACTTACAACAGCATCAGGCTGACAGCCATGACGAGCATGCCGAGAATGACGCCGCTGATGACCAGGTGACCGTGGCCGTAGCGGTGGGCCATGGGCAGCAGTTCATCCAGAGAAATATAGATCATCACGCCTGCGACAAAGGCCAGCGTCCCGGCCAGCACCATCGGCGTCAGGAAGGGCATCAACACGAGGTACCCGATGACCGCTCCGACCGGTTCCGAGATGCCCGAGAGGAACGAATAGAGGAACGCCTTGTTGCGGTTGCCTGTCGCGAAGTAGATAGGCATCGAAACCGCCATCCCCTCCGGGATGTTGTGGATCGCGATGGCGACCGCGATGAAGATGCCCAGATGCACATCGTTGAGCGCCGAGGCGAACGTCGCCAGTCCCTCCGGAAAGTTGTGGATGCCGATGGCCAAGGCGGTCATGACCCCGGTCCGCATCAAGTGGTGACTCGCATCGGGCGATTTGGGCTCTTCGAGTCCTTCGTAATTGTGCGGGTTCTCCCGCTCCGGGACCAGCAGGTCGATCAATGCGATGAATCCGATGCCGATGAAGAAGAACAACACCGACCACCGTTCACCCAGCGCCTCAATCGCGTCCGGCAGCAACTCGACGAACGAGACGTAAATCATCACGCCCGCCGAAAGGCCCAGCGAAAACGATAGGTAGAGGACCTTGGGATGCTTGATGAAATACGCGATCGCGCTGCCGATCCCTGTGGAGAGCCCCGCCACCAAGGTCAGCGCCAACGCAATGCCCACATTCTCCGATGTCGCCATAGTCGATTATTCGGACCTCACACTTTCAGACTGCAAAGAACAAGGCTTTACGACGTTGCTCCGAACCGAGTTCGTCGAATCAGGCTCCCGGTTCCCGCTTCTTCACAGGCCAGGGCTGCACGCCGCAACGCTGGGCCCAAGCTTCCCACAAGGTCTTCAACTCCTGCACCTTGTCCGCGTTCTTTGCCGCCAGATCGTGCATCTCCGTGCGGTCGGCGTCGATATCGTACAGCTCCCAGCCGCCGGGGTGCTTGGAGACGAGTTTCCACTTGCCTTGGCGGACGGCGCGATTGCCCTCGTGCTCCCAGAAGATGGGCCTGTCCCGCAGGGCCTCGCCTCGGAAGACGGGAGCCAGGCTCACCCCTTCTTCGGGCAGGATCTTGCGTCCCTGCCGCTCGGTCGGATAGACGGCGCCTGCGATCTCGACACAGGTGGCCATGACGTCGATCACATGGCCGGGATCGTGGCACAGTCCGCCGCGTGATTTGATGCCCGCCGGCCAGTGGCAGATCAGAGGCGTCGAGATGCCCCCCTCGTGGACCCAGTGTTTGTACTCTCGGAACGGCGTGTTCGAGACATTCGCCCAGTTTTGCCCATAGCCGATGTACGTGTCCGCGGGACCGGGCATCACGGTCGGCCCGCCCCGCACCGCTCGACCGTCGCGGGTCCGCATCGGAGGCGTGTGCTTGGGCTGGAGATCGTTCGGCCCCAGCGGCCCGGGGTTTTCGAACTCATCGACCCATTTTTGATTGACGTTGGCCGCGCGTCCCATGGCCTCGGCGCAACCGCCGTTGTCCTGAAGGAACAGAATCAGCGTGTCGTTGAACGTCCCCTGCCTCTTCAACTCAGCGACGACCCGTCCGATTCCCTGGTCCATCGCGTCGATCATCGCGGCGTAGACCTCCATGCAGCGCGATTCCCAGGCCTTGTGCTTGGTCTTGGCCCAGTCGCCCGCCTGCGGACTGAGCTCCCAGTCGGGCCGGATCAGGCCCATTTTCCTGAGTCGCTCGAGCCTGGCCGTCCGGACGGGCTCGTAGCCCTGGTCGTACTTGCCCTTGTACTTGGCGATGTCCTCCTCCAACGCGTGCATGGGCCAATGGGCTGTCGTGTAGGCCATGTACAAAAAGAAGGGCTTGTCGGGCGACTGGCTGTAGTGTTCGCGGAGATAACGACACGCATTGTCGCTGATCGCGTGTGTGTAGTAGTAGGTCTCGGGCTTGTACTCAGGGTCGTTCTGAGGCGTGATGAACGTGTTGTCGCGACAGAGCCCCATCGGGTCGTAAAAGCTGCCTGCGCCGATGATCGTGCCGTAGAAGCGTTCGAATCCACGCTGCAAGGGCCAGTTGTGCTTGGGACCATCCTTGGCGATGTGGCGCGTCACATGCCACTTGCCGGTCATATAGGTGCGATAGCCTACGGGCTTGAGAACTTCCGCGATCGTCACGCACTGGTCGTTGAGATCGCCTCGGTAGGCGGGGTAGCCCTTGTCGTCCACCATGTGCCCGATGCCTGCTTGGTGGGGATAGAGCCCGGTCAGAAGCGACGCCCTCGTCGGGCAACAGCGGGCGGTATTGTAGAACTGTGTGAATCGAAGTCCGTTGGCGGCCAGGCGGTCAAGGTTGGGCGTGGCGATCTCTCCGCCATAGCAACCGATGTCCGAGAAGCCCATGTCGTCCGACATGATCAGAATGATGTTGGGCCTCTTGACGCTCTGCGCCGTGGCCCGAGACGAGCCGTTGCAGCCGGGAATCAGAGCCCCCGCCGCTCCCAAGCCCAGTACTTTGAGCAAATCCCTGCGGGTCCATCTCGATGCGTGCATGGTTCAAGTCTCCTTTCTTCGGATCGTCAGATCGGCCGGCTGTGGTCCTGTTTGCGGTATCGCTCCAGCAAACCGCTGAGCCGCTCGACGACTTCCGGTCGATCCAGCCAGAGGTTCTTCTGCTCGCCGGGGTCGTCGCGGAGATTGTAGAGCTGCCCCGCGGCCCCGCCCGGCTCGGGCTTGACCGCTTGCGGTGCGGTGAACCCGCCGGAACCGAGACCCTCGATCAGTTTCCAGTCGCCCTGGCGGATCGCGAACAGGCCGTTGCCCGAATGATGGACCGTGGCCTCGCGGATCGGGTTCTTCAACCCAGGGTCCAGCATGGCCGGCAGGATGTTGTAGCTGTCCGACCCCGCCCCCGAGGGCAACGATTCGCCCAGCAGAGCCGCCGACGTTGCCAGCAGATCGGTCAGGCAGATCGTCTGGTCGCTGTGCGTCCCAGGCTTGATCCGTCCCGGCCACCGGCAGATGAACGGCACCCTGTGCCCTGCCTCGTGGATGTCAGACTTCTGCCCTCGCCAGGGTCCGTTGGCGCGGTAGTCGAACTTCTCGATCTGGGCAATCGGCCAGTGCGACCCATTGTCGGAGGTGAAGATGACCAGCGTGTCGTTGCCCAACCCGGCGTTGTCAATCGTCCGCACGATCCGACCGATCGCGTCGTCCACTTGCGCAACGAAATCGCCATACCAGTCGACCTGGCTCCTGCCCCGGAACTCCTGTGTCGGCATCCACGGCGTGTGCGGCGCGGTCAGCGGGACGTACAGAAAGAAAGGCTTTCGGGCCTCCTGTCGACGGATGAACTCGATCGACTTGGCGGTGATAGTCGGCAGGACCTCGTAGAAATCGAACGACGGCGCGATGGGTCCGGCCCGCCAGAAGCCACCGCCGCCGTCCCAGCGCCGCTTGCTTCCTGGCGTGTGCGAGGTCGCAGCCTCGACCGTCCGCCCATTCTCCAGCCAGCAATAGGGGTCCATGTCCAGCGAGGCCGGGATGATGTAGCTGTAATCGAAACCCAGCGACTGTGGACCGTGCGCAACGGGTTGGTCCCAATCGACCGTCTCGGCGTTGGCGTCGCCGCCGGTCTTCGTCGCCCAGTCCAGGCCAAGATGCCACTTGCCCACGCAGGCGGTGGCGTAGCCGTGCCGCTGGAACAGCGAGGCCACCGTCAGACGGTCGGTCTCGATCAAGGGCTTGCTGTAGCCGCCGAGCACGCCTCTCTTGAGGCTCGACCGCCAGCAATAGCGCCCGGTCAGCAGGCCGTACCGCGTGGGGGTGCAGACCGCAGAGGGCGTGTGTGCGTCGGTGAACCGAATCCCCTGCGAGGCCAGTCGATCCATCGCAGGCGTCGGCACTTTCGCCTGCCCACAGTAGCAGCCGGGATCGCCATATCCCAGATCGTCGGCGAGAATGAAAACGACGTTGGGCCTGCGGCCCGCTTGTGCGAAGCTCCGGCCTTGCCCGAACAACGATGCCGCCGCGGCAAAGCCCGCCAACCTCAGGAAATCCCGGCGTGTATGCGTCTTGTTTGCCATGCTGTCGCTCCCATAAACGCTGTGTCACAGCCACCAGCAATCTCTGGATTGCTTCTTGGAAGTCGGGTCCACGATGATGTCGTTCAGAACCCAAGCCTGAGCGTAATGCAACGAACCCAGGCCTTTTTTGTTGTTCTTGATGCCGATCTCCGTCTTGTAACGGAGGAAAACCCCGCACAGCTTGGGGCGCCCACACCGGCGGCCCATCGGAGCGGCCTGTTGCCGCACGGTGATCCAACCCGTTGATTGTGGCCTGGAGGCCTCGCAGCGTCAAGCCAAACCGTCATCCCCTAAGCCGCGGCCCGGCGTCGCTGACGTCGATTGGTTCGATGCCCAGTCTTCGGGCCGGGGAGGCAGGGGCGAATTCGACCTTGCCCCCTTTTGGAGAGACCACGAATCGCGCCGCGTCACCCGCTTTGGCGACTGCGAGCCAAAGGCCTGCCATCATCGACACGACAAACACGGTTCTGCTGATTGCCTGCATGCTCGAACTCCATCGATCGCGAAACCCATTTCTGCAAACGACGCTCCATGGCCATGGTAAACCGGCGGCCCTCATTGCGAAAGCCCCAAGTCGAACCGATCCTGGGAATTGACTGCGGCTGGATCTCGGGCTATGTTTTCTCTGGGAGCGCCGAACCGTAGTTGGAGAATCGTGGC
>JAGPGT010000278.1 GCA_018055905.1 Phycisphaerae bacterium
CGGTGATATCGTGGAAGACAACCACGAATTGGCCTCGCCGGGGACAATATGCCCGAACATCGAAATAACGATTCAGAGTTTGCGCAAAACCCTCAAATCGCGTCGGTTCGCCGGTTGTCGCAACCTGCCCGTATCGTGCAATCCAGGAGGGTTCAATTCCCGGCATGACCTCTAACACCGTCCGACCGAGAATCTCGTCGGCGCGGAGGCCGGTCAACTTCTCAAATGCCGAGTTCACGGAAAGGAACCGATAGTCTACGGGCTTGCCGGCTGCGTCGAGGATGACTTCGTGCAACGCAATACCGCTGAGCATGTGATCGAAGAGCAAACGGTAGCGTTCTTCGCTGTCGGCCAGAACCTGCTGAACCCGCTTGCGGTCGGTGATGTCGTCTGTGATTTCGACGAACGCTGTCACTTGTCCGACATCATTGAGGAGAGGATAAACTCGCTGAAAAAAGATGCGTCCGTCGGGTGTGTTGATTTCCCCCTCCTGGGGCGTTCGGCGCCGACTCGCCTCGACCAGCGGGCAGTGTTCACACGGGGTGACCCTGCGATAGCGAATCTCGTAGCAGCGCCGCCCGGCGGCTTGATCCCAGGGCACGCCCAGAGACAATTGCATCATTTTGTTCGCCCATTGGATCCGCAAGTCCGCGTCGTAGTAGGCGATTCTTTCCGATGTGCAGTTGAGAATGAGCGATTTTTCCCGCTCGGACTGCTGAAGAGCTTCCTCGGCCATCGCACGCCGCACAGCCAACCCCAACTGCATCGCGATGTTCTCCAGCGTCTCCACGACAGACAAGGGAACGCAGTGTTCCCGAGGATCCGCCAGATGGATTAGACCGAGGATCTCGTCGTTGCATCGGATGGGGATCAACGCCACAGACTCGAAGCCCATTTCGTGGCAGACGTTGCGGGTTTGTCCCTTGTCCTTTTGCGAGACGGTGGCCAGGAACCGAGTGGTACCGTTTATGTAGAACGACCCGTGAGGAGTGTAGAAAGGCAGCGAAGGATCGGTCTGTCCCTTGACAACGTTGATGCACATGCAGCGATCGCTGTGAATCGAGAGGGGGCTTTCGTGCTCGTAGAAGCTCCGGCTGAAGCCCACGTAGGCTTCGTACGGAATGTTGCCCTGCCGGTCGAGGATGCGGACCCCTACGGCTTGACACTGTGTGAAATCCTGAATGGCCAGAACAACCTGCCGGAGCATTGGTCCTCGCAACACAGCTTGATTCGCGATCTCCAGGATTCGATGAGACAATCTCTGGCTGGCTTTGGCCTGCTCCCGCTCCGTGACGTCGGAAGCGATTGTCACCAGGGCTGTGATTTGCCCGGCCTCATCGCGGATCACACCGGTCGATGCGTCCACGACAAACGGGCTTCCCTCCGCGCGAAGGGCGGCGTATTGCACATTCCTCAACGATCCCTGTGCAAGGACTTTTTGGATATCCTCCTGGATCCGCCGATGATCCTGCGGCGCGACGAAGGCCAGAAAGTTCTTGCCGAGGATCTCGTCCTTGGCGCAACCCAGAAGATCCGCGGCCGCCAGGTTGCAGGTGCGGATGTTGCCCTGAAGATCCGTGATCACAATCGCATTCGGAGAAGAATCGAGAACGCTTTGCAACTGAGCTTGTCTCATCCCGACCGTTTCGGACGTCGGAAAACGAGGCGGGGTTTCCGAGGTGTGATCTGCCGCGGCATTACAGACCTCGAGGGGGATTTCGCTTCCGTTGTATTCCGTCATCGCCGCGCCACTCCATGACGTTGTTGTTTCGCTCGACGCTTCGGACTGGGATGGAACGCCGGATTCTCCGGACCATCGCCGCTCGGGTAAGTCCGACGTCGCCTCGAAGCATTAAGAAAGCTTATAGGGCAAAGAGTTCGGACGAGTCAAGTATTTTCCCCTGGAGAAATTGCATATTGTCATGTTGAATCGCCATTTTTCCAGGAATCCGCCGATCCAAAAACGCACAAAAACCGGGAGAATCAAACGAACTTTGCGGATCGTATTCTCTTGTCGTGTTCGGGTGAATCGGTGTTATAATAAAGTTCTCGATGCGACCGAAGGACTTTGACTTGATGGAGGACGACCAGATGAAAAGGGTTGCAGATGCGTTGACTACAGCATGCTGGATTGTTCTCACGTTGATTTGTGGTCGGGGGCCCGCCATCACCCTATGGGTGCCGTCCGAGGGCGGGTATATTGTGTCGCCGGGCGAAAGTTGGCGGTTTTTTCGCGGAACCGGGCCGGCCAGCGCGCTGGCGGACGCGTGGCGGAAGGTGGATTTCGACGATTCCTCATGGTCGATCGGACTTTCCGGTTTTGGTTACGGCGACGGGGACGATGCAACGCTGCTGGACGACATGCAGGGACACTGTTTGACCGTCTATATTCGCAAAGATTTCACTTTGGGAACATTCGATGAGGCGGCCGGGGTTGAATTGACAATCGACTACGACGATGGATTCATCGCCTACCTTAACGGAAGGGAAGTGGCCCGACGATCCATGCCCGCCGGAGAGGTCACGTACGCGACACCCGCCACGTCTCACGAAGCGGGGACGCCGGAGACGATTCTCCTGGGAAAAGCAGGGGATTTGCTCCATTCCGGGCGCAACGTGCTGGCCATCGAGGGACACAACGCCTCTCTTGCCAGCGGGGATTTCTCCCTGATCCCGTCGCTGCGAGTCGTGTCGGGGGTAGTCCGCAATGGCGAGGTATCCATCGTGGAAACCGGGCGGATCGTGGTGGTCGCCCGTACGGAGGTCGCCGGCATGGAAACCCTTGTGGTCGAGGAGTCCCCAGCGGTATGGAACGCTCAGGAAGGCCGGTGGGAGGCGGAAATCCTGCTGGTGGCAGGTCTGAACACGATTGAAGCGAAGGCCTTCGACGCCAACTCCCTGGAGATCGACTCCGGCTCGATGCAGGTGATCTATGTCCCGACTGAGAACCATCTGGCCGGCGAATTGGCTGAGGATTCTACGCTCGACGGGGCTTGGGTGCTCGACGAGGCGGTTGTGGTCCCGCCCGACCGGGTGCTGACGGTGTTGCCGGGGACTTTCGTGCTGATGAAGCAGGGGGGCTCGATTCTCGTCGAAGGGCAGTTGCGGGCCCTTGGGACGGAGGACGAGCCGATCCACTTCACGCATTACGGCGACGGGGTCGCATGGAAACAGATCCGATTCGTCGCGGCCCAGGACAGTCGGCTGGACCACTGCATCATCGAGTATGCCGACTGCGAGGGGGCGCATCAGGACTATTATGAGCCGGGGCCCAGGAATTATCACGAAGCGATCGTCGTCCTCGCTTGCCATGTAGATGTCAACGAATGCAAGTTTCACAAGCTCCCGAACGAAGGCCCAAGAACTGAGGGCGACGCGCTGGCGATCATCTCCGACGATCCGGATCATCCGGGCGAAGCTTCCGCGTACATCCGAGGCTGTCAGTTCCTTCGTATTGGCCAGGGGATTCACACGCGGTATTCCCACGTCCTGGTCGAAGATTGTTTCTTTACCGGCAAACGTGGCGACAACGACGATGTGGATCTCTGGGGCGAGAGCGTGCCGCCGCCGGTGATCCGCCGCAATATGTTCTGGTATCCCGAGCACGACGACACGATCAATCCGACGCGTTGCTCGGCCATCATCGAGGGCAACCTTATCGTAGGAACCGACGATCACGGGATTGTGCTCAGGGACAAAGGCTCGCCGATCGTGGTCAATAACGTCATCGTCGATTGTGCCAACGGCGGTATCGCCATCGAGAATTCGAACACCGCCTACTTGCTGAACAACACGATTGTCGGCTGCGGACGGGGCCTCCGGCTGTTCGACCTCGGCCGTTGGGGCCCGCCGTATCGACTCAACCCCGGCGGCGGCACGGCCACCGTTGTCAATTGCATCATCTGGGATTGTCCCCAGCCGATCGCTCTGGCCGACAGTTCGAACACCGAGATCGCCGACCGAGGTTCCCATGTCACGATCCGACACAGCATCATCCAGGGCGGGCGCAACGGTGTCTCCGTCTCCGGCCAG
>JAGPGT010000279.1 GCA_018055905.1 Phycisphaerae bacterium
GGCAGATCCTGCACGTCGCGATTCGACGCGATCACATCGTGATCGACCCGCCACCGAGCCCGAAAGTGCATCGTCCGCTCATCCCAGGCGAACGACATAGTCTGTACATCGCCCTTGGCCGTGACCGGCTGATCGCCCAAGTTCTGCAATTCCACCCGGCACGAACGCTCAAACGGCATCACGAATCGGCACACCATCGTGCCGTCCGGCCGGACTGTGAACGGCAGGGATTGATAGGGGTTGACGCCGGGAGCGGCGCCAAAGAAATCCCCCACAGGCGACTGGACCTGACCCCACGGATAGTCGTCGAATGTGACGGTCAGCAGGGTCTGACGAAGTGCCTGGTCCAAATCTTTCGCAGCCAGTTGCAGGCTGAGCTGCGCGATGGCAGCGGGCCCTTCCAAGCGAATGAGCAGGACCTTCTCCTCAGGCTTGAGGCTCGCCTCGAACGCCTTCGACTCGGAGGCCACGGAGAAACTACCGTCCGGATCGGAAAGAATCGCGGTCACCTTGTCGATTGTCTGGCGATACTGGCGAATATCCTCCGGTCGGAAGGAGACCACGGACACCCCGGGCTCATACAAACGCACCTGGAGTTCATAGAAGTGGATCTGCTTGATATTGCCGCTCCAGACGGCGCGGAGTCGCCTGGCGAAGGGAATCGGAGCGTACGAAGCATCCCGCTGGTAGATCGTCCGACGGAATCGCTCGGCATCGAGAGCCTTCATCTGCCCGAATCGGTCGTAGGGCCGGCGGAAAAACTCGTCCGCGCTGCCCTCGAAGAGTGGGTCCGCGGCGTCATCGAGATAGACCCGGACCTGGCCGGAGATGGCCGCAGTCCACAAACGCACCACCGCTCCGGGTCCCTCAATGTCCGCGATCAGGTACTCGCCCACACCGTCGGCGTCCGGGGCCCTCAGCACCTTCTCGAAGTTGGGGATCGGCTCGCCTCCAAAACCGTCCGAGTTGGCAAACCAGTCCGGCCCGCCCGGCAGCTTGCTGCGACGGTCATACGAAGAGAATTGGAGGGTGCGGAATGCCGGAGAGGGGAACCTCGCCAGGTTCGCCATGTCGATCATCTCTTGAAACAGCGACTCAGTGGTGATGCTCATTCGATCGGCCGGCCCGGCCGCAAGAAGGACACTCGACAGAACCAGAACCAACAGACACGACGCTCCTGACCTTCCCACACTCCCAACCATGGCGTTCTCCCGCATACGATTCCGATGTGAACTGAGGATTCGATACTCTCTCGACAGCCCTTGCACGATACCTTTCGACCGGAGATCGCACAAGCCCACGTCCTCTATTTTCTGCTTGCCTGGGGATCGGGCGGCCGGTACAATTCGACCATGTCAGCGAGGCGGGTTTCGGGTTTTGAGGGACCATCAGCCGCAGTGGGTACGAATGCGGCAAGTCTAACGTTGCAGGGGCATAGATAAGGAGCAAGTATGAAGGTCGTGAAATTCGGCGGCACCTCGGTTGCCGACGCCAAACAGATCCTCAAGATCGTCAATATCGTCACATCCGATAGTGCCCGCCGGATCGTTGTTGTCTCAGCGCCGGGTAAACGCCACAGCAAAGACACCAAGGTCACCGACCTGCTGATCGCCCTGGCCAACGCGGTGATCGCCGGTCAACCCTTTGAGAACGAGTTGGCCGCGGTGGTCCAACGGTTCGCGGAAATCCAGCAGGAATTGAACCTGGATTCCGGCATCGTCACAGAAATCGAGAGCGACCTTCGTGGACGCATCGCGAATCGCTCGGCCCACAACGCTCAGTTCATGGACACCATGAAAGCCGCCGGCGAGGACAACTGCGCCAAACTGGTGGCGCAAGTCTTTGTCAAACAAGGCTTTCCGGCCCGGTACGTGGACCCTCGCGACGCCGGCATGTTCCTGAGCGAGGATTTCGGCAATGCCCAGGTGCTGCCGCAGTCGTACGCCCGCCTGGCGGCGCTTAAGGAAATCCCTGAGATCGTGATCTTCCCCGGCTTCTTCGGATATACACTCAAAGGCGAGGTCGCGACCTTTCCCCGCGGCGGCTCTGACATCACCGGTTCGATCCTAGCCGCGGCGGTCAAGGCCGACGTCTACGAGAATTTCACCGATGTGGACTCCGTCTACGCCATCGACCCGAGAATCGTCCCGGACGCCCCTGCCATCACCACGCTGACTTACCGCGAGATGCGGGAACTCTCCTATGCCGGCTTTGGCGTTTTTCACGACGAAGCGGTCATTCCCGCAGTCCAGGCCAAAATCCCGATCTGCATTAAGAACACCAACCGCCCGGAGGCCCCCGGAACCCTGGTCGTTCCGCAACGCAAGTATCGTCAGGGCGCCGTCACCGGTATCGCCAGTTCCGGCGGTTTCAGTTCGATCTACCTGAGCAAGTACATGATGAACCGCGAGGTCGGATTCGGCCGGCGGCTGCTCCAAATCCTGGAACGTGAACACTTGTCCTTCGAACACGTCCCCTCGGGGATCGACAATATGTCGGTGATCCTCCGCACCGCAGCGTTGATCCATGACAAAGAGGCCCAGATCCTCAACCACATCCGCAAGGAACTACAGCCGGACGACGTAACAATCGAACACGGCCTGGCTTTAATCATGATCGTGGGCGAGGGTATGCGGTACGCGGTCGGCATGGCGGCCAAAGCCTGTACCGCGCTGGCCGACGCGGGGGTCAACATCGAAATGATGAATCAGGGGTCGTCGGAGATCAGCATCATGTTCGGCGTCAAAGAAACGGACCGAAAGACCGCTGTCGAAGCCCTGGCAAAAGCCTTGCTGACCAAGTCACCCGATCCGTCCTGTTGACCGAGAGGCCTCGCCCATTCGACCGAAGGCTCGCCCACGCTTCCTGGAAACGGGGATGAATCTTCTGGGGATACCAGGGCAGGATCCTGACCTTGACCCAGCGTCGCAGCAGCCCGCCAGAACCCACATGCTGGCAAGTCAACCCTCGAAAGAGGATTCACGCTGAGGGCTTTTTTTCCTTGTCGGGAGGCGGCTACGACGGTTTAATAAGCCCATAATGAATGGGGAGTGTACAACCGGATACTGATTTGAGGTGAGTTGCAATGGCAGATCTGAAGGCATTGGCTGAGGCGGTGATCCGAGGAGACCAGGCGACGGCAGTGAACGTCACGAAAGCGGCTTTGGCGGAAGGGACCGCCCCCAAACAGGTCCTCGACCAGGGCCTGATCGCGGGCATGGACGTCGTCGGCGCCCGCTTCAAGAACAACGAGATCTATATCCCCGAGGTTCTGATCGCGGCTCGGGCGATGAAGATGGCGATGGAAGTGCTCGAACCCGAGCTGGTCAAGGCCGGCGTCAAGCCCATCGGCAAACTGATCATCGGCACCGTCCAGGGCGACCTGCACGACATCGGCAAAAACCTCGTCGCCATGATGCTCAAGGGGGCGGGGTTCGAGGTGATCGACCTGGGCGTGGACGTCTCGCCGGACAAGTTCGCCGCGGAGGCCAAAGCCCGTGACGTTCAACTGATCGGCATGAGCGCCCTGCTGACCACGACCATGCCCGGCATGGAGAAGACCATCAAGGCCCTTCAGGCCGCCGGCGTCAAGGCCAAAGTCATGGTGGGCGGCGCGCCGGTGACCAAGAGCTTCGCAGATCGGATCGGGGCACACGGGTACTCTCCCGACGCCGCCTCGGCGGTCGATCTGGCCAAGAGCCTAGTGGCCTGAAACGGACTTGATTGAAAGGCAAAGTCCAAAAGCTTTGTGCTTGAAGTTCGTGTCCACCGGTCTGTGTACCCTCCAGAAACATCGCAAATTACTTTGTCCCTCTTCCGTTTGAGGAAACTGGCACCGAAACGGATCGAATTTGAAGGAAGGTTCACCATGGGTCGGCAAATGGCGCTCCTTTTTGTCGGATTGTGCGTCTGGACACTCCCCATAGCCTCCATCCACTGTGCCCATGGCGCGACATCATCTTCGCAGAGAGACTACCACGTCGCTGGGCGAGGAGACGACGCCGCGGATGGATCGGC
>JAGPGT010000280.1 GCA_018055905.1 Phycisphaerae bacterium
GGAAGAATCGTGCCCCAGGAATCGGTGCGACTGACTTTCGCTATCCGCGACGGCTCGTTTTTCAAGAACGAAGAATTTCTCAAAATGATCGACTTTGTCAAGGCACGCAAAGGCAAAGTTCACTTCATGGGGCTAGCCAGCGATATCGGCGTCCACTCCTTGTTGGGACATCTCTACGGTTTGCTGGAACTGGCCAAACGCAACAATCTCAAGGATGTCTTTATTCACGCGTTCACGGATGGGCGGGATTCGCCGCCGGACAGCGGTTTAGGCTATATCGCCGACATCGAAAAGAAGGCCGCCGAAATCGGCGTCGGCAGAATTGCAACCGTGGCGGGACGGTTCTATGCGATGGATCGCGACAGCCGCTGGGATCGGGTGCAGAAGGCCTTCGAATGTCTCCGGTTCGGCAAAGGCCTCAAGGCCCGCAGCGCGACCGAAGCGATCCAAAACAGCTATGACAAAGGCGTAACCGACGAATTCATCGAGCCGACCGCCATCGTCAACGAAGAAGGTGAGCCGATCGCGACGATTTCTGACGGCGACGGGGTCGTCTTTTTTAATTTCCGCGGCGACCGGCCTCGCGAGTTGACCCGCGTGTTCGTCGATCCTGATTTCAAGGAGTTCACCCGAACCCTCAAACCGGACGTATATTTCGTCTGCATGACCGAGTACGATGCTTCCCTACCGGCACCGGTGGCTTTCCCCAAACCGGCCAAGATGAAGAACACGTTGGGTGCCTACTGGAGTTCCTTGGGCCTCCGGCAGTTTCGCTGCGCCGAGACGGAGAAGTACGCCCACGTGACGTTCTTTTTCAACGACTACAATGAGAAGCCTTTCAAGGGCGAGGATCGACAGATCGTCCCCTCTCCGAAGGTTCGGACATACGATCTCAAACCTGAGATGAGCGCTTACGAAGTGACCGCGGTCGTCCTGGAACGTTTGGAATCCGACAAGTACGACGCCATGGTGATCAACTTTGCCAACCCCGACATGGTGGGCCACACGGGCGACCTGAATGCCGCCATCAAGGCCGCCGAGACGGTTGATGAGTGCGTCGGCAGACTCCTCGACAAGATCAAGAGCCTGGGAGGCGCGGCCATCGTCACCGCCGACCACGGCAACTTCGAGAAGATGATCGATGGTTCTCCGGATAACCCACACACTGCGCATACCGTGGGCGATGTTCCGCTGATCGTTTTCGACGAACGGTTCAAGGGACGCAAGCTCCGTGAGGGCGGAACCCTGGCGGACATCGCGCCGACGATGTTGGAAATCATGGGGTTACCGCAGCCCAAAGAGATGACCGGCAAGAGCTTGCTGCAGTTGTAGCTCGGTTTGAGGGTATCAAATCGCACGAACCAACCTCTTACATCGGGTCGTGCTTGCTGGGATGCACGATGCGTCCGGTGCAAACCGGGTGCTGCTTTGAAAAGGGGACCCTCCTGGCCCGCGTGGAGCGCAACCGCTGTCCGCCGGGTCGGTGCCATGTATATGAGCCGAATCGTCGTCCTCGACCGCAATATGGTGAATCTGATTGCCGCAGGCGAGGTGATTGAGCGCCCCGCCAGCGTCGTCAAGGAGCTGGTGGAAAACAGCATCGATGCCGGGGCCACCTCCATCACGGTGACGATCGAAGAGGGAGGCCGTAAGCTCATCGCCGTCAGCGACAACGGCAACGGAATGGACGCAGACGACTTGGCGACCGCCTTCGAGCCGCACGCGACGAGCAAGGTGAAAGAGGTCGACGACCTCAATCGGATTGCTACGCTGGGGTTTCGTGGCGAAGCCTTGGCCAGCATCGCATCGGTGGCGCAGGTCCGTGCGGTCAGCCGCACGCCGGACAACAACCAGGCGCATTGCATTGAGATCGACTGCGGCGAGAAAGGCCCCGTCGTGCCGTGCAGCGGCGATGTGGGCACCACGATCCAAGTCCGCGATTTGTTCTATAAAACTCCAGCTCGCCGCAAGTTTCTGCGTACCGCCAACACCGAGTTGGGTCACATCACCGAGCAGTTCACACGAATCGCGTTGCCCCAGTGTGGCTTGGATCTAGCGTTGATTCACAACGGGCGAGAATTGTACCGTCTTTCGAAAAACGAGAACCTCAAGCAACGGGTCAGCCGGCTTTTTCCCATGCTCATATCCGCAACCGGCGACGACTTGGTCGAGACCGAAACCCACGAGAAAGGCATCCGCATCAAGGCCCTGCTCGGCCTGCCAAGCCTTTCGCGAACGAGCAACCAGTTCCAGTATGCGTTCGTCAACGGCCGTTTCATCCGCGATCGATTCATCTCGCATGCAATCAAGGAGGCCTACCGCGGCATGCTCGACGCCAACCGCTTTCCGGTGGTGTTCCTCTTTATCGAGATGCCCTTCAGCGAATACGACGTGAACGTTCATCCAACCAAGATCGAGGTGCGGTTCTACAATTCAAATTTGGTTCATTCCCAAGTCCTGGGCGTTCTCCGCGAACGTTTGCTGGGCACGAATCTCAACATCGCCGCCCGGTTACCCGCCAGGGAATCGCCGCCGGGCGACGAAGAGGACATCGGTCGGGACTTGCGGCGACAACAGATCGCCGACGCGATGGCCGAGTTCTTCAAAAAACAGCGGCCGACCCACCAACAACAGCGGTTCGATCTGCGAGCCGAAAGTGACCTCGACCGTCGGGATCCGGAACTCAGAAAAACAGTCCGCGACCGGTCGGATCCTGTGCCGATCCCGTTCCAAGCTTCGCCTCCGGACAACAGATACCTGCAGATCCACGACAGCTACATCATCGAGCAAACCGACGAGGGCTTCGTCATCATCGATCAACATGCCCTGCACGAGCGGATGCTCTATGAACTCATGCGGCGACGGCTGGAACGCGAGAACCTGGAATCGCAGAAGCTCCTGCTGCCCGAGAGCTTTGAGGTCACCGAGGCCCAGGTCGAGGCGATCGAGAGCCACGCCGACATGCTGACGCAACTCGGGATTGAGATCACGCCATTCGGACCGCGGATGTATGCAATTCAAGCTTTCCCGACCATCCTGTCGGGCGTCTCGCCGCAGGGGTTCGTCCACGACTTGCTCGATCTGCTCGTCGAACGAGGGGACGGAGTGAACAAACGGGATCTGTTCGAAGACATTCTGAATATGGCCGCCTGCAAGGCGGCGATCAAGGCCGGACAGAAACTCTCCGACAGCGAGATCCGCCAGTTGCTCGCAGACCGAGAACGGTTCGAATCGACGAGCCGGTGCCCCCATGGCCGGCCCACGACGATCCGATTCTCAATCCGCGAACTGGAGAAGCAATTCAAGAGGACCTGATGCATAGATGGTGGCTTCTATTAATCTCGACGACGCTGTGGATGGCGTTGGGATATGCCTTGATGACGTCCCGCGCGGATCAGGCCCCTGCCGTTTGTCGACCGTGCCACCCCATTCGGATCGTGTCGATGGCCCCAAACCTCACGGAGATTCTCTTTGCCTTGGGTCTCGGTCCCAATGTTGTCGGCGTAACCCAGGACAGCGATTACCCCCCCGCCGCGAAGGACAAACCACGGGTCGGCACGTTTTGGCAGCCCGACATCGAAGCGGTTATCGCAACCCGCCCTGATCTGGTCGTAACCGAGACGTTTGAACAACACAGAGACCTAGCCAGAAGATTGCAACGCATGGGCTACAACAGCCTGATGGTCGAAATGGACACGATCCGCGGGTTGTACGAAGGGATTCTCGCAATCGGGCAGGCTACCGGTTCGACCCGCCAGGCACAGACGCTGTGCGAAAATATACGGGCCCAGATCGGCCAGCTCGTCGCCGCCACCGACAAGCGGCGTCGCGCGAAAGTCCTTTGGGTCGTGCAGAGAGAACCGCTCCGCGTGGCCGGACGGACGACGTTTATCAACGAAATGATTGAACTGGCCGGGGGCGAGAACGCCGTCGGCCAGACCCTGCACGTGTATCCTGCCATCGGCGCCGAGCAGGTGATCGCTGCGGCTCCCGAAGTCATCATCGAGC
>JAGPGT010000064.1 GCA_018055905.1 Phycisphaerae bacterium
CGCTGGAACGACGGAACCACGGGCTGGATCGGCGCCTCGGCCTCCAGAACCACGCCCATCGTGCGTCCGAGAACCACGTGCGGCAGCAGCGAGACGTCCTTGACCTTGCCCGCCACCGGCGTATGGACCGGTGCGCAGACGAATGCTTTGCACTCGCCGATCTGCTGGCCGGCGGTCACGGCGTCGCCTTTCTTGACTGTTGCCTGAGCGGGCGCTCCGATGTGTTGACTGAGAAGTATGGAAAGCTCTTTCACAGCTGGACCAGGCTCGATGGCGCGGTCCTCGGTCAGGTGTTTGCCTTCCGGAGGATGCACACCCCCGGCGAAAGAGCGGCTGTTTTGTGTCGCTGTGGTCATACTGATTCGTTCCGAAACCTATTTGGGGGATGCCGTCGAGCCGCGACGCGTATCCCCACCATCACGCCTGTCGTGGCAGTCAGGGCCAGCGCCGCCGCGAGCGGCGTCTGATACCGCGCAGGCACAGCGCTTTCCAGGAGCCATCCAAAGCCGGCCAGCGCCCCGAGGAACACGAGGATCGGCACCAGGAAAGCGACCACGACCGCCCCGACGATCGATGGGCCTTTGGCACAGCCAAGCTGTTCATAGACCTTCGTGCAGTCGTGGGCGTGACTGCATCCTTCACAGGACTTGGATTGGGCCATCCTTTTCTCTACCATCAAGGCAAAGCCCTCAGTATAATGTTCGCGGTTTGGCTATCAAGCAAAATCTTTTGTCTCAGGAGCATGGTGTCGTGTCGCGAAACACAAGGGTCGTGACCTTTTGTTTGGGGTTGTCTCTGACGGCGATAGCTGGGTGCGCCGTCAATCCCGCCACGGGAGATGAGGAGATGATGTTTTTTTCCCCCGAGAAGGACGTGGCGGTGGGGCGCAAGTATGCTCCATTGATTGAAAAAGAACTGGGGGGACGGATCCCCGACGACAACCTTCAGAGCTACATTAATCAGGTCGGGCAGAAAATCGCGAGGGTCTGCCACCAGCCGGACCTTTCCTATCACTTTGCCGCTGTGGACGACAAAATGATCAACGCACTGGCATTGCCCGGCGGGTACATCTACATTACCCGAGGGCTTCTGGCGGAGTTGAAGACGGAGGCGCAATTGGCCGCCGTACTGGCCCACGAGACGGGTCATGTCGTCGCCAGAGACACCATGGCGGCCCTCAGCCGGCAGATCGGGATGTTCGCCGTGCTGGGAGCGGTGGGCGCCGGAAGTGATTCGGCCTCGGCGGTCCACGGGGCCAGCGTCATGGCGGGTCTCCTGTCCCTGCAGTACAGCCGGGAGGATGAGAAGGACGCCGACCTGACAGGATTGTCCTACATGACTCAGGCGGGATACGACCCCAATGGGATGGTCGAAACCATGAAAATCCTTGGAGAACTACAGACCGCTCGTCCGATCGAGTTTTTTTCGACACATCCGAATCCAGACAGTCGAATCGCCTATCTGGAGGAACGAATCACACGGCGGTACACCGATTTGAGCGGATTGAAGGTCGGCCAAGAAGAGTATGCCCAGAAAGTTCTGACCCCGTTGGCGCAACGCAAAGAGAAGGAACGCATCAAGTCGCAGGACTTGGGTTCATGGGGAACGAAAGAATAGCCGGCTCCCTAGAGCTGCCGGTTGTCTCGGATGTCGGTTGCGCGGGGATGTTCGGCGGGACTACTGTTGTTGCTTTCGTCGTGCGGCCCGGATGGCCTCTGTCTCGCTGTACTTACATTTGGGGCACCGGTCCGGCAAGTCCCCCCCAACGCTGCCTTCTCGGAAGATTTCGCCGCACTTGGTGCATTTGCAGGCTTTGACAATACCGTCCTTGCCGCATTTTCGGCAGGTCAACAGGGGGGCCACGGGAATCCCCGTCGTGCTGGCGGCTGATTTCTCTGCCCCTTCTTTGAGGAACTGCTTGAGGCTCATCTGGTATCCCTGGTCGCACTTGACGCATTTGACCCAGATCAACTCACTGTCCGGGACTTTGTCGAGGGGCGAGCTGCCCCCTCGGGCCTTTACGAACACCAGGACCGCCGCAACGAGGCACACAACGATCACGCCGGCATAGATCAGATTCTTCATGGTTGCGATCTCCCAAAAGGTCTTACTCAGGGGTTCGCTTGTTTTGTTGTAACGATTGGCGGCTTGGCGACTACCCTGGGGGTGAGCATACTGTCGCGTTTTTCCGCTGTCAAACACTCGCGATCGTCGAAGCGGGCCCGCCCGTCATCCGCAGAATACGGGCCGGTTCCTCCGGGAAACCGGTTCTGGCCGAGAGATAAATCGATTCCAACACGGCCATGTTCTTGAGGCTCTCGACGCCGGCGCCGGGGAACGGGTGTTGTTCGGGCGCCCGTAGGTTCTGGGCGAAGCCGGCAAGCAGACGTTCCATCAGGACTTGCCTGGACTCTTCATACTGCCATCGCTGATCCTGGAGGCTGTCGCCGGAGACGATGAGCTGCGAATCGGCAATCGTCAACCGGCTCTTTCTGCCATGGATTTCGATGACGATCCGTTCGCTCCGCACCTCGTGGTTTCGGGAAGCCACAAGGCTTCCCATGAGCGCATCGTTGAATCGCATGGCGACCACCGCGGCGTCTTCCGTCAGGCACAACCGCTGCTGTTTGTCCGGTGCGTGATTGGTCTTGAGGGCATACACCTGCGTGGGCACGGGAAAATCCTGGAGAATCTGATCAAGGACCGGATAACAGTCGTGCAACAAGAGGCCTCCGCCGGCCACCTGGGGGTCGATCTGCCAAGTACGACGATCCGAGGCATTGAACGTACATGAGATGGCGATCAGAAAGACGTGTCCAAGTCGGCCCTGCGCCAGCAGATCCCGGGCGACGCCGCTGCCGGTCCAGAATCGGCTGGGGTTGGCGACCGCGAATTGCACATGTTCCGCCTGCGCCAGCTCGACGAACTCCAAGGCCTCTGCAAACGTTCTCGCTGGCGGCGACGCCTTGAGGACGTGAAATTTCCTTTTGATTGCGGTCTTGATCTGTTCGTCGCAGGTGTGTGTCTCCGCGGCGACGAGGAGACAATCAAGCTGGTTTTGAACGACCAACTGTCGATAGTCGGTAAACGCTGTGCAACCATATTCCTGCGCGGCCTTCTCGGCGTTTTGCTGATCCAAGTCCGCTACAGCCTTGATTGTGAACAGACCGGTCGATGCCGCCGCCGCGAGCATGCATCGACCGATTTCGTTCAGACCGAGAACCGCTGTAACTAGATTCTCTGACTCCATAGGGCCGTGTGCGGCCTTTCTACCGCCTGTGCGAACTACGATCTCCCATTTTTGTTCGGGATGATGAAATGTTCGGGCACCGGGAACTGGGAACAGAGCATCAGGACTTCCTTGCCGACCTCCTCGATCACGGATTCCTTATCGATGTTCTCCGCGACGCGATGGATAAACGTAGCGATTTGTCTGGCCTCGTCCTCCTTCATGCCGCGGGTGGTGATTGCTGGCGTGCCCAGACGCAGGCCGCTGGGATTGAACGGCGGGGCCGGATCTCCTGGAACGGTGTTGTAGTTCGTGACGATGCGGGCTCTGTCAAGGGCTTTGGCGAATTTTTTGCCGGGGATGCCCTTGTTCCGCAGGTCGATCAGCATCAGATGGTTGTCGGTACCGCCGGAAACGAGGTTGAAGCCGCACTCCATCAGTTTCTCGGCCATGGCTTTGGCGTTGGCGACGATTTGCTTGGCGTAGGCGACGAATTCCGGCGTGTCCGCCTCGGCCAGAGCGACCGCAATGGCTGTGAGCGTGTGCATGTGCGGACCACCTTGAAGGCCCGGGAAAACGGCCTTGTCCACTTTGTCGGCATGCTCAGCTTTGCACAGGAGCATGCCTCCGCGGGGACCGCGAAGGGTCTTGTGCGTGGTTGTCGATACGATGTCGGCATAAGGCACAGGGCTTTGGTGGATTCCCGCAACGACCAACCCGGCGATGTGGGCGATGTCGCTGACCAGGTACGCATCCACTTCGCGGGCGATCTGGGCGAAGGCCTCGAAGTCGATGGCTCGCGGATAAGCGGTGGCACCCGAGATGATGAGCTTGGGTCTGTGTTTCTTGGCCAACTCGCGGATCATGTCGTAGTCCAGACGACCCGTCTGAGTGTTGATCTCGTAGGAGACGGAGTTGTAGAATTTGCTGGTCATCGAGACCTTCCAGCCGTGGGTGAGATGCCCGCCGTGGACCAGCGACATGCCCATAATGGTGTCATGGGGCTGGATCAAGGCAGCGTAGGCGCCGAGGTTGGCCACCGAACCCGAGTAGGGCTGCACGTTGGCATGATCGGCTTTGAAGATCTTCTTTGCGCGGTCCTGGGCGAGTTTCTCGATCAGGTCAGTGACTTGCTGGCCTTCATAGTACCGTTTACCCGGGTAGCCTTCGGCGTATTTGTTGGTCAGGCAGCTCGCCGTGGCCATCATCACGGCTTTGGAGACGTAGTTTTCCGAGGGGATCAGGCGGATGGAACCGCTTTGGCGGGCCTCCTCCTGGCGGATCAACTCGTAGATTTGTGGATCGTACTGTTCGAGGGCTGTCCTCATGTAAATTTCTCCGGAACGCACTATATATACCATTGAGCCGGGGCCGCTCCCCTTGCCGGTGTCGCGGCTGTCCCTGAATCCCTGCCGACCGGCCTTGAGCACTTGCGCAGTCGGTCTGTGTTGTCCGACGAAAGACCGGTTCCCTGATCATCCGAGACAACGTGCAGAAATACTGTTTATAGCACAGCCCCCGATGCCGTACAAGCATTTATTCGTTGACAAAATCCTTGCGACGATTACCATGATATGAATACATCATTTGAAAAGACAGACACTTAACGACATGATGCCTGAATCGGATGCTCACAACCAGTCGCAAGCCAAACGCCACTTCGAACGCGCCCGGCAGGCGTCTGAGGCAGGGGACTTGGACCGTGCGATCGAGGCCTACCTGGACGGGTTGCGTCTGGCGCCGGATGAAGTGGCCGAAGGGCATATCGAGCTTAGGGTTCTGGCTTTGCAGCGACAGGAACGAGGCGGAAGCAAACCCTCCGCGGAGGAGGTCGCCCGTCGGCTTTCCGGCGGCAGCACTCCTCTGGACCGTATGCTCAACGCCGAATACCTACTGGCGATGGATCCCGAGCACCTGCCCTACGCTGAGGCTCTACTTCACGCTGCGGTGGAGGGGGGGTATCGCGAGGCCGCCAAATGGATTGCCGATCTGGTCTTCTTGGCCAATAACAACGCGGCCAAACCTTCTGCCGATCTATACGTGGATCTGCGAAATGCCTATGCGGCCATCGGACAATTGGATCGGGCGGCCGCGGCATGCCAGCGTGCCATTCGCCTGAGGCCTCACGACAAGCAACTGGTGGAGGATCTCAAGCAGTTACGGGCCCGACTTGCTCTTGGTTCCAAGGCGTCCAAGCCCGCCGGGATTTCAGGAACGGTTCCCCATCGCAAGAAAATCAAAGATGAGCAGAAGCCTGCTGCGCAGGCGTTCCCCCAAAGCACGCGCCACGAAGCGGCCGTGGTCCAAACCTCCAACGAACAGCAGCTGGCCGAGGCCAAGGCGTTTTTCGCGAATGCCCGAAAGGCGGCAGAGAGAAAACAGTACGACTACGCCATCGACATGTACCTCAGCGGTTTGGCCCGAGCCCCCGAGGCCCTGGAGGAGGGCCATTTGCCTTTGTGTGAACTAGGCCTCCAACGACGCGGCAAAGGCGGCAAGAAGCCGTCCATGATGGAGAAGGTCAAACGGATGCGGGGCAAAAGTCCCCTCGAACAGATGCTCAACGCCGAGTACCTGTTCGTCAAGGACCCCGACAACCTTTCGTATGCAGAGGCGATGCTCAAGGCCGCTATCGAAGGCGGGTTTTCGCGGACCGCCCATTGGATCGCCAACCTGATTTTTCAAACCAACAACGCCCTGGAGAAGCCTTCGTTACAGACCTATCTGCTTCTGAAAGACAGCTATAAGGCGTTGGGGCAGTACGATAAAGCGGTGGCCGCTTGCCAGCGGGCCTTCCGCATGAAACCCGACAGCAAGGAGTTGGCCGACGAATTCAAGAACCTTTCGGCCGAACTGACGATGTTTCGGGGCAACTACAACGGGCAGGGCGATTTCCGTCAGTCGATTCGCGACCAAGAAACCCAGGCCAAGTTGTACGCCCAGGACCGGGTCATCAAGACGGAGGATTATCGCATCGCGGCGGTGGAGGACGCCCGTAAGGCGTACGCGAAAGAGCCGGAACTGGCCAAGAACATTTTCACTCTGGCTGAAGCACTGGCGGATCTGGAGACCGACAAGGCCGAGAACGAGGCCATCCAGTTGCTGGAAGACGCTTATGTTCGCAGCCACGAGTTTCCGTTCAAGGAACAGGCGGGTCTCCTGCGGCTCCGTCAGCTTCGCCGCAAGCTCCGCGAGGCCAAGAAACAGCTTGAAGCCCGGCCTGACGGCAGCGAGGAGAGAGAGCGGGTCGCCGACCTGACGGCCACTCTCCACGATGCGGAAACCGAACATTATCGTCTGTGCGTCGAGAATTACCCCACCGATCTGGCCCACAAGTACGAATATGCATTGCGGCTGATGCGTAACGGACAGTATAATGACGCGATTCCGCTCTTCCAAGAAGCTCAGAAGGATCCGCGACGCCGGATTTCGGCGATGGATAAGGTGGGGTATTGCTTCTTCATGAAGGGCTGGTATGCTGATGCAATTGATGTGTTCCGTCAGGCCATCGACACGTATGAAATAAAAGATGATGCGATGGCCAAGGAATTGCGGTACAATCTGGCCCGCGCGTACGAAGAGCAGGGTGAGAAAGACAAAGCGTTGGACATTTATCGCAAGATCGCCCAGCTTGATTTCTGTTATCGGGATGTGGGAGCACGCGTCGACAGGCTCAGGGCCGGGCCGGACAGGACCGGACCTTCGACAAACAGTTGATAGTACGAGTTGTTCAGGAGACCAAAGTGGCACATTCTTTATCGGCGAAAAAGAGAGTCAGGCAAAACACGAGACGGCGGGCGTTGAACCGGTCTCGCAAGAGCCAGGTCAAGACCCAGATCAAGCGTCTCGAAGCGGTCATCGGCGAAGGCAAGGTGACGGAAGCCCAAGAGCAGTTCCGGTTGTTGACCAAGAAACTGGACAAGGTGGCTTCCACGAGCACCATGCACAAGAAGACTGCGGCCCGTAAGAAATCCCGTCTGGCCAAGAAGATCAATGCCCTCAAGGCCAAGGTCAAGGCCTGATCCGGTCTTGGTTTAGGGTTCTCTTTTCCGCCGTACTTCTATGACGGCAACGACGCAAAATCACAGCACCCGGTCGACATCCGTCGAACAGGGTGCTGTTGTTTTATGCGCCGTTATGATCGGGGTATGAGTTTCTGAAAAGAAAGGGAGTCCCGAGGATATGGGTGCAGGGGAGTGCAAGGATGCCTCAGGTCTACAAGGATCGGATCCTCAGGTTTCTCCAACGTGAGGAGTATCAGCCGCTCAAGGTCGCGCAATTGGCGCGGGCGCTCGGAGTCGACGACGACGCTTATACCGAGTTCAAGATGGCGTTCGACGAACTCCGACGGGCTGGACATATCGTCATCGGCGCCGGCAATCTCGTTGCCCTGCCCGCGATGGCTGCCCAGGTGGTCGGCGTGTTTCGGGCCAATCCGAAAGGATTTGGGTTCGTTTGTCCACTGGAACCCAACGCCCACGGCGACCTGTTCATCCCGCCCGATGCAACCGCCGATGCCATGAACGGCGACACCGTCTTGGCCAAGGTCAACCGCAAAGGCAAGCGGGGTCTGGAAACCCGTTACACCGGCGAGGTCCTAGAGATCCTCGAACGGGCGAACAACCGATTCGTCGGAACCCTCATGCGGCATCCCGAGGCCTGGATCGTCCAGCCGGACGGCAGTCGGTTCATCGAGCCGATTGTGGTCGAGGACGTCACGGCCAAGAACGCCCGTGAGAAAGACAAAGTGGTTGTCGAGATCCTCTCCTATCCGAGCGAGAAGTACCTGGCCAGAGGCGTGATCGTCGAAGTGCTCGGTCGAGCCGGGCAGTATGAAGCCGAAATCGAATCGGTCATGCACCAGTTCCACCTGCCCAGGGAATTCGAAGAGGAGTGCCTGGAGCAGGCAAGAACCGCAGCACTGAGTTTCGACCCCCAGCGAGTGGACGACCGGGAAGACATCACCGACAAGGTGATCATCACGATCGATCCGCCGGACGCGAAGGATTTCGACGACGCCATCAGTCTGGAGACGGATGCAGACGGCCACTGGGTGCTCGGTGTGCACATTGCGGATGTCAGCCACTTCATCGCCAAGGGATCGCCCCTCGACGAGGAGGCCAAAGACAGGGGCAACAGTATCTACCTGCCCGGCAGGACTATCCCCATGTTGCCGGAGGTTCTGAGTAACGGCATTTGCAGTCTTCAGCCGGAACAGAGCCGATTCACCAAGAGCGTCTACATCACCTACGACGAGAAGGGCAATATCCTGTCTCGTCGGTTCGCCAACAGCGTCATTCGTTCGGCCGCCAGGCTCACCTACCTGGAGGCCGACGGCATCCTCAAGGGCCACACGAAGGGCGTCAAACGCGAGGTGATCGATCTGCTTCGGAATATGGATGCCCTGAGCAGGCGAATTGAGGCCCGCCGGGTCGAGCACGGCATGATTCACCTGGACTTGCCCGAGCCACACCTGATCTTGGACGAAGCCGGACGGGTGGTCGATGCCGAGCCGGAGGAAAACAGTTATCCGCACACGATCATCGAAATGTTCATGGTCGAGGCCAACGACGCGGTCGCTTCGCTCCTGGACCGCCAAGGCATGCCCTTCATGCGTCGAATTCACCCGGAACCGGACATGCTGAGCCTCAAGAATATGGCCCGTTTGCTTCGAGTCATGGGCATTCCCATCGCCAAAAATCCCGACCGTACGGCGATCCAGGCCGTCCTGAACTACGTCAAGGATTCCGAGCGGGCTTTGGCGGTCAACCTCATCGTGTTGCGCAGCCTGGAGCGGGCGGTGTATGCCCCGACGAACATCGGGCACTACGCGCTGGCTTCGACGCATTACTGTCATTTCACCAGCCCGATCCGCCGATATGCGGATCTGCTCGTCCACCGTGTGTTGCAAGCGTATCTGGAAGGCCGGATCGAGGCCGCCAAGCAGGAGGCTGCGGGCGAGGATCTGACCTCCCTCGGCCAACACATCACCTTCACGGAAGAACGCGCCGACAATGCCGAACGCGAATTGACCAGTGTCCTGATCCTCCAGATGCTCAGCAAACGGATCGGCGACGAGATGGACTGCGTCGTTACCGGCCTGACCAATTTTGGCGTCTTCGTCCAGTGCCGTAAGTTTGGGATCGAGGGCCTGATCAAGCTGGAGGACTTGGGCCCCGACGAATGGCGGTTCAACAAAGTCATGCAATGCGTGATGGGCGAGCGGTCGGGGGAGAGGATCCAACTGGGCCGACCGATACGCGTTCATATCGTTGCCGTGAACGTTCCGGCCCGCCAGTTGAACGTCGCGCCGGTCGAACCCCTGGGCCAGGGCCGCGAGCCGGCCGAGACCAAAAAGCGCAAGAAAGTCCGGACCGAGAAGAAGTTGCGAGCGGATCGCAAGTCCCGGAAGAAACGAAAGAAATAACGTTGAGCGGATCTCCAAGCTCAAGCATTTAGCGATCCATGAGGCGGTTTGTGCTTCCTTGACATCGTTTGGGGGTTCTGCCATACTGGCTTCGAAAAGCGTTTTTGCCATGAGTCGAATGGGTGCGCATTCGAGTCGAAAGTGAAAGCAGATCGAATGGCTTTTGAAAAAATAAGCAGAATTCTGATCAAAATCTTCGGTTCTCGAAACGAGCGTCTGGTGAAGGGATATATGACGGTGGCCCGCCAAGCCGCGGCGTTCGAGGAGCAGATGAAGCAGCTCAGCGACGAGGCACTTCGGGCCAAGACCGCCGAGTTCAAAGCCGCGATCGCCGGCGGAAAACGGGCTGAGGATCTGTTGCCCGAGGTCTTTGCGACGGTTCGCGAGGCCGCCCGGCGGAACGTCGACATGCGGCATTTCGACGTGCAGCTCATCGGCGGCAACGTTCTGTACGACGGTCGGATTGCGGAAATGGCGACCGGCGAAGGTAAGACGCTCGTCGCGACCCTGGCGGTCTATTTGGTTCACCTGACCGGCCGGCACGTCCATGTGGTGACCGTCAACGATTACCTGGCCAAGCGAGACGCCGAGTGGATGTCGCCGATTTACAATGCGCTGGGCCTGACCGTCGGTGCGATCCAGTCGGATATGGACACCGCAGGCGAAGAACGCAAGGCCCAGTACCGGGCCGACGTCACCTACGGCACGAACAACGAGTTCGGCTTCGACTATCTGCGCGACAACATGAAAATCTCGCTCGACCAGATGGTACAGAGCGATCTGGAGTACGCGATCATCGATGAGGTGGACTCGATTCTCATCGACGAGGCGAGAACTCCGCTGATTATCTCGGGGCCGGCGCACGACGACGTGAGCCGCTACCGGAAAGCGGACCAGGTCGCTCGCCAGTTGATCAGCCGCCAGGGCGAGTACGACCGCATCAAGAAGGCGATCGACGCGGCTGAGCGGCAGATCGCCAACGCACAAGGCGAATTGGCCGAAGCCAAAAAAGACAAGGATCCTGCAAGGGTCGAGAAGGCCCAAAGGGTGATCGCGAAGGCCCAGGAGGAGATCGAGACCTCCAAGGCCAAACTGGAGAGGGCGACGCAATACTACGAGGTCGAATACGACCGCAAGTCGGTGCATCTGACGCACGAGGGGATCGGCGCAGCGCAGGAGATCGCTGGGATCGGTTCGTTCTTCACCGGCTCGAACATGGAGTGGCCGCACCTGTTGGAGCAAAGCCTGCGGGCCCACGTGGTTTTCGAGCGGGAGAAGGACTACGTCGTGATGGACAACAAGATCATCATCGTCGACGAGTTTACCGGCCGGCTCATGCATGGCCGCCAATGGTCCGACGGTCTGCACCAGGCGGTTGAGGCCAAGGAAGGCGTCACGATCAAGGAAGAGACGCAGACTTTAGCCACAATCACGCTCCAAAATTTCTTCAAACTCTACGACCAGATCTCCGGCATGACCGGCACCGCGGCCACCGAATCCGAAGAGTTCATGAAGATCTACAAGCTCGACGTCGTCGTCATCCCGACAAACAGGCCCTGCGTGCGCGACGATAGGGACGACGTCATCTACAAGACGATGCGCGAAAAGTTCGACGCGATCGTCGAGGAGATCAATCGCATCAGCGCGGAGGGCCGGCCGGTCCTGGTCGGCACGATCAGCATCGAGAAGAGCGAGGCTCTTTCCGCCGCGTTGACGAAAAGGCACGGCCTGGACCACGAGGTGCTCAATGCCAAGCAGCACGCCCGCGAGGCGGTGATCGTCGCCAAGGCAGGGCAGCAGCATCAGGGCCGTGACGGCAAAATTCGTGGCAACGTGACGATCGCGACGAATATGGCCGGTCGCGGCACGGACATCAAGCTCGGTCCTGGTGTGGCGGAGATCGGCGGCCTGCACATCCTGGGCACCGAGCGGCACGAGGCCCGGCGCATCGACAACCAGTTGCGCGGCCGGGCCGGACGCCAGGGCGATGCGGGCTCCAGCCAGTTCTTCCTGTGCTTCGACGACGACCTGATGCGGATCTTCGCGGGCGAATGGACCGTCAAGGCTCTCTCCTGGATCGGCTGGGAGGAAGGCCAGCCCATCTACCACAAGCGGATCAGCAAGGGCATCGAGCGGGCGCAGAAGAAGGTCGAAGAGCGCAACTTCGAGATTCGCAAAAGCCTGCTCGAATACGACGAGGTGATGGACTATCAGCGGAAGATCTTCTACTCTCGCCGACGGGATCTGCTGGCGGGCGGGAGCGTCAAGCCGTTGATCGAGGGGATGATCGATTCGGTCGTCACCAAGCAGGCCCGAACGATGTTCGACCGCGACTACCCGCTGCGATGCATCGTCGAATGGGCCAGGGCGAATTTCGACGTGGAACTCAAGCTCTCGGATGTGGCGGAGGCCGAGCCCAAGGACATCGAGGCGCTGATTAAGGAGCGAGCCAAAGACAGCGTCAAGAACGACATCTCCCTGTCGCTGGGCGAGTACCTGGAGGAGTATGACGATCCGAGCACCTGGGATGTCGCGGGCCTGTCGAAGTGGGCGATGAGCGCGTTCCATGTGAATCTGAGCATGAGCAAGGTCAAAAGCCTCTCGCCCGAGGAAATCGAAGAGCGGCTCGTAGCCGCAGCGTGCGAACAGGTGGACAAGAAAGATTGCACCACGTTGCAAGAATTCGTGCGGGAGGATTTCGCGGCGAGGCGGTTTGTCGAGTGGGCCAGGGCGAAGTTCGACCTGGTCTTCGACATCGAGCAGTTGCAGGGACAGAATGCCGAACAGGTTCGACAGTTGGTTCTCAAGCAAACCGCGGAAAAATATCGACGCCGGGAGATCGAGTACCCTGTCGAGTTCGCGATGAGCATGGTCTACGGTCCGCAGGGTGCCAACGTGTACGGTTTCGAGAGTCTTGCCAACTGGGCGAACCACAAGTACAACGCCGGTTTCACTCTGGAGTATTTGCAGAATGTCAAACCCCGGGATCTCCACGCAGAGCTGATGGCCCTGAGCGAAGGGTACAACGACGGGAGGTTGGACGAAGAGCTGGACCGTCAGATTCGAAGCCTCAATCGTGCGGAATTGACCCAGTGGGCCAATCATCGGTTCAACGCCACCCTGCGAGAAGAGGACCTCGACGACGGCGACAGCGTGCGACAGCGTCTTCGGGAGGTCGGTCGGGAATTCCTTCGCGCCGAGCTGGCGCACTTGGAGCGGTACGTTCTTTTGCAGGTCTATGACAGTACGTGGAAGGACCATCTCTACGCCATGGACCACCTCAAGGACAGCATCTGGACGCGGTCGTTCGCGGAGAAGGATCCTAAGACCGAGTACAAGCGAGAAGGATTCCGCATGTTCAATGAGATGTTGGAATCCATTGATGATCGCGTGACCGACATCATTTTCCGCGTGCACCTGGAGGCGGGGGCCCGTGCCCGAAGTGTCTGGCGGGTCAGTCAGACTTCGCACGATCAAGTCGGGCAGTTCGCCGCGGGAGAAGAACAGCGGGCAGCGGCCCAGGCTCCGCAAGGCGAGGTGCAGGTCAAACAGATCAAGTTGGATCAGCCCAAGGTCGGACGGAACGATCCCTGCCCCTGCGGCAGCGGGAAGAAGTATAAGAAATGCTGTGGACAGAAAGCCTAACGAACGGAGCGAACCCGGGATGAACACCTGATTCCTCCGGGGAGAACCGGGGATTCGCTGTTGCGGTCTGCGTTTACTCAAAAGAAAACATCGAGTAACATGGCGCTACCCGATGTTTTCCGGAGGGGAGAAAAATCATTTCTTGGGCTTCTTTCGTATCGGCGTCCCGGCTCACCCCCTTGAGCCCAAGATTCTTTACTTTTTTGTTCGTCCTATAAAGGATACGGTTGGAGGAAGAAGAAGTTCGCGGTCGTGTGGAGAAATTGTTCTCGATAGGTTTTTATCCTAGGGTTCGTTCGGTCCTTTGCGGGAAAATTGTCAATCTCTCGCCGGAATTCCGGGATATTGTTCTCTGTCAGCGATCCGGCTTCTCTGGCTCACCTGTACACAGCTCGTTTTGGGGCGTGGACGCACAGAAAACGGTTTTCCATATTGACACACCCATCCGGCGTGGGCATGGTAAGCATAATGTGTGGCCGCTCTGCGGGGCAGGGGCATGCGGCCGGATTTTCTTAGAACTATGGACCGGGTGGCTGGAGGCATGGATTCGGAGGAAGGGAAACCGGAGCCCTTTTTTCCGGTTCAGTGCTACGGATGGGCAGGATGCATAAACAAACCAGGACACATTGTGCAAAGGACCCGGAGAGTCTGTATGCCCTCGTGAAGGAAAGTTTCCCCGAGTTTTTGATTGATTCTCTGCCATGCGCGTTTTTCGTCGTCAGCCCAGAGTTGCGGCTGATTCTCTGGAACCGCTACTTTCAGATCTTGACCGAATTCTCCGACGAGGAATTGGCTTCGATATCCCTTCTCGAGACGGTCGAGGACGACTACCGCAGGGAAGTGGAAGAAGCCGCACGACGGGCTTTTGACGGTAAGTTGATCCAGATGGATTCCGTCTGTCGGAGCAAAAGCGGACGGAAGGTGCCGATGTTCGTCACGTGCCGGCGAGTTCTGATTGCAGGGCAGAACTGTCTTGTTGTGACCGGGTGGGACGCCACGCAGCACCGGTTGGCGGAGCAGAGACTGGCGGAGGAACGGAATCTTTTGAGCACGGTGATCGACAACCTGCCGGACGCCATCTACGTCAAGGATCGCGAAGGCCGGTTTGCGATGTGCAACCGCGAGGTTCTGCGCCGCAACCAGCTCGAATCCGTCGAGGAGATCGAGGGGCGGACCGAGGCGCATTTCCATCCCCCCGAGGTGGCCCGCGGTATCCATGCCGACGAACAGGAACTGATGAAGACCGGGCAATCCCTGATCAACGAGGAGCGATGCGTTCCCGACAAGACCACCGGCCGGCCGACCTGGAGTCTGACGACAAAGGTTCCCCTGCGGAACGCAGCCAATGAAATTGTCGGTCTCGTGGGGATCGTTCGCGATATTACCGATCGAAAACGCGTGGAGGAAGCATATCACACGATTGTGGATTGTTCCCTGCAGGGCCTGCTCGTCATTCAAAACATGCGGGTCGTTTTCGCCAACCAGGCGATGGCCAAGATCAGCGGATACACCCTCGATGAAATGCTGAGCGGGTCGGTCGAACGGTTGCGGGAATTCGTACATCCGCTGGATCGGGAATGGGTCTGGGCGAACCATGAAGCGCGTCTGCGGGGAGAATCCCTACCAGAACAATATGAGTTTCGTGCGATCCGCAAAGACGGTACGGTCCGCTGGATCGAGATTATGACCAGCCGGATCGATTACCAGGGACAACCGGCGATTCACGCCGCGTGCGTCGACGTAACGGATCGTCATCGGGCGCAGGAAGCGCTGCAGCGCAGCGAGGCCCGAAACCAGGCGTTGTTGAACGCCAACCCTGATCTGATGTTCAGATTGACCCGCGGAGGGGTGTTTCTTGACTGCAAACCGCCGAAGGAGGACGCAGTCTCGGTCTCGCCTGCTCAATTTGTGGGCAAGCATTTGGACGAGGTCTTTTCCGCTTCGACCGCGCGTACGTGGATGCAGTTGATTCATCGGGCGATCGACACCGGGCAGGTCCAGACGTTCGAATACAGTCTGCCGCGGACGGAAGGGGAAAGCGCCGACTTCGAGTGCCGACTGGTGGCCTGCGCGGAACAGGAAGTGGTCGCGATTGTGAGGGACATCAGTGATCGAAGGCGGGGCGAACGGCTGGCGAAACTGCAACGCGACATGGCGATCCGGCTCAGCAGCCTGTCGACTCTGGCGGAGGGACTGAGGCATTGTCTGGATGCGGCGATTCAAAGTTCGCATATGGATTCCGGCGGGATTTATGTGCTGGACGAGCACGCCGGCTGTCTGAAGCTGGAGGTCCATGTCGGGTTGTCCGAAGATTTCATTGCCGAGACCGCCTCTTACCCGTTGAACTCCCGAAATACGCGTTTGATCCTGGAAGGAGCGCCTTACTATGCCCAGTACGACCAGATTGAAGTGCCGATCGGACCGGGGCAGAAAGCCGAGGGGCTGCACGCCATCGCAATTATCCCGATCCGCAACGAGGATCGTGTGATCGGGTGTTTGAACGTCGCATCGCACACGACCCGAAATGTTCCGCCAGGGGCCCGTGTGGTTCTGGAGACGATCGCCGCACAGATCGGAAGCGCGATCAGCCGTCTGAAGGTCCAGGAGGCTCTGTCGCGAGCGGAGCGAGAGAAGGCGATCATCCTGAACACGATGCCCCAGATTGTGACCTACCATGATGTCTCTCATCGGATTCTCTGGGCCAATCGAATCGCTTTGGACGCCCTGAAAAAGACCGCGGAAGAAATCGTGGGACGCCGTTGCTATGAGCTGTGGGCGGATACGACGATGCCCTGTGGGGGGTGTCCGGTGGATCTGGCCCTCAGAACAGGGTGTTCCCAGGAGTCAGAGATCATCGGGTACAATGGCGGGACCTGGCTGGTGCGCGGGGAGCCGGTTCGAGACGAGGCCGGGCGGTTGCAGGGCGTCGTCGAACTGGCCATCGACATCACGCAGCGTAAGAGGGCCGAGGAAGGATTGCGACGACGATTACAATTCGAGGGGCTCATCACGAGCATTTCGACCGATTTCGCGAATCTCTCGAGCGATCGGGTGGAGGAGGGCGTCGAGCGAACGTTGGCCGGGATTGGGAGGTTTGTTCGAGCGGATCGGTGTTATGTGTTTCTGTTGTACGACGACGGCGCGAAGATGAGCAAGGTGCGCGAATGGTGCGCCGAGGGAATTGATCCAGTGCTGGGTCGTGTCTGGGACCTGGAGACCAAGAGTTTTCCTCTGGGCCTTGAACAGCTTCGGCGTGAAGGCATTTTGCACGTTCCCTCGGTGCGGCAGCTCCAAGGTCCACTGGCGGAGGCCAAGGGAATTCTGGAATCAATCGGCGTACAATCGCTGTTGGCGGTGCCAATCCAGGTCGGCAGCGAGCTCTTCGGCATTCTGGGGGTGTCGGCCGTCCGGGAGGAGCACATTTGGCCGGAGGACGCCGGGCCACTGTTGAAAATCGCGGCGGAGATCATGGCCAACGCCCTGGAACGCAAGCGGGCCGGCGACTTGCTGCGCGAGCGATTGGCCTTCGAAACCCTCTTGTCTGAGTTGTCGGCGAGCATTATTAGTTTGCCTTCGGAGGAGATCGACGGCCAAATCACGCAGTGGCTGGCTCGAATCGGCGAGCAGCTCCGAATCGACCGAAGCAGAATCGTGCAGTTCTTCGGTTCCGAGATGAGGGTCACGCATTCGTGGGTGGCCCGGGGGCTGGACCCGGCTCCTTTCGATTTGCGGAAGGAGGATTTCGGGTGGTTTCTGGGACGGTTGCGCCAAGGGGACACCGTGGCATTCGCCCGGATCGAGGATGCACCGGAGGAAGCGGCCCGTGAGAAGGAATACTGTCGGCGATACGGCATCAAATCCATCATCGTCATGCCGTTGGAGGTGGCCGGCTCTTCTTTGGGACTGCTGTCGTTTTCGTGCGTGAAAGCCCATCGGGAATGGTCCGAGGAATTGGTCCAGCGGTTGCATCTGGTTGCGCAGATCTTTGCCAACGCGATCCTGCGCGCCCGGGCCGAGGAGGCGCTTCGGGCCAGCGAGACGCGGTTCCGCAGTCTTGTGCGTGCGGTGCCCACCGGCATCGGGCTGATCTCAGACCGTGTTCTTCTGGAGGTGAACGACCGGATTTGCGAGATGACCGGCTACTCCCGCGGCGAACTGATCAATCGAAACGTGCGGTTGTTGTATCCCACACAGAAGCACTACGACGAGGTCGACGCCGTGGCCTATCGCCAGATTCGTGAACACGGCAGCGGCACAATCGAGACTTGCTGGCGTTGCAAGGATGGGCGCATCATCAACGTGGTTCTCAATGGCACGCCTCTGGACCCCAACGACCTTTCCAAAGGCTATACGTTTGCCGTCCTGGACGTCACCGAGCGTAAAAAGGCCGAACTGGCCCTTCAGGAAAGCGAACGTCGGTTGCGGACCCTGATGGCGAACCTCCCGGGGGTGGCCTATCG
>JAGPGT010000281.1 GCA_018055905.1 Phycisphaerae bacterium
CAGGACGTGGGTGAGGTGGACGCTCTGGCCGTCGTAGACGCCGGTGCCCCAGATGCGGGCGCTCTTGAGCTTCTCCGCCAGCTCGCGGTGAATCACACGGGCCAGATCTTGAACGGTCGAGCCGGCCGGCACCGTGAACGGGTCCTCCATGTCCGCCGGCTTGCCGGGCGGTTTGGCATAGATCCGCAGGATGTTGAGCCGATGGAACAGCATCCGGCCCAGTTTATCGAAGCCTTCACCCGTTTGGGTCGAAAGCCTCAGGAACTCTTCCATCTTGTCGCACGAACTCGTGACTCGCTCGAACGCCCCCGCCGACGCCAGGTCCGCCTTGGTACACAGACAAACCGCCCTTTTGCGAAGAATGTTGCCCTGCTCGTCCTCGCCGGCGGTCTTCTCCTCCGCCAAGAGCTTGCGCGATTCGAGATACTCCATCAAGACCAGGATCTGCTCCTCGACGTCCTGCGACAGGTCGATCACCAGGGCGATCAGGTCGCCGTTGCGGTAGGTTCCCACCTGGCCCGGCGCGCTGTAGTCGGCCGTGATCGGCGGCATATCCACAAGCTGGATCTGCACGTCCTCGAACCGGAGCATCCCCGGCACCGGGACCTGGGTCGCGAAGGGAAAATCCGCGACGACGACCTTGGCCTTGGTCGTGGCCGCCAGGATGCTGCTCTTGCCGGTGTTGGGCATGCCCAGCAAGACCACCTGCCCGGCCCCCGACCGGGGGACATGGAAGACGTCGACGTGGCCGCCGCTGCCTTTTTTCTGCTGGGTGGCGGCCTCCTTGAGCCGGCTGAGCTTGCGTTTGAGGTCCGCTTGGAGCCCCTCGGTCCCCTTGTGCTTGGGCACTGTGGCGATCATCTCCTCCAACGCGGCGATCTTCTCCTCGTTGGTCGTCGCGTTGCGGAACCGCTCCTCGGCATCCCGATACGCCGGTGTCAAGTTGGCCGCCATAAAAACATCCCAAAGCCTGTCGTCTCTGTATGCCTTATGTTCTTCGGATTATACCGGGGGAGAACTGCGATGAAAACCCGCATGCCTCCCACAAACCGACAGCCGGGGCGTTGCTCTCTGGGATCGCAACTGCTCCAGGAAAAACCCACGCAGAAACACACCCGGTCTTCCTCGCCCGACAGGAGAGCGTCGTAACGGGACTTGCGAATGTGCGATTTGCGACGGAACTTACCGACCAAGGCCTTTTCATTCGTCAGAGGGGCAAGCGAGATAAAAAACGCACATCAAAGTCCTCGACGACGTCCTGGACGTTGACCGTAACCGATTCGCGAGGCACATCTTCTCGGTTGTCACTCGACGACTCTACTTGCAATGAGGTCGCCGACCTCGGTGGTCGAGTAACCCATCTTGCCGGCCGCGAGGGACTTCAGCTTGTTGGCCGTCGCCCACATCACCGCCTGCTCGATGGCACTAGCGGCCTTCTCCTGGCCGAGGTGCCCCACCATCATGCCGGCTGCGCAGATCGCCGCCAGTGGGTTGATGACGTTCTTGCCCGTGTACTTGGGGGCGCTGCCGCCGATGGGCTCGAACATGCTGACGCCGCCGGCGTCGGGGTTGATGTTGCCGCCGGCCGCGATGCCCATGCCGCCCTGGATCATGGCGCCGAGGTCCGTGATGATGTCGCCGAACAGGTTGCCTGTGACGATCACGTCGAACCACTCGGGGTTCTTCACGAACCACATCGTCGTGGCGTCCACGTGGTAGTACTCGCGATTGATGTCGGGATACTGGGCCTGGCCCATCTCGTGGAACGCCCGCTCCCACAGGCCGTAGATGTACGTCAGGACGTTGGTCTTGCCGCACAGGGCCAGCGTGTTTTTGTCGCCCCGACCGCGGGCCTTCTTGCCGTGCTTCTTGGCGTACTCGAAGGCGTACTTCAGACAGCGGTCCACCTGGTGCCGCGTGTAGACGGCCGTCTGCACGGCTACCTCATGGGCAGTGCCCTTCATGGTGATGCCGCCGGTGCCGGTATAGGCGTCGCCGGAGTTCTCGCGGATCACGACGAAGTCGATGTCTTCGGGGCCTTTATTCTTGATCGGCGTCTCCACGCCGGGATAGAGCCGGACCGGACGCAGGTTGATGTACTGATCCAACTCGAATCGCATCTTAAGCAGAATGCCTTTTTCGAGAATCCCCGGTGCCACGTCGGGATGGCCGATTGCGCCGAGCAGGATCGCGTCGAATTTGCGGAGGTCCTCAACCGCGCTGTCGGGCAGCGTCTCGCCGGTGCGTTTGTACCGTTCGCCGCCGAAATCGAAATTCGTCAGGTCCACCTTGAATTTGAATTTGTCGGCCGTCGCCTTGAGGACCTTGACCGCCTCCGCAGTCACTTCCGGCCCGGTTCCGTCTCCGGGGACCACCGCGATCTTATATGTCTTTGCCATCGAACGATTTTCCTTTCTGAGTCACTTTCTCACATTCTGTTCTCGAAGAGTGTCATCCTGAACGGAACGAAGTGGAGTGAAGAATCTGGGCTGGGAATGGGAGAGGTTTCTCGTTCGCAGGCCAGATCCTTCGCTACGCTCAGGATGAAAAATCATCATCTGTTTGGTCCCCATTTCAGGACTGTCCGTCTTTTCGATTCGGGACCGTGGGCATCCGGGCCCCCACGTCGCTGCGCCATCGGTGCAGCATCTGTCTCAACTGGGCGGCCTTGTCCGGCAGTTTCGCCGCCAGGTCGTTCCGTTCGCCGAGATCGTCGCGGAGATTATACAGTTCAACGCGATTGTCTTCATAGAATTCGATCAATTTGTAGTCGCCCACGCGGACGGCCCCGCCGGGCGAGCCGCCCTGATTGCCGTAGTGGGGGTAATGCCAAAAGAACGCCCGCCCGTCCTGCTTGCCCTGCCGCTTCAGCAGAATCGCCATGCTCCGGCCGTCCAGGTGCTGCTCCGGCTTGGCAGGCAGACCCGCCATGTCCAACATCGTTGGGTAGAAGTCCGTGCTGATCACCGGCTCCTCGCACACGCTGCCGGGCTGCGTCACGCCGGGCCAGCGGACGATCATCGGCTCGCGGATGCCGCCCTCGTAGAGCCAGCCCTTGCCCGCCCGCAGCGGGAGGTTGCTCGTGGGGTGGCCTTCGGAGGTAGAGAGCCCGCCGTTGTCCGACATGAAGAACACGACGGTGTCCTTGGCCAGATCCAGGCGGTCCAGCGCGTCGAGCACCTTGCCCACAGCCTGGTCCATCGCCTCGACCATGCCTGCATAAACTGCGTGATCCTGCACGAGCCGAACCTGGCGGTCGCCCTCGGTACCCCAGTCGGGCCCTTCGTGTTTGACTTGCTTGGCTTTCGCTTCATACTTGGCCTTGAGGTCCTCGCGAGCCATCAGCGGCGTATGGACGGAATAGAACGACAGGTACGCCAAAAACGGCTTGTCCCTGTTGGCCTCCATGAATCGGCAGGTCTCCGTCGCCAGCCGGTCGGGCAGATGCTCGCCTTCCGGGCCATCCGACAACCTGGGATTGCCGTAAGGCGAGAAGTATTTCTTGCCGCCGTAGGGCCCGCCTCGATCATGGCCGCCTTTGTTGATGTCGAACCCCTGATCCTCCGGCCAGAACCCCTCGGGCCCCAAGTGCCACTTGCCTGCGAAGAAGGTCGCGTAGCCGTGCTCTTTAAGAGCCTCCGCGACCGTCACTTCGGCCAGAGGCAGCCGGTCCTCGTATCGGGCCGGCAACAGGGACTTGTCCTTCGTCCAATGCTTACCGACCGTGTCGGGCTGCGGGGCGCCGAAGTAATCGGTTGTCGCCAGCCGGGCCGGATACTTGCCCGTCATGATGCTGGCCCGCGTGGGCGAGCAGACGGGACATGCGGCATAGGCACTCGTGAATCGCATGGACTGCGCCGCAAGCCGATCGATATTGGGCGTTTCGTAGAACGTGCTTCCATAGCATCCCAAGTCCTTCCAGCCGAGGTCGTCGACCAAGAAGAACACGAAATTCGGCTTGCGGCGCATCGTATGATGACGGCTGAA
>JAGPGT010000065.1 GCA_018055905.1 Phycisphaerae bacterium
ATTCTCACCATTGATATCCAAATTCCTGCGCATCGTGCGGGATTCGGCCGACGGGAGGGGAGATGCGGGGTCGCTCAGATGGATTAAGGAAAATCGAGGACCTGCGCCGATACGGAAACAGGAACATTGAGGATTCACTATGAAGACATGGATCGTCATCACGGAAATCTTCCTTCTGGGCCTTTGGATCGACGACTGGGGACTGGAAGTCGCCGCCGCGGGCCTGCGAGGGGCCATCCGAAAATTCTCGACACTCACACCTACACCTCTTTTCACCACGTTCATGAACTTATCGAATGAATCGATCGTGCAACGATGGTACTGTTCCGTCTGGGTCCGCCCGCCGCCTTTGTGGGAATGAGAAGCAAACGATCTGACAGATCGTCACACACCAAAGAATACGGTTACAAGCCAACAGGCCATAAGCTTGCCACTTATGGCCTTTTTTCTTGCGCTTCTGCAGAATCGCCAATGGATTTACCGCAGTGCCAGGACATACATCAGGAATTGCTCGTGCGGGGTCGGCTACTGCATCGGGAAACGGCTGCACAGCTCGTGGACTTGCTCACGCACTTCGTCCTGGAAACCGCGATCGAGACGATATTCCCGGTCGCTGAGCACCTGGACCCGCGTCAGGACCTGGTCCACGAGCTCCGCGACGGTCGGCATCTCGGAAGTTCTCATGCCGTTGCGGGTCACGATGGGCGTTCCGATTCGCATGCCGCTGGTGATCCTGGCGTTCTGGCGGTCGTAGGGCAGGCGGTTCATGTTCACGATGATGCCGCAGTCTTCGAGGCTCTTCTGCGCGATCAGGCCGGTCAGACCCCGGTGGAGGCTGGCGACGTTGACGCAGAACAAGTGGTTGTCGGTCCCGCCGGTCAGGACGTCGTAACCCCGGCGGACGAATTCCTCTGCGAGGGTCTTGGCGTTTTCAACGATCCTGACCTGCCTGTCCTTGTACTGCGGTGAGAGCATCTCTTTAAAGAACACCGCCTTGGCGGCGATGTTGTTGAGGTAGGGGGTGCCCTGGAAGCCGGGGAACGTGGTCTTTTCGATCCGTTCCCACAGCGGAATCGTCTTGTTGCCCACCGGGAAGGGCTGATCGAAATCCCGGCCCATGAGGATCAGCCCGCCGCGGGGGCCGCCGGGTTTATAGGTACTGGTTGTGGTGAAATGGGCCTGGTCGACAGGAGAGGGGTGCACGCCGGCGGAGATCAGGCCGGAGATGTGCGAGACGTCGGCCATCAGGTACGCGCCGACCTCGTCGGCAATGGCGCGGAACCGGGCGAAGTCGATGATTCGCGAGTACGCTGTGGTTCCACAGATGATCAACTTGGGCCGGAATTGCAACGCCTGCTCGCGGATTGCGTCGTAGTCCAGCAGGAAATTGTCCGGACGGACGCGGTAGCTTTCAATCTCGAAGATTCTGCCCGCCAGAGCCACAGGAGCGCCGTGCGAGACGTGCCCGCCCTGGTCCATGGCCAAGCTCAGGATACGGTCGCCCTTTTCGAGGATCGCGGTCAGGACGATCTGGTTGGCGCTGGTACCAGAATGCGGCTGGACGTTGGCGTACTTGGCGCCGAAGGCCTCCTTGGCCCGGTTGATCGCCAGCGTTTCGAGGCAGTCGACGACTTCGCACCCTCCGTGGAAGCGCGACCCCACGAAGCCTTCGGTCGTTTTGTTCTGAACGACCGAACCCAGCGCCGCCAGGACGGCCCGGGAGCACTGGTTCTCGGCCGCGATCAATTGGAGCGTGTTTTGTTGGCGGTCGTATTCCTGAGCGAGGAGCCGGTACACGTCGGGATCGTTGTTCTCGAGCGTGCTCAGCAGATTCCGATGGTACTGTTCGTTGCTCAGTGTTTTCTGAGTGGTCGGTTCAACAACCTCATAAACCGGTTTGTCGACGCGGGAGAGCGTCGGGCCGGTGTGCTTGTCCACCAACATGACTGAACCTTCAAATCCTTTCTCCGGTTTCGGCATGACCCTATCGCATCTGCAGAAGAGCACCGCGGTCGTGCTCCCCTGCATTCTATACTATTTCGTCCAGTGTTATCGGCAGGAGGCACCGGTTAGCTGTTGAAAAAACTCCGCACGATATCGTTGAATGTTACATAGACCAGCAGAACCATCACGAGGCCCCAGCCGACATAGGCCACGAGGCCTTGCGTACGGTCCGTCAGGGCCGAGCCTTTGATCTTCTCGATCAGCATCAGGACGATCAGGCCGCCGTCGAAAGGAGGCAGTGGCAGGAAGTTCATCACAGCGATGGTCGCGCTGATCAGACCGAGGAAATACGCGTAGTTCACCAAGGGTTGCTCCGCGACGATCCGATAGCTGACGGTGATGATCCCCAGGGGACCCATCAGATTGTCCGGGCTGATCAACCCTCGAAGCAGACGGGCGAGCGTGACGTAGGTCTGCGCGATGAATCCCAGGGTCCTGCGATAGCCCATTGCCATCGCGTCGATCGGGTTCTTCGCCCGGTAAAGCTTCTCGAACGGTTTGAACGGCACAGCCTCCGCCAGTTCCGCCCGGATCGTTATGGCGTTCTTGAACGCGGCGGTCGGCAGAGTGACTCCCCCCTCCACGGCGCCGTCGAGCTGATACTGGAGGGTCACCGAGGGACCTTCCCACCGACCCACTTCGTTGATGATGTCGAAGAAGCTCGTCACGGCTTTGCCGTTGACGCTGACGATCCTGGCGCCTCGGGGAATGTCCAAGGCGGGGTGGCCTTCGATCGGGATTGCCTTGGCCACCACGGCATTATGGGCGTCCAGGCCGGGCAGGAAACCGATGATGACTCGCGTCTCGCCGGGGGCTCGTCGGGGTTTGACGGTCACCGAAAGCGTCTGCGGGATGTCGTTGGCGTCGTTCCGCAACACTTTGAGAGTCAGCATCTGGCCCTCATGTTTCGTGGTGATCTCCCGCAACTCTCGATAGGTGGGGTATGCGACGTCCCCGGCGGCGACAATGATGTCGCCCGCCTTCAGGCGGGTCGGTTCATTTTTCTCCGAATTCGAGGAAGAGGTTGCCTTTCCGGTGACGCCTTTGACGCAAAGGCGCGGAACCAGCGAATAGGCGTGGCCCAAATCCGATTCGCAAGGCGCATCCGCCGTGGTCCAGTTCAAAGGCAGACGGGTCTGGATGGTCTGGATCTGATCGCCGGCCTTTCGTTCGGCGGTGATTTCCACGGTGGGCGTCAAGGCCTTGGTTACGATCCGGTTGAACTGCCAGTACTGCTCAACTTTTTGACCGTTGACCGCGACCACGCGGTCCTCGGGCCGCAGTCCCGTGCGTTCCTGGAGGATCTCGGCGCCGGACTTGGAGACCTGAGCGACCGTCAGACTACGGGGTTCGTCGATCCCGAACTCCCGAAACGGACGTCCCATATTTTCGGCCACGAGCGTCGTGTCAAACACCGATCCGTCCGCCCGCCGGACCGTGGCCGGGATCTTTTGACCGGCACGGGAGAGCGCCGCCGAGATCATGATGTTACTGAAGTCGAGGTCTTTCGTCGTGCCGTCGATCGCCAGGATTTCATCGCCGGGTTGCAATCCCGCTTTGTCGGCCGGGGAGTTGGGAACCACGTCGCCGACCACCGCCGGCATCAGGCTGATGCCGACCAGGAAGACGATCATGAAGATGATCGCGGCGCTGATGACGTTGAAGATGACGCCGGCGGCGATGACCGCGGCGCGGATGGAAATCGGTTTTTTCGCAAAGGACCGCGGATCGTCGTTTTGCTTGACCGGCCCGGTGTCCTCTTGGCCCAGCAGCTTGACGTAACCGCCGAACGGGAACAGACCGATGCGATATTCCGTCGCGTCGTTGTCCTCGGGTGATTCCTCCGCGGGTTCCTTGCGTCCGGAGAATCCCGGCAAAACGCGGAACTTGAATCCTGATCGCGTCCTGCGAATCCCCAGTAGAGTGGGGGGCATGCAGATGGAGAACGCCTCGACTTTGATGCCACCCAGCTTGGCCGTGATGAAATGGCCGAATTCATGGACGAGTACGACGGCGCCAAAGCCCACAAGGACCAACAGCACATTGCCGACTACCCCGAGGTTTTGAGCGATGAGATAAACCGCCACTCCCAAGACCGCGATCCAGAACAGACCATTGACCCATTTCGTCCATGGTTTGGTCGTTTGCGACATCCAGACACTCCACAATGAGGATTTATTTTTGATTTTTGATGGTTACACCATCAACCATTCAACACGCCTTTGACTTCTTTCCGGGCCCAGGCGTCGGCTTCAAGCAAGGCTTCGAGCGAGTCGGCATGCCGCACGTGGTGGCGGTTGAGACAGTGTTCCACCAAGTCCATGATCTGCAGGAATTGGATCCTGCCAGCCAGGAATTCCTCAACCGCGGCTTCGTTGGCGGCGTTGAACACCGCCGGGGCGGTCCCGCCCGCACGGGCGACTTCGTACGCCAACGGCAACGCGCGGAACGTATTCGGATCGGGTTTCTCGAACCGAAGCCGACCGATCTGTTCCAGTCGGAGGCGTTTCGCCACGCCGGGAACCCGTTGCGGATACGTCAACGCATACTGTATCGGCAAACACATGTCCGGCTCGCCAAGCTGCGCGACGACCGAGCCGTCCACGAACTCCACCAGCGAGTGCACGATCGACTCGGGATGGATCAGCACCTCGATCTTATCCACCGGTACGCCGAACAGCCACTGGGCTTCGATGACCTCCAGGGCCTTGTTCATCATCGTGGCCGAATCGATCGTGATCTTGGGCCCCATCCGCCAGACTGGGTGCGACAGGGCCTGCTCTCTTGTTACGTTACGAAGGGCCTCGCGGGTCGCGCCGCGGAAAGGGCCTCCCGAACCGGTCAGGAGGATGCGATCGACCTCGCGGACCGAACCAGACCGCATCGCCTGAAAGACCGCAGAATGTTCGCTGTCCACAGGCAACAAATCGCTGCCGTGCTCGCGTGCGGTCCGCGTGAGCAATTCGCCTGCGATGACCAGGGGCTCCTTGTTGGCGATGGCCAGTCGTTTGCCGGCCCTGGCGGCCGCCAAGGCCGAGGGGAGCCCCGCTGCGCCCACCACCGCGGTCAGGACGGTGTCCACGCCTTCGCATTGCGTCAGCTCGGTGAGACTGTCGGGGCCGGACAGGATGGCAAGATCCTGCCCGTTCAGCAGGGTTCGGAACGGTTCGACTTGGCGGCTGTCCGTCACTGCGACGAACTTGGGTCCGCGTTGTCGGACCTGCTGGGCCAGAAGCTCGACGTTGCGGTGGGCGCTGAGTCCGACGATCCGATATTCCGGTCCGAGGGCCTCGATCACGCGTAGCGCATTTCGGCCGATCGACCCGGTGGAACCCAGGATGGCGATGCCCCTTGACATAGATCCGGACTTCGGACGCTCCTTCTGCTGGCGCACGGCCCACAGGCCGCTCATTCCTTTGTTGACGCAGGCGATTGTGGCAGCGAGACGCTTGTTCGAGGGGTAACATAACCTGTCTGCCAAGACCCGCCGGCGATAAGAGCGATAGTATGATGAAGCTGGGTAACCTGTCAAGCTCAAAGCTCCATCGGACGGGTAGCGATTCCGAAATCCAGGCGCCGCAGGCGCGCGATGCCTTATGAACCCGGTTGGAGGACCGTTGGGCGAGACGGTTTCCGCGTCCGATAAGTTCATGGCAGTGGGGGGATCCGCCTACTGTTGAAGATCTTCTGCTCGATTGAAGCCCCGAACCGGACGATAGGACTTTACCGGCGTCGTCGGGTCGGAGAAGGGAACTCCGCCGGCAGTGGGAAGGACGGCGTTTCAGCCTTGCAGGCGACCGTCCGGTTGTACCGCCGCGTTGGTGGTTCGACGGTTACAGGTGATGGGGACCGATTTTGAACGGGAGTCATCGTGACTGCGAAGAGAATCGTGTGGACAATCCTATTTGTGCTGTGCTTGGGGCCTTGGTCCTGGGCTGACGCCAAAGGACTGGCCGGAAGCGACGCAAACGAATCCCAGACGACCGATCTGTTCGACATGTCTCTTGAAGAATTGATGGACGTTCGAATCGATACGGTCTACGGCGCCTCCAAACGAACTCAGAGCGTAGCGGCGGCGCCCGCTTCGGTCACAATCGTAACTGGCGAGGAGATCCGAAGATATGGTTATCGCACCTTGGCGGATATTCTGCGAAGCGCACCGGGGTTTTATATCAACTATGACAGGTCCTATCATTATGTAGGCACCCGCGGCTTTCGCCGGCCGGGCGATTGCGACACCCGCATTCTCCTGCTGGTCGACGGCCACCGGCTCAACGATAATGTGGGCGACAGTCCCTTGTTCGGGACCCAGTTTCCGCTGGACGTCGAGCTGATCGAGAGAGTCGAGATCATCCGAGGTCCCGGCTCCTCGCTCTATGGCAGTAATGCGGTGCTGGCGGTGGTTAACGTGATCACCAAGCGGGGGGAGGGCGTTGGGGGCCTGGAGCTCTCCGCCAAGACCGGCAGCTTCGACTCGCAGACGGGCCGCGTCACGTATGGCAATCGTCTCCGCGACAATCTGGATCTGTTGCTGTCGGCGACCACGTACAACAGCGACGGTCCGCAATTGTATTTCCGCGAGTTCGACTCCGTCGAGACGAACAACGGATGGGTGAAGAACGACGACGACCAGTTTGACAACTTCGTCGCGAGGGTTTCCTGGGGCGATTTCTCGCTTCTGCTGACGCACATTGGGAGCGAAAAGGGCATTCCAACGGCCCCATGGAACACCGTGTTCGGGGATCGTCGCACACGGGTCTGGGACGACACGACCCTGGTGGGACTGACGTTCGCTCGTGAGTTGTCCCAACGGTGGGCGGTGCGGGCCCGCATTGCCTACAGCCGCTACGACTACGATGGACAATACGTGTACGATTATGCCGAGGAAGAGGAAGAGCCGTACCTTGTTCTGAACCGGGACTACTGGAAAGGGCGGTGGTGGGAGGGCGAGTTCCAGGTGACCGGAAGCCCGATCACAGGACATACGATGACCGCCGGGGTCGAGGGGCGGTACAACGCACGACAAGACCAGGCCAATTGGGACGAAGAGATTTACCTGGACGACTCGCGTCACAGCCACAACTGGGGCGTCTACGTCCAGGACGAGTTCAAGCTGCTGGAGAAGCTGACCTTCATCGGCGGTCTGCGGTACGATGAGTACAGCACCTTCGGCCGGGACGTGAACCCTCGCCTCGCGCTGATCTACGAGTTGCTTGAGAACACGACGTTGAAACTGCTCTACGGCACCGCGTTCCGTGCGCCGAACGCCTATGAGCTGTACTATCACGACGGAGGTTACACCCAGAAACCCAGCGAGGATCTGGACGCGGAGACCATCACGACGTACGAAGTCGTCCTGGAGCAGCAACTGAGCCGCAATCTCCGCGCTTCCGCGAGCGGGTTCTATTACGACATGGAGGACCTGATCGATCAGTATGTCGACCCGGCCGATGGACTGCTGGTGTTTCGCAATCTCAGCGAGGTGGAGGCGACCGGCGTGGAACTGGCGTTGCAGGGACGCTGGGAGTGGGGGCTGGGGTCTCGTCTGAGCTATTCCCATGTCCAGGCTCAGGATAAGGCCTCCGGTCGAGCCCTGGTCGATTCGCCCAAGCACCTGGTCAAATTGAATTTGTTGGCGCCTGTGATCCCGCAGCGGCTCTTCGCGGGTCTGGAGGTCCTCTACGACAGCAAGGCCAAGACGCTCGCAGGCCAGGAGACCGACGACGTCGTGCTGACGAACCTGACGGTGACGTACGTGGGGGCCTCGAAACGAATGGAGATGGCGGCCAGCGTGTACAACTTGTTCGACGTGGAGTACACCCATCCTGGTTTCGGCGAACACACGCAGGACCAGATCGAGCAGGACGGTCGGACGTTCCGGATCGGGTTGACGTACCGGTTCTGAGCACGGGCAGGTCCCCATGGGCGAAGGCGGTTTCCTATTTTTGAGAAGATCCATCGGACTTCCCGCATACGGGGGATTGCAGAGAAAGCCCCATCGGAGCCGCCTTGTTATTATCGGGCGAATCCCTCATGCGTTTCAGGAGAAAGCCCGAAAACGTATCGCGACGGCCCGCGGGATGCTGGGGCATTCAGTTTCATTTTCTTCCTGACTCCATCGAGACCCGGAATTGGACGATAGAAACTCCGAATGCTCGCCGTCCGTCCGGCCGACGGCGGCGGGCGTCTCCGTGGGGGCCGCATACGGATCCGGGTGGGGTTCGTCCGTCGCTGCGTGAGCGCGGAGGGCCGTATCGGGCGGCGCCTTGATCTGGAACGGTGTCTTTATGAACTCAGAAGTGACGATTCTCTTGAGTCTGCTGATTGCCCTGAGTTCGGCAGGCCCGACGGACGCCGGCGTCCATGCCGGTACGGATTCCAGCAAATCGGCGGCGCAAGAGGATTTCTTCGACATGTCGATCGAGCAATTGATGGAGGTGGAGATCGCATCCGCGGCCGCCCTGACGCCGACGAGCGTCCGCATCGCTCCGGCGGCGGTCACGACGATCACCCAGGAGGAGATCCTCGCCTCCGGCGCCCGCAGCCTGTTCGAACTGCTCGACATCTACGTGCCCAATCTCCAGTGGATTCGCCATCATTGGGAGGCGGATCATCTGGGACTGCGGGGCATCATCAACGACCGCGACGACAAGTATCTGCTTCTGGTCAACGGACGGGTGATGAACCAGCGGACGCACTACGGCGCCCTGAGCGAACGCGACCTGGTACTGCTTCGGGACATCCATCACATCGATATCGTTCGCGGCCCGGGTTCGGCCCTGTACGGCCCCGGCGCGATGTCCATGGTGATCAACATCGTCACGGATAACGCACGGACCTTCCAAGGCACGGAGGTGTCTTCCCGGGTCGGCGCCTTCGAAGAGTTCTACTCCGCGGAGGTCAAGCATGGCCAGACCGAGCCCGAGAACGATCTGGGCGTCTTCTTCTATGCCGGCGTCGGCAAGTATGTCGGGGCCGACCAGAGCGATGCCCCCCAGATCTACGCTTTCGATTTTCCGGACGAGTCCAGCTACTCCTGGTGGAATCCGGAATGGGGCGTCAACACCGGTCCGGCCTCTCTGCCGGCCGACGCGACCGAGGCCGGCAAGCCCTTGGAGAATCCGACGATCAACCGCGACGGCGAGACACATCGCAATCTCTATCCCCTGAAACTGCATGCCGAGGTCACCAAGGGCAACTGGGATTTCTGGGCCCGCTACACACGCGGCGGCCGGCAGTATCCCTGGGATGTCGGCACGCTGGCCCGCGCCGAATGGGGTTGGGCCGACTGGAATCTCGACCCCGTCCAGATGTCCTCGGGATATCAGCAGGCGACGGGATACGCGGCCTATTCGAAAGAGCTGGATTCCAGTACCACGCTGAATTTGGCCTTCAGCTACGACATGTTCGATTTCGAGCGGTTCGGGGACAGCGGACTGGTGGACGCGTATCGTGAGGACGAGTACTATGGGAAGATCCTCCTGAACTGGCGCATCAACGACCGCCACAAGCTGGCCGTCGGGACCGAGTTCTCGCATGAGGAATTCGGCCTCAAGAGCCCGGGGTATCCCGATGAGCCGGCGCAGAACGGTCTGCTCGGCGACCCTATGCCCCGTTGGCGGACCCTGATGTTCTCGGTGCTGGCCGAATACCAGTGGATCATCACCGATCGGTGGACCGGATTCCTGGGAGCGCGTCTGGACGAGCACACCTACACCGACGAGATGTTCTCGCCTCGTGCAGCCCTGATTCACACACCGAACCCCAAGGACACCTGGAAGCTGCTCTGGTCCCGCTCGGTTCGTGCGAACTTCGCGGAGGAATTGTATGCGGCCTATCTGGCCGGAGACAATGCGGGTGCTGCGGAAAAACTCGATAGCGCCGAACTCCGCTATGAACGAGTGCAGAGCCCCCGCCTCACTCTGGCAACCTCGGCGTTCGTCCACTACGACCTGGACCTGATCACGTACTCCGACGGCCGCAGCGTGCCGGTCGGGACACAGAGGGATTGGGGACTCGAATTCGAGGCGACCTATCGTACGGATCGGACCCGCGTGGCCTTCTCACACGGGTATACCAAGTTGTATGATTTCGATCTTCTCGAAGGCAGGACCACGCTGACGACCGCCGAACCGTATGGGTATGGAGATGATTTGGCCAACTGGTCGAATCACGTCACGAAGATCACCGCCCGACGCAAGCTCGATGAGGAATGGACGGCCGACGGGTCCCTCCGCGTATATTGGGGATTCCCCGGCGCGAGAGACTTCGACGAGTATGACCCGTCCCCAGTGAACTTTAGCGTTATCGAGCCGGGGTGGGAAAAAGCGTATCGGGCGAATGTCTATCTGAACTTGGGCCTTCAATACGCTCCCACGCCGAACCTGACCGTCCGCATCGACGGATATAATCTGCTGGGCATCTTCGACGAAGACCTGAACAAACGCAACTATTACAACGGGCACGGGGACTACCGCTCGCATGCGCCTGCAGTGGCCTTTTGGCTGATCTACAAGTTCTAACTGAGGCAGAGAGAATCGCTTTTTTTGTTTATATGCGTAACCATGACCGCCAACGAGGATTCGGTGCGGGAGGATTTCCCGGTACCCTTCATCTGCTCTGTTTGGCGATCTGCGCTGCGTTCTGTCCCGGTCCCCTTCACGCCGACGAGGTCACCGACCGAGAGTACAAGGTCAAGGCCGCTTTTGTGTACAACTTCCTCAAGTTCGTAGAGGGGGGGCGGTTCGCTCTTTTCCCCGATCAGAGGGATGGGCAGGAGCCGAATCTTGCGATTGTGATCGGCGTCCTGGGCGTACCGCCCTCGCGAGCGGCCTTTGAGGAGTTCCGGGACAAGAAGCTGGGGGATCGCCCGATTCATCTGCGGTGGTATCGGGGATTCGCGGAACTGGCGGACGCCGACGGAAATACCCCGCAACTGCATCCGAATCTCGATGCCATTCGCCGATGTCACGTCCTGTTGGTCTGTCCGTCGGAGAGGTCTTTCCTGGAAAGGATCCTACCCTCGGTCCGCAATGACGGCCTTCTGACCGTCGGCGACGTTCCCCAGTTCCTGGAGTCCGGAGGTGTGATCAATCTGCTCATCGAGGACAAGAAGGTCCGATTCGAAGTCAACCTCGCGGCGGCGACCCGCGCGCATCTGACGATTCGATCCAGCCTGTTGCGACTGGCGGTCAGGACTGTCGAACACGACCGCCTGGAAACGCTCGACGATCAGGAGAAACCCGGTGGAAGCAGCCACCCGTAAAAGCGGGCCCAGGATGGGATCTGTCTTGCACGACTTGTCGCTCAAGCACAAGCTGGTTGCAATCGTTATGCTCACGTGCGTTCCGGCGTTGCTCCTGACGGGCGGGGTGTTCGCCGCCTGGGAATGGACGACCCTTCGGCACGCCGTGGTCCGCGACCTGACGACGCACGCGAGAATTCTGGCGGATAACTGCAAAGCCGCGGTCACGTTCCGGGATACCGCCGACGCCAACGAGATTCTTCGGACCGTCTCGGCCCTTGCCTCCATCGAGGTCGCCTGCATCTACACGACCGACGGGGGTCTGTTCGCGGTCTACAAGAGGCCGGACGCGCTGGCGGCCATCCCTGCGAAGAGCGAACTGACGGACCAGCCGGTGTTTCGCAAGGGATTTCTCACTTTGACCCATCCGGTGTTTCTGGACAAGGAGCGGATCGGGACCGTCTGTCTGAGGGCCAACCTCGAGGTCATGCACGACAGGCTGCGCACTGCCGCGGTCACGATTCTGGGCGTGTTGTCCCTTTCGTGCCTGGTCGCCTATCTGGTCTCGTCCCGGCTCCAGCGGATCATTTCGCATCCGATCCTGCACCTGGCGAGCGTGGCGCGCCAGGTCTCGGAGAAACGACAGTACACCGTGCGGGCCGACCGACACGGCAGCGACGAGGTCGGTCGGTTGATCGAGGCTTTCAACGAAATGCTCGAGCAGATCCAACAGCGGGACGCCGCACTGGTCGAAGCCAACGAGCAGTTGGAGGCGCGAGTCCAGGAACGAACCGCCGAATTGACCGCCGCCAACCGGAACTTGGTACGGGAAATCGCCTATCGCAAACAGGCCGAGCAGGTACTCGTGGAAAGGGCCGACCGCGTCGTCAACCACCAGAGAACGCTGCTGCGGCTGACCAAGGACGCCAAAAGCGACTTGCCTTCTATTCTGAAGATGACCACCGAAGAGGCCGCCAAGACCCTTCAAGTCGAACGGGTCAGCATCTGGTTTCTTCATGAACAGTATTCCGAGTTGGTGTGCGAACAGTTGTACAGTCTCAGCAAAGGCCCCCAGGAGAGCGGGCAACGGGTTCGGGCCGCCGACTATCCGGCGTATTTCGAGGCTATCGAAAACAGCCGCATCCTGGCTGCGAACAATGCGAGGGAAGATCTGCGAACCCACGGTTTCACCGAGCACTACCTCAAGCCGTTGGGGATCACGTCCATGATGGATGTGCCCATCCGTCTGCACGCCAAGCTGTTGGGCGTGATGTGTTACGAACATATCGGCCCGCTCCGGGAGTGGTCCCTTGAAGAGCAGGATTTTGCCGCCTCGGTGGCGGATATGATCGCGCTGCAGGTGGAGTCCAACGAGCGTAAGAAGCTTGAACGGGCCCTGGCCAAAGCCAACCGGCACCTGGCTGAAACGGTGCGGGACCTGCGCCGTTCGAACAAAGAACTGCAAGACTTCGCCTATGTCGCAGCCCACGACCTCAAGGCGCCCCTGCGGGGCATCGGCACGCTGACCGACTGGATCGCCTCGGATTACGCCGACAAGTTCGACGAGCAGGGTCGCCAGCAACTGGGGATGCTCAAGAGCCGCATCTCGCGGTTGTCCGAGTTGATCGACAGCATCTTGCACTACTCCGAGATCGGCAGAGTGTCTCTTCGCGTCGAGCCGGTGGACTTCAACCGTCTGGTACGGGACGTGATCGAGATGCTGGATCCGCCGGAGCACGTCGAGATCGTAGTCGAGAGTTCGTTGCCGGTCGTCGCGTGCGAAAGGGTCCGCCTGGCCCAGGTTTTCCGCAATCTGATCGACAACGCCATCAAGTATGCAGACAAGCCCGGGACGCGAATTGTGGTCGGTTGCCGGGAACAGGAAGAGTTCTGGCGGTTCTTCGTGTCCGACAACGGACCGGGGATCGAGGAGAAGTATTTCGACAAGATATTCCAGATATTCCAGACACTTTCGCCTCGCGACCAGCGGGAGAGCGTCGGCATTGGCCTGGCGATCGTCAAGAAGATCGTCGAGTTGTACGGAGGCAACGTCTGGGTGGAATCAAAACTGGGCGATGGGACCACGTTCTTCTTCACGCTGCCTAAGGATCGGGCGGCGCAGGGGCGGGAGCCCGTTTTGGCCGATCTTATGAACTTGAACTGAGAAGAAAGGGGTACGATCATGTCCGACGAAACCGGCGCCATTCAGCTCTGTTCTTGCGAGGAACAATCTTCGGAGTCCGTCCACGAATCGCTCTCGCTGCTGGAAACCACCCTTGAATCCATGGCCGACGGACTGCTGGTCGTCGACGGATACGGTCGAATCAAAAAGTACAACCAACAGTTCCAGACCCTCTGGCGACTGCCCGACGACGTCCTGGCCACTTGCGACGACGACAAGGCCCTGGCGTTCGCGAGGACTCAAGTACGCGATCCGGAAGCGTTCGTCGCCTCCGTTCGCGACCTGTACAGGCATCGCGAGACAGAAGGCCACGGCCTGATCGAATTTCGCGACGGGCGGATCGTCGAATACGACTCCAAGCCCCATCGCATGGGCGACCGCATCGTCGGTCGGGTGTGGAACTTCCGCGACGTCACCGTCAAGCACACCGCCGAGCGCAAGCAAGCCGAACTGTTGCGCCGGGTGGCCGAGATCAACGAGGAATTGACCCACTTCGCCTACATCGTCTCCCACGATCTCAAGGCGCCCCTTCGGGGAATCAAGTTGATCGCCGAGTGGTTGTGCACCGACTACGGCGACAAGCTCGGCGACGAAGGGAAGGAGCAACTCAATTTGCTCCAGAACCGCGTGGCGCGGATGCACAACCTCATCGACGGGATCCTCCAGTATTCCCGCATCGGGCGAATCAAGGAGGAAATAGTCCCGGTGGACCTGAACGAACTGATCTCCGGTATCGTCGACGGCATCGCACCGCCGGCGCACATCCGCGTGACGGTGCAACCCGATTTGCCGGTGATCGAGGCCGAAAGGACCCGGATCACCCAAGTGTTCCAGAATCTCCTGGGCAACGCGATCAAGTTCATGGACAAACCCGTCGGCCAGGTGCAGGTCGCTTGCGTTGCGGACGGCGGGTTCTGGCGGTTCAGCGTCTCGGACAACGGGCCGGGCATCGACGCCAAGTACTTCGACCGCATTTTCCGTCTCTTCCAGACGCTCACGCCGCGGGATGAGTTCGAAAGCACCGGCGTCGGCCTGGCGATTGTCAAAAAGATCGTCGAGATGTACGGGGGACGGATCTGGGTCGAGTCCGAGGTCGGCCAAGGCGCCACGTTCTTTTTCACGGTTCCGCAATGCAGGCTGTTGCAGAAATCCGAGGTAGGGAGTGTCTCATCCCACCGTGACGACGCGTCGGGCGAAGAAAGGGGGTTGTCGTGAGTAACCATAAGACCACGTGTCTGCTTTTTGTCGCTCTCCTGGGGGCAGGGTGGTGCGTGGGCGAACTTCGTGCACGTCGCGTGGATGCCAGGATGCGGGATTGTCTGGTGGACCATGCAGTCCACGTTGCCAAGACGCTCGACCCGCGGATCGTCAAGGAGTTGTCTTTTACCGCAGCCGATGAGGGGACACCGGCTTATGACTTCATCCGCAGTCAGTTGATTGCCTTGGGAACGTATTGTTCCCACCGAGGCATCTACACCCTGGCTCTACGCGACGGCCGGTTGGTCTTCGGGCCGGAGAACTACGCCAAGGACGACCCCATGGCCAGTCGGCCCGGTACGGTGTATGAAAGGCCGGCCGCGAACGACCTTCAGGTCTTCGCCACAGGCAAGCCAGCGGTGTTCGGGCCCATGACGGATGAGTACGGCACGTTCGTCTGTGCCCTGGCGCCCGTGTGTGATCCCAACAGCGGCGAAGTGTTGATGGTCGTCGGGATCGACTCGCTCGCCAATGACTGGAAAGCCGTCGTCGGCGCCGCCCGGTGGCAGTCCCTGTTCGGATCGCTGATCGTAGCGGCCCTTCTTTGGACCGGCGTGCGAATGTGGTTTTGGCGCGAGGCATGTCGCAAGGCCAACGAGCCAGTCCGTCAGTCGCAGTCTGCTCGCGGTTTCCAGGGTCTCCCGGCGCCCTTGCTGCCGGGCAGAAACCAACAGGCAGGCCTCCTGGTCGGAATGGGGTTGCTGGCGGTGGCGTTTCTGACGGTGGTGCTGGTTACAACGTGGCGATGGACCTGCGAACACATCGACGCGATGGCGGATCAGCAGTCGCGACTGGCGGTCCAGGTCGAGAAAGCGTTGCGGGACTATGTGGGCAAGAGCATCCGACCTGAAATGGAAAAACGGATCGCCAAGGGCGAATTCATTCCCGAGGCGATGTCCACTTCCTTCGTCGCTAGGAGCGTTTTCGACGAAGTACGCAAGGTATTCCCTGAAACCATCGTGCGTTTTCCTTCGACCAACCCTCGAAACCCCGCCAATCGCGCGACGCCTGCGGAGGAATCCCTCATCCGGTATTTCCAGGAACATCCCGAGGTGGACTCCTGGTCCGGCGTGATCGAGTTCTTCGAGCACGGCCAGAAACACTTCGTCTGGGCCCTGCCGCGTCGATTCACCGAAGGATGCCTGCAGTGCCACAGCCGGCCGGAGGATGCGCCCAAATCCCTGGTCCAGCGGTACGGTCCGATCGCCGGGTTCGGGCGGTCCGTAGGCGAGGTCTCCATGGACCTGGCGGCGGTGCCGATCGGCGCCGCCTACGCAGAAGCCGGCGCACGGGCCTGGCGTCACATGCTGGTCGCTCTGGTCCTGTGCATGCTCTTCCTTGCCGGGATTGCCTTGCTGATTTGGAGCGACGCCAGGCGACGACGCAGCGCCGAGATGGCGATCGAAAAGGAACGGAGCTTCCTGCGAATGGTCATCGATTCCATTCCGGGTTTCGTCTATGTGAAATCGCAGGACGGCCGGTTTCTAGTCGCCAATGAGGCGCTCGCGAAGGCATGCGGCGCGACGGTGGCACAGATTGAAGGCAAGTACGAAGCCGAGGTTGCTCCGAGCCTCGAACAGATGGAGAATCGCCGACGGGACGACCTGGAGGTGCTGGCCACTCGCAAGGCCAAAGTGGTTCCGGAGGAGCCGATTACATGGCCCGACGGAACGATTCGATGGTATACCGCGACGAAGGTGCCCTTGATCGATGAGGACGGCGTCTGCCGTCAACTGCTGGCGGTGGCGACCGACATCACCGACCGCAAACGCGTGGAGGAGGAACGCAAGGAATCGTTCTCCCTGCTGGAAGCGACGCTGGAAGCCACCGCCGACGGGATTCTCGTCGTGGATCGTCTGGGCAAGATCCGAGGGTTGAACACGCAATTCCAGACGCTTTGGCGGATTCCCGACGAGGTTCTGGAATCGCGAGACGACAAGGCTTTGCTCTCGTTCGTGCTGGGGCAAGTGAAGGACCCGGATTCGTTCCTGGCCAAAGCCCAGGATTTGTATGCTCATCCCGAAGCCGAGAGTTTCGATATGCTCGAGTTCGCGGATGGACGCGTCGTCGAACGTTATTCGAAACCCCAAATGCTCGGCGACCAAATCGTCGGTCGGGTATGGTGTTTCCGCGACGTCACCGAGAAGCACGCCGCCCAACAGAAGCAAACGGAGCTGCTCCAGAAGGTCGCTGCGATCAACGAAGAGTTGACGCACTTTGCCTATGTGGTCTCGCACGACCTGAAGGCCCCGCTGCGGGGGATTCGACTCGTCTGCGAGTGGCTGTACGCCGATTATGCGGACAAGCTCGGCGACGAGGGAAAGGAACAACTCAACCTGCTTCAGAATCGCGTCGCGCGGATGCACGACCTGATCGATGGCGTCCTGCAGTATTCCCGCGTCGGGCGGGTTCGCGAGGACCTCGTGTCGGTGGATCTGAACGAACTGATTCCGAGTATCGTCGACAGTCTCGCTCCGCCGGAACATGTGACCGTCGTCGTCGAGCCCGGCCTGCCCACGATCGAATGCGAGAAGACACGCATCGGGCAGGTGTTCCAGAATCTGCTGAGCAACGCGATCAAGTTCATGGACAAACCCGTCGGCCAGGTCAGGGTCGGCTGTGTGCAAGACGGGGACTTCTGGCGGTTCAGCGTCTCGGACAACGGTCCCGGCATCGAGGCCAAGCACTTCGACCGCATTTTCCGTCTCTTCCAGACCCTCGCGTCGCGCGACGAGTTCGAAAGCACCGGAGTCGGTCTGGCGGTGGTCAAGAAGATCGTCGAGATGTACGGCGGACGAATCTGGGTCGAGTCCGAAGTCGGTCGGGGAACCACGTTTCTGTT
>JAGPGT010000066.1:0-3647 GCA_018055905.1 Phycisphaerae bacterium
AATTTCGCCAAAAATTCGGGCTTGGCGGTCTTGTTGATCTCCCGGATCGATTCAATCAACTCGGTCTTGTCCATATGCAGGTATCCTCAAAGGCACGCCACGTTCGTTCGTAAACGACGTGGGGGTTATCGGCACCGAAGGGGGGGCATCTTTAACCCCCTCGTTCAGGACGATACAACGCCCCATAACCGAACCCACCATATACAATAATCAGTGCGCCGAAAGCCACTATTGATGGGGTCGCCTCTTGGGGAGCGTGCACATCCCTTCCGATCTGTCCCATAAAATCCTACACGTAAATTCCGCTGGCGCGTCCAGAAAAAATGTGAAAATCGCGACAAGATCCGGATCGGTCCTTTGCGAACGTCCAACGACTTGCGCCGAATTCACCCTCGAAATGATAGACCCTGGCCCAAAACCTCAACAAAAGCCCGAAGCGTCGAAAACCGTCCTCGTCCGGCCTGATCCTTCGTATTGTCCGGTAAATCGCGAAAAAAGCCCTTGAGATTCGCGCGTTAGCCGGTGTATGATGTTAGGTTTCAGATTCAGTAGAATGGCTTAAACGATGACAGCGTTGTTGGAGGTTCGACAGTGACGGCAACGGGCGACATTCGGAATGTGATTCTCTTAGGACACGGCGGCAGCGGAAAGACCTCGCTCACCGAGGCCATCCTGCACACCGCCGGCGCCATCAGTCGGTTGGGGAGCGTTGATGAGAAGACCACCGTCAGTGATTACTACGACGAGGAAAAGGAGCATCAGCACTCGATTCTGGCCTCCATCGTACATGCACAGTTCAACGGAAAGCTGATCAACCTCATCGATACCCCGGGATCCCCGGACTTCGTGGGACCGGCCATCGCCGCCATGCCGGCCGCCGAGACCGCGATCATCGTGATCAACGCCGCCTCCGGCATCGAAACGAACACGCGAAAGTTGTTTGCATTGGCCGCCGAGCTGGGCAAACCCCGGATGATCGTGATCAATAAGATCGCGGCCGAAAACGTGGACATGCCCGAGTTGATCAAAAACATCCAGGAAACTTTCGGTTCCCAGTGCCGCTGCGCCAACCTGCCGGCCGCGGACAGAAAATCCGTCATCGACTGTATCGAGAATACCGCCGGAGACTCCCCTGTCATGAGCGTGGCCGAGGCCCACACCCAGCTCATCGAGAGCGTGGTCGAGGCCGACGACGCCATGATGGAGCGGTACCTCGGCGGTGAAGAGATCCCCGCCGCCGAGATCGCCGGCGTGTTTGTCAAGGCCCTGCGGATCGGTAAGCTGATCCCGATCGTATTCACCGAGGCCCGCCAGGAAATCGGCATCAAGGAATTGCTGGGGTTGATCACCCAATACACGCCCTCCCCCGCCGACGTCGAGCCCGTCAAGCTCGTCGACGGCGACAAGGTAACTGAACTGAAGGCCGACCCCGCTGGCCCCCTGATGGGCGTGGTCGTCCGCGTGGCCTTTGACCCGCGGTCGAACATGAAATACTCGACGTTGCGTATCTTCAGTGGAACGCTCAAGTCCGACACCAACATGATGCACAACGACGACAAAAAACCCTTGCGGCCGGGCCACATCCTCAAGCCCCAGGGCGGCGAAACGAAAGAAATCGACGCCGGCATCGCGGGCGACATCGTCACCCTGGCCAAACTCGAGGAACTCAAGATCGGCGATCTCATCCACGACGGCCGGGTCACCGGCAAGTACAAAATGCCACCCTTCCCGGAGCCGATGTTCGCACTGGCGATGGAACCGGCCTCCCGCGGGGACGAGCAGAAGATCGGCGGCGCCCTCGACCGGCTCCGCGAAGAGGACCCTTGCTTCAAAACCACCCGCGACGTGCAGACCAAGGAACTCGTCGCCCAAGGCCTGGGCGATTTGCACCTGCGGATCATGATCGAAAAGATGGCCAACCGCTTCAAGCTCGCGGTCAATACGAAAGAACCCAAGATTCCGTACAAAGAAACGATCACCGCAAAGGCCGAAGGCCACTACCGCCACAAGAAACAGACTGGCGGCGCCGGCCAGTTCGGCGAGGTGTATCTCAAGGTTGAGCCGGCCGAACGCAACAGCGATCCACCGCTGCAGTTCAGTTGGGATATCTTCGGCGGCGCAATTCCCGGCCAGTTCGAACCCGCGATCCTCAAGGGCATCAACGACGTCATGATCAACGGCCCGGTGGCTGGTTTCCCGATGCAGGATGTCAAGGTCTCGATCACTGACGGCAAATACCATCCGGTGGACTCGAAAGAAGTCGCCTTCCGCACCGCCGGTAAGGGAGCGTTCATCGACGCGGTCAAGAAGGCCAAACCCACCCTGCTGGAACCGATCGTGAACATGGAAGTGACGATCCCCGCCGAGAACGTCGGCGACATCGCAGGCGATCTGTCCTCCAAGCGAGGCCGCGTCGTCGGTCAGGACATGTTGCCGGGCAACTTTATCGTCATCAAGGCCCAAGTCCCCCTGGCGGAAGTGTCACAGTATAGCAGTCAGCTCAAGAGCGTCACCGGCGGCCGGGGCAGCTTCTCCATGACCCTGAGCCACTACGAGCCGGTCCCGCCGAACGTGCAGCAGCAGATCGTCGCCGTCTACGGCAAGAAGAAGGACGACATGGAAGAGTAAGCTTTTCACCCTACCCCGGTTACAGCGGGCTCGGTATCCCCAGGATTCCGAGCCCGTTTCTGTTGGTGGGGGTACTCTCTGGCGGAGGACTTGGCGTCAGTGGCACCGACCAACCGGATTCAGGCCAACCGGTCTGATACCCTGCCAAGAGAAATGGAGATGCCGACCCCATTATGAAAGGACCCACTGCGGGATTGTCCCAAAAACCGGTGGCGAGCCCTCGTGAGACGGGGTATACTCATACAGAGCCGGCCGAGGGGGGCCGGAGGTGGGTATGGGGCGAGGTCGCTCCGTAGCGACGGGAGCCCCAGACGGAGCCGCCGTTTCGCGTGGCGTTCGGAGAACGCCGGCGGTTCCGGCAACCGTCTATGGAAAGGAGAAAACATGAGAAAGGGAGTTCACACCACATCCACGCGAACACACGTTGGTTTCATTCCTGTGGTTCGCCTCTTGCTGCTCGTTGGCCTTGCGTCCTTGGCGATCTTGGCTTGCACCGCCTTGGCCCAGCCGCAGGGGCCTGAGCAGCCGACGCCCGAGGCCCAGCCGCAGGTCGAGCCGCAACTGATGCGACAATGGCAGATCGAGGGCAGCCGAGACGTGCTGAGCCGTCTCCTTGATCAGCTGCGTCAAGAGGCCGCACAAACTGAACAGAACCTCCAGGAACAAACAAACGAGCCGCACCGCACCGCACAGATCCGCCGGGGCCAGTTGCTGGCTTTGCGCCAGCAGATCCGCAGTCTGGAACGCACCCTCCGCCAGTTCGATGAGAACCAGCCGAATGTCGAGCCTGCTGCAGAGTCCGCGCCGCCCGACGCGGAGCGTCAGCGTCTGCTCGGCAACATCCGCCGGATGCAGGCCCAACTGGACGATCTGAACAGGCAACTGACGCAATTGCGTCAGCAAAGTGATAGGCAACCAGATCGACCTCCGCAGGAGCCGCAAGGCGAGGAGCCTCCCCAGCAGATCGCCCAGGCGGGCGAACGAGCCCGCGACCTGGCGGAGCGGCTCAGACAATTCCA
>JAGPGT010000066.1:3747-17480 GCA_018055905.1 Phycisphaerae bacterium
TGCGTCAGCAGGAAGAGCTTCGCAATCACGCCCGACGAATGGAGGAACAATTGAACGCGTTCCGCGAGCGGGTCGGCAACCAAACAGCGGAGCACAGTCGAGCCGTCGACGAGTTACGGAACGACTTGCACCGAATGGGCCAGGTGCTCGGACGCATCGAACAAGAGCGTGCGGATGCCCAAACCGATCTTAAAGATGAAGTCCAGAAGCTGCGACAACAGGTTTCCGAGCTGCGTACCGAGTTGACCAGAACGCAGGGGATTGTGAACATGATGTTTAGCGAATGCGATCGAAGCACCGTCGGCAGTGCCGGGCGCATCTGGGGCTGGTGACAGTCGATCCCCTCAGCACGGACTTACCAGTTACGGTGCCCTGCCGGGCGAGGGAGAGGCGACAGTCCAGTTGGCTGGGTCGTTGCCGCTGCAAGTGGCGTCGGTGCGGATTCGCTGGAGGGCTTTGCCTGTGCCGTCGGAACCTGCCGGCCAAGGCGGGGCGTCGCTGTAGATCACCTCGTCCACGAGGAGCCAGGCCTCCCCATCGGCCGGGTTGGGGCCTGATTGCGTTCTCTCCAGGCCCAATCGCTCGCCGCGATTGGACAGGTTGCCCTGCCAGGGGCCGAGGATCTGCATGCCGGGCGTGAGGCTCGTGGCGCCGTACGCCTTGATGAAACCCGCGAGGCGCGAGGTTTCTACCGCAGGGTCAAAACCGACGATTACGAGCCGTCCCCCAGCGGGGATCGAGATCCCGATCGGGAAATTGTAGTCCACCGCGCCGTTCAGGCGCCATGCGACGTCGCCCGACAAAGCCACCGCCTGCGCGGTCGGATTGAACAATTCGACGTATTCTTCGTTCGGATCAACCGGGTGGTACATGATCTCGGAAATCATTACATCGGAGATTGGGCCGGCGTTCGCGGCGTCCCGTGACGGGGTCATCCGAAGCCAGTACGGTCCGCCGTCGGGGTAGCGACCGAGCGTAACGCCGGGTTCCTGGGCTTTGAACGAGATCGCGTCCACAATCCGATCATCCGCAGTACCAGGCAGGTAGGACAAGACGACTTCATCGCCGCCCCAGCCCAGACCGAATCCCTGTAGGTTGCCGAAGCTCTTGAAACCCTTGGCCGGGATCGCCCCGGCGGGAATCGCGAACTTCTTCGGCTGAGCCACGTCGTCGCTGAGATACCAGTTCGCCAGACTCACTGTGGAAGAAGTCGGATTGTAAAGCTCGATCCAGTCGCCGTCCCCCGCGCCGTACGCGAGGAATTCGTTGACGACAAGCGTCTGCGGCGGGATAGGATCGTCCCGGCCTGGAGAACCCTGGGGATAAGTGCTCGCACGCCAATTGCCGGGGTAGTTCAGCGTGCCCTGGGACGCGCCCAGTAATGCGGAATCCAGAGGCACCAGTGAATAGCCCGCGCCGTCGGCGACAACCGGCCAGCCGCGACCGTCACCATACTCGAATTCCACGATCGGGCCGTTCCAATAGTCCACGAGGGCGACGGTCTCGCCACTATTGGAGAGCCGGCCTTCGTACTGGCCTGCAATCAGGTGTGAGAGACTCGTGCCATAACGGGATTCGAAGGCCGATTTGTTCCTGACCACCAAGGCAAAGCCGCCGGGTCCGAGTGAGGCGACCTCACTGTCGGCGAAACTGAACGAGATACCGTTGGTGAAAGAAACACCGCGAAGATCGAGAGTCTCGTCCCCCGTGTTCTTGAGCTCGATGAACTCGAATTCGTCGCCGTCAAATGTGTCGCTGGGCAAGGGGTTGTACATCAACTCAGTGATCCGCAGATCCGACACGACACCTAGGGCAATCGGTTGGCCTGTGGCGAACTGAACCGGGGCCGACCAATGACTCCAGCGGCCGCTTGTGTCCTTCATCCGGCAACGAACGCGATAGGTCCGGCCCGGGCGTACGACGGAGGCCGGAATTCTCACGTCCCGCTGGAAAACAGTCAGATCTTCGCTCTCCCAAACAGCCTGGATCTCGTACTTGCCTGGGGTTCTCCGATACGGCGTAAGATTCATGACCGGTGTGCCGGTCCCCCCCCCCTGTGAGACCTCTGCGGTCAATCGAACGTCGATAAAAAGGTCCGAACTGTTGCTGATGTTGGAATTGAGAACTTGGACCGCGACCACATTCCTGCCCTGGGCCAGCCAGGCCTTGGGGTCGCCAAGATCGTAAGTGCGGAAGGTCGAATCCTCGATGGAGTTCATCGCAGTTGCGTTGTACGGCAGTTCCGCACCGACCACATTGTCCTGGTAGGCGAGCTTGCCGTTGATCCAGACATTGATACCGTCGTCGTATTTGGTTTCGAGGGTCAGCTTCGTGAGAGCAGCCAAACCGGTCACCTCGAATGGGTAACGTAGATACACCGTGCTGTACGAACCTCGCATGTCGGCCAAATTGGTCACGATGAAGTCTTCGCCATAACCGATGGGCGTGCGTCCCGTGAGCCATTTGGAGTCGTCGAAGTCGAGCAACCGCCAGGCACCGACAGTCGTCGAAGGCTCCGCGAGACCCTTGAAGTACTTCCAGGAAGCGCCGTCGGGCACCAGGACCCCAGCGGTACTCGTCCCCGTGCTCCCGCCGGAGGTCGGCGCCGCCACCGAACCGGCCGCGACCTCCGCGATCCGCCACTTCATCGCCGCAAAAGTGCCTGCGCCCTGCGGGTCGCTGAAATTGCTCGTGCGGAAGGTCAGCGAGTTGGTGGGAAAACCATCGGGACCGGTCGCGACGACGATGGGCGTCGCCGGCACCTGCGGATCTTCAAAATACGTATTGAACGCGCGATTGTTCGAGACCATATAGTCCTTCATGATCTTGACCATACCGCGAAAGTCCTTCGTCGCCGCCCGCTGGTAGAAGCGGCCCTGTCCGGCCTTGCTGGGGTTCACGTTACCCGAGGCCATAATCGGGTTGTAGTCCCACATGGCGCGGTCGGCGCCGACGAAAGTCGGGCCGCCGGTCGGCGGATCGATAATGTTCGCCAGGTCGTCGAGCATTTGGTAGCCTTGGTCGCTGTTGTACAACAAATCGAAGAACTCCCGCTGGCGGTTGTTGTACTCGATCAGAAGGTTGGCATTGACGCTGGAGAAGATGCCGTTTCGGGTGAATTCATCCGCGCCGCTGCCGTACATGTTGTTGGCCCAGGTCAGATCCAAATCCCACGGCAAAATCCACCATTTGCTGGTCGTCGGATCGTGGTAAAAGAACCAGTTCTTGTTGCCTTCCATGTCGCCGTGATGGACGCCCTCCACGACGCAGCGGAACCCGTAGTATGAGGGCAAATTGACGTTCTGTCGCCACCATGGCTCCTGCGGGCGGGCACGGTAGGCGTTGACGAAGGCCACGAGGTCGGAGTTGTTGCTGGGCTGCGTCGGTCCCTGGTTGTTCAGCGCTCCGCCGCCGGGTCCGGCGTCTCCGGAACCCGCGTCCATCTTATAAAGGTTGCCGTCAGGCAAACCGTGCTCATCCAGGAACCGCCCATCCATCTGCTCGATGCACAGATATAGGCCCCAGAAGTCACCGTCGTACTGAGTCGGGCCGACCTCGGCGACCTCGTCGATTACACGAAAATGGACCCAATGAGTCTTGGATGCGGGGCACCCCATCAAGTTGAACAACTTGAAACCCGCGGCTTCGAACATACCCTGTTCGCCGCGATGCTGGTAATCGCCCTGCTGAATACAGGCGGAGAAGTTGATCTTGGCCCACTTGGTGCTGTATTCCTGGCCGTAGTCGTCGCGAGCCTGGAAGAAATGTCCTCTGTTCAGGTCGAATTTCGGCATATTCTTGCCCATCGCGTACCGCCAGACACCGCCACGGGCGCGGAAGCCAATGTGGTCGTAGACCTCGCCGTCGTAGACCAACGTGCCCCGCCAAGGAAAGTCGCTGCCTTGGTATTGCCCTTTCTGCGCGCCGGGCATGTAGAAAGCATCGAGTACATCCTGCTTCTTGGCAATCAAATGGTAGACCGGCAGGCTCCTCATCGTTTCGGCGCTGTATTCCACAATCGGCTGGCCCGACCGTACCGCCCCCTGCCAGGCAGGCACGCCATCGTAGACGAAATATGCGAAATTGGGCTGCAGATCGTCGTCGTAGGGGACGGTTACCGCCATGCCGCCATTGTCCAATGCGATCAGCTTGTATCGGACCAGGTGGCGATGCACCTGCACCGAGGCCGGGATCCGAACCGTGAAAATGCCGTCGTCGGCCGCTGCGTCGCCGTTCAGACCGTCATCATACATCTGGAGCGAAACCCAGTTGGAACCATATCTCGCATCCTGGAGAGTGATGTACGCACCCGGCGCAACCACCTGATACAACAGCGTGACACGGAGAACACCGTCCGGGTCGGTGACTTTGGCCGTGAGGGTGACGACCTCGCCCGAGACCGGTTGCTTGGGCGAATGTCTCACTTGGCGAATCTGGGGAGGCAAACTGGAAGACAAGATCCCGCTGTTGGCCGCGGCGGGCGTGGGCAACGCGGATCGCCAACTGCCGCCCAGATCGTTATCGAAGGCGGGATTGACCAATTGCAGGGAGGCCCCGGTGCCAGCAGTCGTCAGCGGATACCCCACCGTCGGCCAAGGGAATCCGAGCTGGTAGGTCACCTCATCGACGATCTCGCCGTCCGCGTTGCGCAGGACGACGGTTTCGCCTTCGTTGTCCAACTTGCCGCCGAACGGTCCCAGAACCCGCGGCGCGTACGCCGGCAGTCGCAGCGTGCTCCACTTGGCCTTCGCCTGCTCTGGACTTTGTGTCACGATCAGAAAATCCCCCGGGGAAAGCCTCGTTCCCTCCGGGAAGGTATAGAACACGCCGGTATCTAGTCGCCAACCGCTCAGATCCACCGCGACCGTCCCGGGGTTGTGCAGTTCGACGAACTCGACCAGTTCGGTCTTGACGTCAGGATCGACATGTAGTTCGTTGATGACAATCGCCGGGAGCTTCTGACTTTGGGCATCGTCGAAACCGAGAAAGTCGGCCGCTTGGACGGCGACGCCACCACCGTCGCCGCAACCTCCCCAGGAGCCTCCCGGAAGAACGATGAGGAACCAAAACACCATTTCCGCGACGACAGTCGACATGGGTCTTTTCGATGTGGACACGTTTCGGCCTCTTCCAATTCGACTCTTTGCGGTCACTGAAAGGCTTCACGACCCAGGGAGTTGAGAGCCCTTCCGCACATGCCTTTCTCTATTTTACCCACTTTCCCCCATCAGGGTCAAGATCGAACGCCCCCAACACATTCTCGGACGTTACCGAACCGTACCCGAAGTCCCAGGGTCGAAACCCATTGGATTCATTTCGGATTGTAGACTTCTCCCAGTACAACCTTACGACATCATCACCTCGCGAAGCGCCCGACGATTCCGGCGGAGCCACTTGGTCTTGCGAAGGATCATCTCTAGGAAAGCCTGTCCGCTGTGATGACCGAAGAACCCTGTCGCCGCGACCGGCAACACCGCCTCGGCGATCATGGTCTCGATCATCATGTCGATCAAGCCGTAACGTTTCCGCTCGCTCAGTCGAGTAACTTCGTGATAACCGTTGAAGAATTCGAACAATCGGTTGCGGTCGAAGTGCGCGGACCACTGAGTCGGGTCCGGCCGGTCCCCCACGATCGAGAATTGGAGCATGCCATTGGCGAGGTCCGTCACCGCAGGCGAGTAACGGATTGAGTCGAAATCGACCACCGCAGACACCTTGTTGCCTTCGAACAGCAAGTTACCGGGATGCCAGTCGCCATGCACGACCTGCCGTTTCCAGGACCGAAAACCGAGCTGGTTGACGCGGACGCTGGATTTATCGTACCGCAGCAGTAATTCTGTAGCCACGATCTGCATCCTGCGCGCGGCCTCGGTGCGTCGGTCGGAGCTGAGCAATTTCAAGTGACGCCGGACCAAATCCGCGTCGTGAAAACACAAGGGCGAAGGCTCGTCCCGTCCCGGGAAGTCGGCCAGATCCTTATGAAACACCGCCAATTGTCGCCCGGCCTCGCGGGTCGCTGCGAGCGAACCGTCGTAGCGAGTCCCCTTGACGAACCGGAAGAGCTCATACACGTGATTGTCCATGTTAAAGGCGGTGACCTGTTCGTCCGTCGTGGCCAGCAGACTGGTGACGGGAAACGCCTTGGCCGCCAGGTGCTTCTGCACCGCGTGGGCAAAGCCGACCCTCTCCAAATCGTCGCGGCCCTTAGGGCGACGTTTGAGCAAAAACGTCCCCTTGTCGGCGGTAACAATCACCTTGGGAGCCCGACGGTTGCCGACAGGCAAAGCCTGGACCTTGTGCACGATCCCGATGTCGTAATGACTTAGGACCCGCACCAACTCTTCGGACGAGAAATGCGCGCCGCCCTTGACCATACCCCCATTATATCGGCTCTCCCACCCCCCGGCTTGCCCACATCCGCTTCATTTCCCGTGACTCATAAGAGACCGGCAAAGAAGAATAGAGACAACCGGGAAGCTATGCCTTCGTCGAGGCAAAGCCCTCGACGAATTTCACGCACAGGGCAACATCTTCGACCAGTTGCGGCGACAGATGTTCGTACTCGATGGTCGCCAGGCCGTTGAATCCCAGATCATACAATGTCTGGAGGACCTGGGTGTAGTTGGCCTTGCCCCGGCCCAACGGCACGTCGCGAGCATCCACTTTGCCCATCTCGGCGACGTCCTTGAGGTGCACGCTGATAATCCGCCCCTGGAGCTTCCGGAGGCACTCCGAAGGATCCAGACCCGTACGGACGTAGTGACCCGTGTCGGGGCAACCGCCGATCGCTTTGCTGCGCCCCTCGCTGACCTTCAACACGTTCTCCGGCTTCCAGTATTTCGAACCTGCAGCTTCGGCGTGATTGTGGATCGCCAGATTGATCTTGTACTCCTGGCACAAACCGTCCAGTTTCTCGATCACCTCGGCAGGCGGTTCGGCCACCAGCGTCTCGACGCCCATCTCCTTGGCGAAATCAAACACCTTACGAAAGACATTCGTATCGCCTTCGAGCGGCGCGTAGTAACTGGCCATCTTCAGGCCGAGGTCGTCCAATCGCTTTTTCATCTCCCGACGCTGGTCGGCGGAGAGCGACTCGCTCGTCTTGAGGTTGGGGTGGTCCTTGCTCAAAGGCAGGAAGAACGCCGGTTCGACGTTGACGATGCCCAGACCCGCAATGACGTCGATCGCCTCGTAGAAGCTCCGGTCACGAAACGTATAGAGCCCGCACGACAGCCGCCAACCCAACTTCTGGGCGTTGGGTGTACCGAGCATAACTTTTTGGGGTTCCACCGCCTCGGCTCTCGCCGTCATCGCAAAAGCAGCTCCCGCAGCCATAAGAAACCCCCGACGACTCAGTTGATTCGCTCCCATGACTGACCTCCATTACAACCTGTTTGTGTAACCGCGAGATCCCGCCGCCCCTCCCAGGATTCCAGGACGAAACCTTGCCAATTCTGGCTCGTCGACCTCCGCAAGCATCAGCCGGCCGTGATATCGCAGCACATTAAAACTCCGCCGCAGCGGAGGTGGAACCGGCCCTCGTTGAGGACCGGAGGGACCTACGAAATCAAGACCACGGTTCGGGGTATGCCTTCGAAACCAAACCCAGAGCCGTCAGAAAAACACCCAGACACACCTAAGGCCCTCCTCAACCACCGCCCTTGCGTTGCCACGACCGCCAGCCGATGTCTTAAAACAATCCAAGAACCGGCGTCGTTCGGCTCATCAATGCTTGGTGATCGCCTTGTGACCGCGCCCCGGCTTGATCTTCTTGCGACCGGCTGCGCGAGTCCGCTGGCGGTTGAGCACCTTTCGCCCGCCAGCGGTCTGCCGGCGGGAACGGAATCCCTGGCTCCTCTTCTTCTTGCGATTGCTGCGACGCCCGTTTTCCATAGTATTTTTCCGTCTTCAAACCTTCTGATCAAGGGATCGTAAGTACAGATCCGGTAAGCACTAACCCCTGCCCGGTACAGCATTGCCCGACGGGCAGACACTGCAGGTTACCAGATCGATGAACCCATTTCAACGATTTTTCATCCCGGACCAAATCGGAATTCGGGGTCGCTCTTTACAAAACCCAAGAATCACTGTACCCTTCCGAACATGAAAGGGTTCTTGACCATGTCGATCCTGTTGCCTCTGCTGGTGGGCGGCAACGACCTGACGCCGCAACGGCACCATCCGCGGATCGAGGATTGCCCCTTCCCGGTGGATCCGAATCTCGTCGAAGGCAGACTCCTGGGCTGGGTACGGGTCGAACTGGGCAAGGAGCTCATCCATACACGGACTTGGTATGACCCCAACGGGGACCTCGCCAAGGTCGAAATCGTCCGCGGCCCGGACGGCGTGAAACTCGTCAACAAACCCAAAACGGCCTCTTACACGATCTTCTGGACGCCCAGACAGGTCATGACCACCGCGATCGTCGTACGAGTCACCGACGATCCCCGTTCGGGTAAACCCATGAGCGACACCGGAACCATCCTCGTCCAAGTCGTACCGCGAGGACAGCGCGTGGCCCCCAAAGCCAAGGGTTGCGGCGGCCCGCCCTGAGAATGGACCAATACCCATGGACTGCAAGATGTGCGGCGATTCTCTGGACCAGGCTCTTCGAAACATCGCGGCTCTCGAAGACCAGACCCGCTAGCGTATCCCCCAATCTCGTCGCTCGACAACGCCACTATTTCCTGGACACAAACGCATTGCCGCGGATGTAGAAACGCAGAAGCCGCTTGGCCCATCGACCCGCGTAATCGACCCCGATGCGAGGGCGTTTCACAATGACAAACCGCTCGGATCGGCCCGAATCTGCGATGTAAAAATCGTCGCTGAGCAAGTCGTGGCCGTTGAGGCGCCGGTTGATGTGCATTGCCTTGCACAACAAACCGGGGCCCTGCGTCCGCCCTTCTACGTTTCGCACGGGCTCGATCGCGCGCAGCAACACAGCCGACGCCATTCCTTCCGCCTGCGTCACCACATTCATGCAGCAGTACATCCCATAAATGAGGTACACGTAGGCATGGCCCGGTGGACCGAACATGACCTCCGTCCGCTTCGTCCGCCCGCGGGCACAGTGCGCCGCCAGATCATGCGGGCCGAGGTACGCCTCGACCTCCACGATCCTGGCGACTTGCTCCACCCCTTCGAACATGTGTACGAGGTATTTGCCCAGGAGTTCTTGGGCGACAACAATCGTGTCACGGTCATAGAACTCACGAGGCAATTTTCGTTCGGCCGGATTCATCGAGGTCCCGCCTCGCGTCCCGGCATCGCCGGCCCGCCCGGACCCAGTTCCGGCGGGATTGATTGCAAATCGTCGGACTCGCCTTCGGGGGCATCGTACTGGGAACCGGGAAAAAACCGGCCCTGGACCACGTTCCCGGGCCGGCCGGCCCCGCCGGACATCAGTTGCCTGAATCCGGCCGCGACGGCGCCCGAGGTTGTGGTGATCGTATCGACGCAGACGAGCAGAACGAACACGTGGGCCAACAGAAGCGTCAGCCGCACCAGGGAATGCGAGAACGAACGAGGCCGCATGAATAACCGAACGCCTGCATAGATCGCCAGGCCCAGCGCCACCATGGCCAGCACAGGCACCAGCACCATGCAGAGGAGAAACCCCGCGTCGGGTTCCCTGCTCCAGTCGCGGAAGTAATCCCCGGCGTCCAAATACATCGACACCCCGATGGCCGTCAGGACCAGAACCAAAAGAAACCCCGCATCCAGAAGATATCGTACAAACCATTCCTCGGAGGATACGAGACTCTCCGATGCGATGTCCTGTTCCGACGCCGACATCGACCGACTCCTCAGTAATCCAGGAATACGATATCCTCAGGGGTCGCCACCACGTCACGGTGGTCGGGACCCAGGAGCTTTTTGATCTCCCGACTGTGCTTGCCCGCGAGAGTTTTGACCTGAAGGCTGTCGAGGCTGGTGACCGCTTTGGCCGACTCGTTGAGCATCACGACCTCGCCCTGCTTAAATGTGCCCTCGACGCCGGTGACGCCGCTGGGCAACAGGCTTTTGTGGTTTCGCAGGGCCTTTATCGCGCCGTCGTCGATGCGGATCGTTCCGGCCGGTCGGCTGTTCAAGATCCACCGGGCACGGTTGCTGAGCTTACGCTTGGGCATGAAAATCGTCCCGAGCGGCTCACCCGCCATGATCCGGCTGATCACCCGGTCCTCGCGTCCGTTGGCCAGTACGATCCGACAACCCGCGTTGGCTGCGATCTTGGCGGCCTCGATTTTGGTCCTCATCCCGCCGGTGGAGTGAACGCTGCCCGAGCCACCGGCGTTTCGAAGAATCTCCTCGGTAATCTCGAACACGACCGGGATCGGCTTGGCATCCGCGTGCTTCTGCGGGTTCTTGTCGTACAACGCGTCGATGTCCGTCAACATGATCAGAAGGTCCGCGTCGATCTTGCTGGCGACCAACGCGCTGAGCTTGTCGTTGTCGCCGAAGGCGGTGCCGATCTCCGCGGTGCTGACGCTGTCGTTCTCGTTGAGCACCGGGATCACACCCAGGTCCAGCAGCGTCTCAATCGCGTTGCGGAGGTTCAGATAGGTCTTGCGATTGGTCAACACCTCCGCGGTCAGCAACACTTGGGCGACCTCTACCCCCTGCTGCTCAAACGCCTTGCGGTATTCCCGCATCAACAACGGCTGGCCGATGGCGGCGCAGGCCTGGCGCATCTTCATTTCCCGGGGCTTTTCGGTCAGGCCCAATTGTCCGGCCCCCATGCCGATTGCGCCGCTGGTGACGATGACCACCTGCCGGCCGGATGCCGTCAAGGCTTTGACCTGATCGGCCACGCCGGCAAAATACGCCGTGTCGATCCCGCCGTCTTTGGCGAGAGTGTTCGTGCCGATCTTGATCACCACGCGTTTTGTCTTCTCGAAGTTTCTCATATGCATTCTCAACCGCCATTATAAGGGTGAGGTTGGAAGTTGGAAGGGGAGGAAATCACAAGTGGGAAGAAGCGACCGGCAGGCAACGGGAAAACGTCTCTTTTTATTCCTCTGCAACCCGAGGTTTCGCACGATTTCAGTCCCCGCCGACCCCAGGTGGATTCGCCCCGTCATGAGCGAAGCTCTCCAGCCTCGCGTCCGCTTCCTCTGCCACACGGTCCCAGACGCGTAGAAAGTTCTCCCCGCAGATCTTTCGAAGATCCTGGCGACTATAACCCCTCTTGAGCAATTCACAAATGAGATTGGGATAACATGACACATCTTCCAAGCCCACTGGGACTTCCGTGACGCCGTCGAAATCCGAGCCCAGTCCCACGAAATCGACGCCCACCAGTTGGACAACGTGGTCGATATGGTCGGCCACATCGCAGACGTGAGCCTTGCTGAACGAAGCCTGCTCCCACAACTGCCGATGGTATCGCTTTCGCTCATCCCCCTCCAGGCGGCTCTCCTGGACCTTCCGTCGAATATCGTTCTGAATCCGTACAAATTCCGCATTGACCGTCTTGTTGACGAAGATTGAACCGAAATTGACGTGAATGAGCCCGCCTTTTTTCGCGAGCAGACGGATCATGTCGTCGCTCATGTTCCGGTGCCATCCCGGCGTGAAATGCCGACAGGCCGAATGCGTCGCAACGACCGGAGCCTTCGAAAGCTCCAGGATCTGATAGAAGGCGTCGTCGGAGGCATGGGAGACGTCCACGATCATCCCGAGGCGGTTCATTCGAGCCACCACCTCCCTGCCAAAGGGGCTCAGCCCATGCCACTTCGGACCGTCATCGAACGATGAATCGCAGATCTGGTTGTTCTTCGAGTGCGTCAGCGTCATGTACCGAACGCCACGCGAATAGAAATGGTCGAGGTTCTTCACGTCGCCTTCGAGGGCCGAGCCGTTCTCGATCGCCAGGCACAGGGACACTCGACCGGCGCCGAACTGAGACCGGACATCGGTCGCAGAACGCGCCAGGGTGAACTTCTCCGGCCACTGCCGCCCGAATCCCTCGATCATGTCGAGGGTCTGGTCGGCATAGGCCTTGGCGCCGCCCTGAGTCTCGTATTCCGGAGCCACATAGACCACCATGAACATCGCATCGAGACCGCCCTGGCGAGCGCGGACGTAATCGAAGTGCCCGCCTTCGATCCGTCCGGAGATGTCCTGCATCCGCTTCTGAAGCTCAAACGGCGTGTCCAGATGCGTGTCGATCAACAGGATCTCCTGAGCCAGTTCGTTCGCGCGTTTATCGAGATCCGCAGCGGCGTTCGCCTGCGATACGCAAAGGCCGGCAATCACAGGCAGCGCAAATGCGATTCCCACAACAATTCCCTTTCCGAAGCTCATAGTTCCTCCTCGCCCATCGCAAAGCCTCTTACTCCTCGGAGAGTGTCGCGGCCATCGCCTCCATGGCGGACAGGTACACGCCTTTGGAGTAGTTCTCCAGGAGCCGCCCCACGGCAGCCTTGTCGGTTTCGTACACCCGGCCGGCCGCGTCTTCGACAGGTCTCTGCACCTCGATTGCGTTCTGCTCGACGCGCCGTTGCTCGACCCGAAGCCGTTCCATTGCCGAGAGGTCCTTGCGGTCCATCTTGTCGCGGAAATTCGAAAACACCCAGAACGCCTCCCGATGATCGGGCACGAACTTCGCCTGAACCTTGCGGTCGTAGTACTCCGACGTGGGCCGATCCGAGATCCCTTTGTATCCGGCGGGGAAACCGTCCACGCCAAAGTGGAACGGGACATAGAACGACGTGCGAGGCGAAGCCAGGCTGACCCAGTACACCAGGCCGAGGTCCCGCGGCAGGCCCGTCCGCAACTGGGCGACGAAACTCGTCTGCGTCGCGCCGCTGCATAAAGCACAGAGGAAGGGCACATCCGCAGGCATCGTCCCGGACTCGCCCTCTTTGTCGTGGCGGAGAATCTGCATTACATCGGCCACGCCGAGCTTCTGCCTGGGTTTGACCGAGAAAGGCAGGTCGGGTCCCGCCTTCAGCGGCCGCGAAGTCACGTACTGCAATCCACTCCACTGGCGGCCGATGTTGTTGGGATGGGAGGCGGCCTTGGGGTTCGCGTAGCTCCTGGCGAAATCGAATGTCCCCGAAGCCGGATTGTACCAGCCCCGCGATGTGGCGTACTGCACGATGTCCTTCGAAGCCAGTGTGTTGTTCTCGTCTCTCAAGTCGACCTCACGAACCGTGTACGTGTTGGCGACCATCGCCACTTCATCGTCGGGCACGCGATGAGCCAGCCACCGCTTGCCGTTGATGGCGCAGAAAAACCAGCCTTCGTTCGGGTCCGCGATGATGTAGGTCCGTCCGGAGTCCGCGTATCCGAATCGCTCCACGAGCCGTCCGGCCAGGAGGACGCCTTCCCGCGCCGTCCTGGCCCGCAGGGCGACGACCCGTCGCAGGTCCCAGCCGATGCCGCCATCGATCAGTTCGGGCCGATCCTCCCGCGAGGGACAATTGTCCGAGCAGACGGTCACGCCCCACTCGTTGAGGTAGCTGTCCGAGAAGGCCATGCCCGGCATTTCCGACCACATGCAGGCCCACGTCTGCGGGGCTTGCTCCAGCGAACCGCCTGTCTGGAGCGACAGTCGGGCCCCCGCGGGATACGTCTGCCGAGGCAATTTGTGATGATTGACAATCTGGGGGGCCCCGTCGTCCTCGTTGTGGCCCACGAGGACGCTGCCATCGGCGGAGGCGTTCTTGCCCACCACGATGGAGAAACAGGCCCGAGTCGGGACGCCTTGCATCGCAGTCGCAACC
>JAGPGT010000067.1:0-1258 GCA_018055905.1 Phycisphaerae bacterium
CGGATGGTGCGCATCACGGTGCGCGACACCGGCTGCGGAATCCCCGAGTCGGATCGCGACAAGATCTTCGACAAGTTCCGCCAGGGCGGTGACGGCTCGTTGACCCGCGAGACACCCGGGAGCGGGTTGGGTTTGTCCATCAGCAAAGAACTGGCGACTCTGTTGGCCGGCTCCGTCGGGTTCGAGAGCGAGGTCGGCGTCGGTTCCACTTTCTGGCTGGACATCCCGATCGACGTGAGTTCGGAGAAAAAGATCCCTGTGAAAGGGCCCGGCGTGGCGGCGGGCTGAGAGGAAAGTAGGACGTGTGAAGGTTCAAAGGCACGAATGACATTGGTTGCTTGGGGCCCGCGATATCTTCTGAGGAGAAACTCATGCAATATGGATTTGCCAGAACAACAATCAGCCGACAAGCCATCGTGATGGGTATACTGGCCTTCTGGAGTTTCGTTGCCGCGGGTCAGCAGACGCATCCTTTCTCAGTCCACGATATGCTGGCGATGGCTCGGATCTCCGACGTGCAGATTTCCCCGGACGGGCGGCATGTGGTTTTTGTGGTCCGCGAAACCGACCTGGAGGCCAATCAGGGGCGGACGGACCTGTGGCTGGTCTCCAGTGCCGGGGGGGAGCCGCGCCGATTGACGACCGCGCCGCAGGCCGATTCGAATCCGCGATGGTCGCCGGACAGTCGGATCGTGTGGTTCCTGTCGAGCCGATCGGGGTCTTCGCAGGTGTGGAGGATCGCGGTTGACGGGGGCGAGGCCCAACAGGCGACCGACGAACCGTTGGACGTGGGCAACCTGCTTGTTTCGCCCGACGGCGCGCACATCGCCTACACGATGGAGGTTTTTCCCGAAGCCGATCCCGCTCAGACGAAAAAGAGACTCGACGAGCGGGAACGGACCCGGTCTTCCGGTCGGATCTATGACCGAATCTTCGTGCGTCACTGGGATACGTGGAAGGACGGCCGGCGGTCGCACCTGTTCGTCCGACCCGCCGCGGGTGGCCCTGCTGTGGACGTCATGCGAGGCATGGATGCCGACACGCCTTCGCTTCCCTACGGCGGGCCCGAGGAAATCGCCTTCACTCCCGACGGCAAGGGCATCGTCTTTACCGCCCGCGACGTCGGACGCGAAGAACCCTGGTCCACCGATTTCGATCTGTATTACGCGCCGCTGGACGGTTCGCAGAAACCGCGATGCCTGACCGAGGACAATCCCGCCTGGGATACACACCCGGTCTTCTCGCCCGACGGCAAGAC
>JAGPGT010000067.1:1358-17462 GCA_018055905.1 Phycisphaerae bacterium
AAGAACCCTGGTCCACCGATTTCGATCTGTATTACGCGCCGCTGGACGGTTCGCAGAAACCGCGATGCCTGACCGAGGACAATCCCGCCTGGGATACACACCCGGTCTTCTCGCCCGACGGCAAGACACTCGCCTACCTGGCGATGGCCCGACCGGGATATGAATCGGATCAGTTCCGGATCGTCCTGCAGGAATGGCCCGCCGGCCGCAAGCGAATGCTCAATGAGGGCTGGGACCGCAGCGCAACGTCTATCGCCTGGTCGCCCGACGGCTCACAGATTCTGGCGGTCGCCGAGAACACAGGGCAGGATTCCCTCTTCGCCATCGACGTCAAAGACGGCAAGACACGCACGATCATCAAGACCGGAACGGTCCATGAGTTCGACGTCGTTGGCGATCGGATCGTGTACTCGTTGAGCACAATCGCGCACCCGGCTGAGCTGTTCACAGTTTCGTTGTCCGGGTCGCAGCGACAAACGCAGCTTGCCGATGGCGGACGCGCCAACCGGCTCACAAACATCAATGGAGAAAAGGTTGCGGCCGCTCGCATGGGTGAATACGAGCAGTTCACCTTTCTGGGCTGGAACGATGAGACCGTTTTCGCCTATGTCGTCAAACCCGTGGATTTCAATCCATCCGGGAAGTACCCGGTGGCGTTCCTGATTCACGGCGGGCCGCAAGGTTCGTTCGGCAACATGTTCCACTATCGGTGGAATCCCCAGGCCTACGCCGGGGCTGGTTACGCGGTCGTCATGGTGGATTTTCACGGTTCCACCGGTTACGGCCAGGCGTTTACCGATTCCATTCGCGGCGATTGGGGCGGCAAGCCCCTGGTGGATCTGCAAAGGGGCTTGGCCGCCGCGCTGGAGCGATACCCTTGGATGGACGGCGACCGGGTAGGAGCTCTCGGCGCCTCCTTCGGAGGATACATGGTCAATTGGATCGCGGGCCAGTGGCCCGATCGCTTCCGCTGCCTGGTCAACCACGACGGCAACCTTGATGAGCGGATGGCCTACTTTGATACGGACGAGCTATGGTTCCCCGAGTGGGACCACTTAGGCACGCCTTGGGAGAACCCTGACAGCTACGAGGAACAGAACCCTGTGCGTTTCGTCGACCGGTGGAAGACGCCGATGCTGGTCATCCACGGGGAGCAGGATTTCCGCATCCCGGTCACCCAGGGTCTGGCCACGTTCAATGTCCTTCAGCGTCGCGGTATTCCGAGCAAGCTGTTGTACTTCCCGGATGAAAACCACTGGGTCCTCAAGCCGCAAAACTCGGTTCTGTGGCACGAGACGGTCCTGGCCTGGCTGGACCAGTGGCTCAAGAGGTAGTGAAACCCGGCGTTTGAATCCTATTCTCAGAGGTCAGATCAGTCCTATAAGGTCTTTGGAACCCTACGACGAACAGGACTGTAGACGCGGCCCCGTCCGCTCGGTACAATGCCCCACTGTTTCGCTGCGTTACGCCGGAGGTGTCCTGCGCATGGTGCGGCGTTGTGAAGAGATCGTCGGATCAGAGGTTTTCTGTGGCGGAAAAAACCACTAAGAGAGTGTCCAAGTCGGCGGCATCGGCCGCCGGGGAACCGAGTGCGTCTTCCTCGGGTTCCAACCCGGCGGGCCAGTCCACCCGCAGCAAGGGGGATGGATCACTGGTGTTGCGAAGCATGCCGCAAGATCTGGGCGCGGAGGCCGCGGTTCTGGGCTCCATGATCATCGATCCCCGGTGCATCGGGGATGTGATCGAGACGCTCAACCGCAACGCGTTCTACCACAGTGAGCACCAGATGCTGTTCGACGCGATCCTGGCGCTCTACGAGAAGAACCACGGGGAGGGTATCGACGGGTTGCTGGTCCGCAACGAGCTGGAGCGGCGCAACCAGTTGGAGGCGGTCGGGGGGGTGGAGTATCTCCAGCGGGTCATCGAGACGGTTCCGTCCTCCGCGAGCGTTCAATATTATGCCGACATCGTCCGCGAGAAGATGCTCATGCGGGAGACGATCGCTGCGGCCACGGAGATTCTTAACGACGCCTACGATGAGAGCGGAGACGCTGCGGAGAAACTCGACGCCGCCGAGCGGCGGATCTTCGCCGTGACCGACAAGCGGATCACCAGTGCCGCGGTCGCCCTCAAGGACCTGGTCACCAAGGCCTACGAGACAATCGAAAAACGCGAAGGGACCCACGTCACCGGGCTTTCGACCGGGTACTACGAGCTGGACGATATGACCTGCGGTCTGCAGAAGGGCGAGATGATCATCATTGCCGGACGTCCCAGCATGGGCAAGACCGCTTTCGCGTTGAATCTTGTCGAGCACATCGGGATCATCGAGAAGGTCCCCACCGCGATCTTCTCGCTGGAAATGGGTAAACAACAGTTGGCCGAGCGATTCCTGTGCAGCTACAGCGGCGTGGATTCGCAACTGGTGCGCAAGGGGATGCTCAGCACCGAGCACTATCAGAAGCTGGTGGAGGCCTGCGGCGTGATCTCCGAGGCGCCGATCTACATTGACGACACGTCGGCCCTCAGTCCGTTGGAGATGCGGGCCAAGGCTCGTCGGCTCAAGAGCGCCTACGGCATCCGTTGCGTCGTCGTGGACTACCTGCAGTTGATGAACGTCGGTTCCGCGCGGGTCGAGTCACGCCAGCAGGAAATCTCTTTGATCTCGCGGTACCTCAAGTCGCTGGCCCGCGAGATGGATGCGCCGGTCATCGTTCTGAGCCAGTTGAACCGCGCGGCCGAGGGGCGGGAAGACCATCGTCCCCGCATGAGCGATCTGAGGGAATCGGGCGCGATCGAGCAGGATGCGGACGTCGTCATGTTGTTGCACCGCGAGGATTATTATCACCGCGGGGAGCCGGACTACGAAAACGACAACATCGCAGAGGTCATCATCGCCAAACAGCGAAACGGGCCCACCGGCGCCGTGAAGCTGACGTTCCGGGAGAAGTGCACCCGGTTCGAGAACCTCGCGCAGATCGAACAGGAAGCAGTGCCCTTCTGATGAATAGGGATGATGGGAATATGCAGGACGCAACTTCGATTCTCCTGGTGCTGTGCCTGATGGGGGCCGCCTGTACGCAAACAGCGGCCCAGGCGAGCGACCCCAATCAGCAATCGGCGATTCGAAATCGACCCTCGGGGGAGATTATCAAATCCATTGAATTCGAGGGCAATCAGAGATTCAAGAGCCACGTCCTGCGCGAGCGGCTGGGTTTTGAGCTCGGAGACCGCCTGGACCCGTTCCTAGCCGAGGGCGGTCGGATGACGATTGCCGAGGTGTACCGAAAAGTCGGCTATCCTTCCGTGAAAGTCGTCCTGGATCGAGACCGGCTGGCCGACGGACATCTGCTCTACCGGATCGAAGAAGGGCCCCGTGTCCAGATCGGCAGCATCGAATTCGAGGGCAACGACGCGTTCGGAGACGGCACGCTTCGGCAGGTCATCAAGATCAAAGAGAAGAAATGGCTGCTTTGGCCGTTTCATTTCACTGAAGAAGCGGTCGAGGCCGACGTCGATCGGCTTCGCGAGTTCTACTACGGCCGGGGGCATCTCAACTACAAGATCGAAGCCCGGACCGAATTGTCCGACAGCGGCGATAAGATGGACGTGGTTTTCGTCATCGAAGAGGGCCCGGTCTATCGCATCGACCGGATTGTCTTCAACGGCAATACGCGGTTCACCGAGGAACAGTTGCGAGAGAACCTCGATTCGCGGGAAGGCAAGGTTTACCTCAAGGCCGAAGCGGACCGCGGCGCCCGCAAAATCGAGCAGCGATACCGCGAAATCGGGTATGTGGACGCGGAGGTACGACAAAGCGTGAAATTCACTCCCGAGGTGGACGAGAATCTGGTGACCCTCACGATCCATGTGAAAGAAGGCCGCCAGTTCCGCATCGGGCGCATCGACATCACAGGCAATGAGACCACCAAGGACAAAGTGGTTCGCCGTGTGCTGGACGAATATGATTTCACGCCGGGCGAACTCTACAACGCCAAGATCGCGCCCAAAGAAGGCAACGGTCGGCTCGAAAAGTACTCGCAGCGGGCCGCCTCAGCTCAACAGGTGATGATTCGTCCGGTCGCGCCGGAAAGCGGGGACCCCAACACCAAGGACGTCCGCGTGGACCTCGAGGAGGGCATGACCGGCCTGATCCGTCCCGGCGTCGGTTTCAGCAGCGACAACGGTGTGATGGCCCAGATCATCTACCAGCAGCAGAACTTCGACATTGCGGATCTGCCGGAGGATCTGGGGGAATGGTTCACCCCCTGGCGGACCTTCCGCGGCGCCGGTCAGCGGTTTGGCCTGCGCCTGGAGCCCGGCACGCGCTACAGCCAATACTCCATCAGCTTTTCCGATCCGTACTGGCGGGACGAGCCGATCACGTTTAACATGCTGGGCCAGAGCTGGAAGCGGTTTCGCGAAAGCTACGACGAAAAGCGTCTCAAGGGAGCGATTGGATTCGAGCAGCGCCTCAGCGAGCAGTGGCGAAGGAGCCTCGGATTCCGCGCCGAGAACGTCGGGGTCAGCGATCTGGACTTCGACGCTCCGCTGGAGATCCGCGACTTCTACGGAGACACCCAACTGTTCGGCGTTCGATTCGGCGTCGGCTTCAGTGGTGTGGACGACGTCTACGACCCCAGCCAGGGGCGCAACATCAGCGCGTTCTACGAGCAGGTGACGGGGGACGATACCTTCGGAATCCTCGAGGGCAGCTACACCCGTTATTTCACTTTGTACGAGGATGTGCTGGGCCGAAAGACCATTCTGGCGGGTAAGTTCCTGGGAGGCACAATCCTGGGCGAGGCGCCGCCGTTCGAGAAGTTTTACGCCGGCGGCACCAGTCGCTATGGAATCCGCGGCTTTGAGTATCGCGGCGTAAGCACCCGCGGCTTGCAGACCCACGTCCCCAATCCCGTGCGGAAGGACCCGGTCGGAAGCGACTGGATCTTCCTGGCCGGGGCGGAGATCACAATCCCGTTGGTCGGCGAGAATTTTGGCCTGCTGCTGTTCAGCGACAGCGGCACGATCGACACCGGCAGCTATCGCCTGTCGATCGGTACGGGTGTGGAGATCAAGGTTCCGCAGGTCTTCGGCAATATGCCGATCCGGTTCGAAATCGCCACGCCGGTGCTCAAGGACGACGAAGACGAAACGCAGGTCTTCAGCTTCTCCGGCGGCGGTGTGTTCTGACGATGTGGCAGGTCTTGTCCATCAAACTTGATCTTGAAAGACAGAAGAAAGGGTACGTATGAATGGCAAAATCGCAGCCGGGGGCTTTCTCGTTTGTATGTTGGCGTCATTGGCCGTGCTGGAGCATGGGCGGGCGGCGGCCCCCTCGGGTCCCGCGTTGCGAGTCGGGGTCGTGAGCATGCGCGAAGTCTTCAAGGCCTCCAACAAGCACAAACAGTACAGCGCCCAGGCGATGCACCGACAGGCTCAGGCCCGAGCGCAGTTGGACGATCTGAGAAAAGAGGTCGAAGGCGAGGAGGCCGAGCTCAAGACCCTCAAGCAAGGAACCGCCGACTACAGGCAACAGATGCAGGTCGTGTTCGAGAAGCGGGCCAAACTGCAGAGCCAACAGGAGCTTCTCAAACAGCAATCGGTGCTGGACGACAAGAAGTGGCTGGAGGACCTCTACCAGGCCTTTACCCGTGCGACCCAGAGTCTGGCCAGGGAAAAGGGCCTGGACATGGTTTTGGAGAGGACCGAGCCGGAGTTTCCCGTTCCCAGCGACGAATTGATGACCACGTTGTACATGCACAAAGTGCTGTATTCCGGCGGCTGCGTCGACTTGACCGCCGAGGTCGCAGCCCGTATGGACGCCGACGAGACCCTCAAGCCCTGATGCTTTTTCTGATTCGGAAACGAGGATGACTGTCACGATTCATGAATTGGCCGAACGTCTGGGGGCCGTTTTGGTCGGCGCCCCTGGCGGCGCGGAGAGCCGGATCGAGAGGATCCAGCCGATTGAGGCCGCCGGCGAGAACGATGTGACCTTTGTCACGGACGCCAAACACGAGGCCGCGCTGGCGCAATCGCGTGCGGCAGCGGTGATTGTGGGCAAACCCGTCGAAGGTCTGTCTATACCGCAACTGCACGTTCGCAACGTCAACGAAGCCCTGATCGCCACGTTGAGTCTTTTTGCCCCCCAGCTGAAACCTGCTCCGACGGGGGTGGATTCGTCGGCCCGAATCGGGTCGAACGTCCGGTTGGGGGCCGGCGTGAGTGTGGGTCCTTTTGTCGTAGTGGAAGACGATGTGGAGATCGGCGACAACACGATCCTGGCGCCGGGCTGTCGGATCGGGCAAAAGACCCGGATCGGGTCGAACTGTCGGCTCGAGGCCAACGTCGTGGTGCACCATGGCTGTGTGCTGGGCAACCACGTGATCATCCAAGCCAACAGCACAATCGGGTCCGTGGGCTTTGGCTATGCTTTCATCGACGGTGTCCCCAGATTGATCCCCCACAATGGCGGGGTGATTCTCGAGGACTTCGTCGAGATCGGGGCCAACAGTTGCGTTGACAGGGCGAAATTTGGCAATACGATAGTGGGCGCCGGCACGAAGATCGACAACCTCGTGCAGATCGCGCACAACGTGGTGATCGGCAAATGCTGTCTGATCGCCGCCCAGGTGGGCGTCGCGGGCAGTTCCCGACTCGGCGACGGGGTTGTCTTGGCCGGACAGGTCGGGCTGGCCGACAATATCGAGATCGGCGCCGGCACCCAGGTCGGGGCCCAGGCCGGCGTGATGAGCAGCGTTGGGCCCGGAGAAAAGTTGGCCTGGACGCCTGCACTGGAGATCCGAGAAGCAGCGAGGGTGGTTGCCCATGTCCTTCGTCTGCCGAAACTCTCGCAAGAGCTCAAGCGCCTGGCCGCGAAGGTAGATAAACTTGAAGCTGCAGAAGACGATAAAGGATGAGGTCAAGCTCGCCGGAAAAGGCCTTTTCGGCGGTCAGGACGCCACGGTGACGTTTCGCCCGAGTCCGGAAGACGCCGGGATTGTTTTCGTGCGCACCGACGTCGCCAATGCCGTGCGCATCCCGGCGATCGCGCCGAGCATCGCCGAGCGGAGCCGACGCACCAGCATTAAGAAAGGCGACATCAGCATTGAAACCGTCGAGCATTGTCTGGCTGCTGTTCGCGCTCTAGAGATCGACAATCTGACGATCGAAGTTGACGGACCGGAATTGCCGTCGCCCGACTGCAGCAGCGCCGAATACGTCAAGGTCCTCAAGGCCGCAGGAGTCGTCGAACAGAAGACCTCCCGGAAGGAATTTATCATCCATAAAGCGATCAGCGTCAGCGCCGCGGACGCGACGATCTACGCGCTGCCCGACACCGACAGCGATCTGAACATCACATACGATCTCGATTACGGTGCCCATCCTGCCATCGGTCGGCAGGTCTTCAGCTACCGGTTGACGCCGGAGAGTTTCGAGACGGGGATGGCACCCGCCCGGACGTTCCTCCTGGAGCCCGAAGCCCGGGAGTTCCAGGCCCGTGGGCTCGGCACCCACCTGGGACCTTCGGAGATCCTTGTGATCGATTCGGAGGGCCCGGTCAAGAACGCCTATCGGTTTCCCAACGAGTGCGTCCGGCACAAGATCGTCGATCTGATCGGGGACCTCATGCTGGTCGGGCGGCCCGTCCTGGGACGGATCGTGGCTTACAAGAGCGGCCACGCTCTGAATCAGCAGCTCGTCCGCAAGCTCTACGAGGCGGTCCAGCAGCAGGAGCGCATGGACCGGTTCGGGACCGACGCCATCCTGGACATTCGGCGGATCCAAAAGATCCTGCCTCATCGCTACCCCTTCCTGCTTGTGGACAAGATCATCGAGGTCGAGGGCGACGCCCGGATCAAGGGCGTCAAGAACGTGACGTTCAACGAGCAGTTTTTTCAAGGGCATTTCCCCGGGACGCCGGTCATGCCCGGCGTGCTGATCGTCGAGGCGATGGCCCAAGTCTCGGGTTTGCTGTTCGCCCAGCGGCTTGAACACACCGGCAAACTCGCCATGCTGTTGAGCATGGATAACGTGAAATTGCGAAAGCCCGTCGTTCCCGGCGATCAGCTCATCCTGATCGCCGAGACGGTTCGCCTGCGGCGCAGAACCGCCCATTGCCGATGTTACGCGATGGTCGGGGACATCGTCGCCGCGGAGGCGGAGATCAAGTTTATTTTGGTTGACGATGAGAATGTGTGAGCGGAATGAAAGGGAACCACTGACATGGCGATTATCCATCCCACGGCGGTCGTGGAAGAAAATGTACAGCTGGCCGACGACGTGGTCGTCGGGCCCTATTGCGTGATCGGCAGCGGCGTGTCGATCGGCGCCGGGACGGTCCTCGACGCCCGTGTGGTCGTCACCGGAAACACCACCATCGGCCAGCAGAACCACTTCTTCCCGAATTCCGCGATCGGCTGTAACCCCCAGATCCTGGGGTTGGGACCGGACGCCCCGACCGGCGCCTTGGTGATCGGCGACCGCAATGTGTTCCGCGAGAACGTCACGATTCATGTGAGCAAGCGCGCCGGCACCGCCACCCGGATCGGCAACGACAACCTCCTGATGGTCGGCTCCCACATCGGGCACGACGCGATCCTCGAAGACAAGATCGTCCTGAGCAACCTCGTCCAGATCGGCGGACACGTCCACATTGAGACCGGTGCTTGGATGAGCGGCCTGGCCGCCTCCCATCAGTTTGTCACCATCGGTAAATGGTGCTATGTGGCCGGTCTGGCCGGCCTCACGCACGACATCGTGCCGTTCGTAATCGTCAGCGGGCATTATCCGCCCCGTGTGCGGGGCGTCAACAAGCGGGGTATGAACCGCGCGGGTCTGAATGCAGAGCAGCAGGAGCGGATTCTCGACGCCTACAAGAGGCTCTATCGCAAGGGCGGCACCCTGTTGGCCAACGCTCAGGAGTTGGCCCGTCAGGACGGGCTCGACGACAACGTGCGGGCCATGATCGAAGCGATTTTCCGGAGCACCCAGCACCGGTTCGGCCGATACCGGGAAAGCATGCGACACGAATAATCGACGGAACGCCCGCCCCCGATTCGGCGGCCCCGTCAACTCTTATGAGTTCCCTAGGTCCGATGGGTCCTCGTTTCCAGCACTGGATTCTCATGGAAGACAAAAAGATTCGCACAGCAGTCGTCGGCGCGGGCAAGATGGGCTCGATTCACGCGAAGGTTTACAGCCAGTTGCCCGACAGCCAACTCATCGCGGTCGTGGATACCGACAAGGCCAAAGCCTCGCAGCTTGCGGAAAAGTACGGCTGTGAAGCCTGCACCGATTGCACCGAGATCCTCGGAAAGGTCGACGCCGTCACGGTCGCCACGCCCACGACGACGCACCTGGAACTGGCCAAGCTGTTCCTGCGCAACCGGATTGCGGTGCTTGTGGAAAAACCCTTGGCCTCGAGTGTGCGCGAGGGTCGCAAGATCGTCGCGTGGGCCCGTCGATATGACACCGTCGTGGCGGTCGGGCACTCCGAGCGGTGCAATCCCGTCGCCCAAGCGCTGAAACGCCTGGACATCGAGCCCAAGTTCATTGAGGCCCAACGGGTCAGCCCTTATCCGTTCCGGTCGACCGACGTCGGCGTCGTCCTGGACATCATGATTCACGACATCGACATCATCTTGTCCCTGGCTCGCAGCAAGATCAAACGGGTGGACGCCGTCGGTGTTACTGTCATCCAGGGCGGCGAAGACATCTGCAATGCACGGCTGGTGTTCGACAACGGCTGTATCGCCAACCTTACCGCCTCGCGTCTGGCCCTCAAGACCGAACGGCGGGTCCGCGTCTTCAGTCGGGAGGCCTATGTGAGCGTCGACTACCTCAAGAAAAGCGGCATCGTCATCAAGACCGATCCGAACAAGAACGTCGTCGATATGATCAAGGAATGGCGCGGACGCAGCGACTTCAACCCCGCTTCCGTCAACTGGCCCGACCTGTTGCACATCGAGCAGCTTGCGATCGACGACAAGGAGCCCATTCGTCTGGAGCAGGAGGCGTTTCTGAGGGCCGTCAAAGACCGATCCTTCGCCCCCGAGGTCGGCGCCGAAGAGGGCTTGGCCGCCCTGCGATGCGCCCAGAAGATCCTCCGCGCGGTGAAGAAGCACAAGTGGGATTAAGCCGGCGTGCCCGTGGCTCGATCACGTCGCCGTCGTGGGCGGTTTGAGGTTTGTGTTTCTCCGGGCGCGGCGCATCAGATCGTAGACCCAATCCTCGAAGTAGAGCGGGTAGAGGTTCATCTTCTCGCTGGCCCAGCGGATCCCGTCGCGGGTCAACAGGTCTGCATATTCGCTCTCGCGGCCTGGGAACAGCTCGGCGAGCCTCTTCTTGTACATGTGTCGGAGCAGGTTTCGTCGGGTCTTTCGCGTTTGGTCGTCCTTGTCCACCGCCCGGAAATACTGGCGGATGAGCGGAACCGTCATGTCGTCGCTCTTGAAGTACGGCGCCAGCCTTCGAGGAATCGTGTGGGGGATGAGGAACTCGTCGTCCATGCTCTGAAGCGGGGCCTCGTCGGGTTCGTAGTGCAGGAACGGATCGAAGAAAAACACCGCGGGATGGAAATCCACGCGGTGGGCGGCCAAGTGAGGGACAAATGGATTGGCGAACTGGCCGTTCTGGAAGAGTGCCAGGGGCCCATCTCCGATGCAGATACTGAAACAGCTCTTGTTGAAGTCCTTGCGGTTGTAACCCACGATAGCGTTGTAAGTCTGCCGAAGCTTGGGCAGGGTGAGCCGGCGCACGTCGAAAATGATCAGGCGGGAAGAGACGGTCTCCTGAGCCGTTCGCTCGATCTCCTCCACGCCTTCGCGGACCGTCGTCGCGCGGGGGCAGATCAGCGTGCATCGTTTGAGCCGTTTGTCCGCACCAATTCTCTCGCAGACATCCGCCGCCAGGGCAGGATCAACGGTCAGAACGTGGATGCGATCTCTACGCTGCTGATGACTGAGAATATCCTGTTGGGTGTCGGGGATCGTATATTTGTCTTCGTACACCGTCTTTTGCCTTTTCTGCCGCGTAGACAAAATCGCTCGTCATTGTTTCTACGCGGGTGGGATGATTCTGTTCACAGGCGATCCGCTCTTAAGCCGCAGACACCTCGCTCTCTGGGGGTCCCCTTTCGGTTGCGGTTACGATCGGTTCTCCCGGTCGATGGCGCGGAGTCGTTCCTTCCTAGCCTGGACCCGCAGTCGGGCGTTCTCATATCGTTGTTTCTCTTCCGCCGTCTGGGGCAACAGAGGCGGAGCGGAAACGGGTTTTTTGTTCGCGTCCAGCGCCACGAGCGTCAGGTGCGCCGTCGTGGCCAGCGTCTGCCGGCCGCTGCAGGGATCCTCGCGAACGACCTGGACGCCGACTTCCAGGGAGGACCGGCTCACGTAGTTGACCGCGGCCCGGAGGATCACGTGGTCGCCGATGCGAATCGGTTCGCGGAAGACCAGCGAGTCGATCCCGGCGGTGACGACCTCGCAGCCGCAATGCCGCTGGGCGGCCATCGCCGCCGTCATGTCAATCCAACCGACGATGGCGCCGCCGAAGGCGGTCCCCTGGGGATTGGCCTGGGTCGGCATCACCAGGTACCGCGTTTCGACCATGCTTTGACTGGGCGTTTTGCCTTCCGGTTTTCCCATAAAGCCATAGTGTCCCGATCCCGAGGCTCAAGTCAACAGGTGGTTTGGAATTCCACGGGGGACGGATCGCATTCGCCATTTTGCGCCGGGCGGGGCTTGATTGCGCCGGTTCCATGGACTACCATGACCCCGTGGCCCTTACGAACGGCAATTGCACAATCATAGGAGACCCATCACATGAGACGACGCGACTTCCTCAAAACAACCGCGACCGGAGCGGGGCTGTTCATCGTGCCCAGTAGCGTGCTCTCCGGCGCCAGCGCCCCCAGCAACAAGCTCAACATGGCCCTGATCGGGACGTGGGGCCGGGGCGAAGCCCATTTCAAGGACCTGGAGGGCGAGAACGTGGTCGCCCTGTGCGACGTCAACGAGGAGCATCTGGAATTCGGCGCCAAACGATTCCCAAAGGCCAAGAAATACGTCGACTGGCGCAAGTGCCTGGACCAGAAGGATATCGACGCGGTTATTTGCTGCACCGCCGACCACACGCACGCGTTCATTGCCAACTGGTGTCTCAATCGTAACCTGCACTGCTACATGGAAAAACCCCTGGCGATCGGCGTGGAAGAGGCCCGCATCGTCCGTGCCAACTGGATGAAGAAGAAGGGCAAGCTGGCCACGCAGGTCGGCATGCAGCGTCACGAGCACCCGAACTTCAACCGTATCCAGGAGCTGGTTCGCGACGGCGCGATTGGCGAACTGAAAGACGCCTACGCCTGGGGCAACCGCCAGATCCCCCGACCCGGGTACCTGCCCGCCCAGGGCGAGCCGCCCGCTCACCTTCACTATGATCTGTGGATCGGCCCGTCGCCTTTCCATCCCTACAACCCCGGCTACTTCTCCGGCGGCCCCGGCGCCAACTGCCTCCAGTGGAATATGTACTGGGATTTCGGTACCGGTCAGATCGGCGACATGGGCAGCCACACGATGGACCTCGTCTGGAACGTCATTGGCAACGGCCTGCCGACCACGATGGAAGCCTCCGGCGAGCCGTTCAATCCGGATGTGACGCCGGTGCGGATGGAAAGCCACGCCGTGCTCCCGGCCAACGACTGGCGAGGCGAAATCGGCGTCCACTGGTACCAAGGCGGCGCGATGCCCAGAACGCCCAGGGACTGGGTCGATCTGAACAAAATCGGTCACGGCGCGATGTTCAAGGGCACCAAGGGGTACTTGATCACCGATTTTACCTCCCGTTTGTTGATTCCCTTTGGCGACAACGCAGATATGAGCTACTACGACCGCCGGCCCAAGGAGAAAATGTTGCCCGACCTCGGGCACTTCCAGACGGATTGGATCAAGGCCTGCAAAGACCCCAGTCGTAAGACCGCGTGCGACTTCGAATACAGCGGCACGATGATCGAGACGATGCTTCTGGGTCTGGTTGCCTACCGCGTGGGCAAGAAGCTCGAATACGACGGCGCGACCGGTCAGGTCAAGAACAGCCCGGAAGCCAACGAGCTGCTCCGGCGCAAATACCGCGAAGGCTGGACCCTCGACGGCTGATCCCCTGTGGCGGAATTTTTCTTTGACGCACCCAGAGCGGCGGGTCTCGTAAGCGGCCCGTCGCTCTTTTTTTTGCTTCGAAATCGACCGAGTTGATCAATGGTCGAGTCGGGCGAAATCCCTGTTCCACAACGGGAAAATGCCATTTTGACAGTTGAAAAAGCCTGTTCGTTCTCTTCGGCCCGTTTTTTTTCGGTTTTTCGGCTTTTTTCATCTGGCACGCGATTTGCTCATTTCCCAGACGAAAAATACGGGTTTGGAACTGAAAAGATTCAAAGTCGTGTTTTGGCAGGAAAGGAGAAGAAACTATGGCAATCGTACCTTGGACCCGAAGAAACCGAAATGAGTTGAGCACTCTTCGCAACCAGATGGACGATCTGTTCAGCAGCTTCTTCCGAGGACTGGATATGCCGTTCAGTTGGCTGGGTGAGAGGGCCTGGCCGGCCATCGATGTGGCGGAAAAAGACGATGCGATTCTGGTCCGGGCCGAGGTCCCAGGCTGCAAGCCGGAGGACATCGATGTGTCGGTTTGCGGCAATACCCTGACGCTCAGCGGCGAGAAGAAGGAATCCCATGAGGCCAACGGCGAAGGCTACTACCACATGGAGAGCACCTGGGGTTCGTTCCGTCGGGAGGTTTCGCTGCCTGCTGAGGTCGATTCCAACAAGATCCAAGCGGTTGTGAAAGACGGCGTGCTTTCCGTGACTTTGCCCAAGGCCGAGAAGAGCAAAGCGGTGAAAGTCAAAGTCCAGGGATAATCTATCCCGCAGACGACTGGCGAAGAAACAGAAACAGATCCCAGATGGTGCGAGAGTCTCAAAGGCGCCGATCGGTTAAAAACCGGTCGGCGTTTTTCGCTTGGGGGCTGCCCAGTCTTTCGATGAAAGCGTCGAGCAATTCTCCAGCCTGCACATCGCTCAGAGGCCTCGGATCGTAATGGAGCGTGACGGCCAGGCGGTTTGCATAGATACTTGCCGCAAAGGAAACACACGTATAAGGACGATTCGGGGCGACGGCGTCGATGCTTTCCAGAGTCACGTTGCCGGCGATCAGGCGGCCGGCCTGTCGCGGCAAGGGCGAATGCGCGAACATTTTGCCTACATTCGTGAAGATGCAGGACATCGAGCACTGGGGCACGCGGGTCCGTCGTTTCAATCCGCCGGGGATGAGGTTGAGCAGCCAGGAGGAGAAAACAAAGGTCAATCCGAGCTGGTGGGATAGAATGAGGCTCATCTCGTCGTGAATGCTGCGGAGCAAGGTCTCGGGTTTCTCGCAGTCTTGGTGGCGGCGGTCCAGGAAGATCGAACTCGCCAGGCAGGCGGCTGAGAGCCTGCGATCGGACGCAGTCCGCAGGTTGATGGGGACCATCATCCGAAGCCAGCCATTGTCCCCGACGCCATGACGAAATCGCCATTCGTCGAGCGACAGGAACAACTGCGTGGCCATCAGGTCATTGAGGCGGACTCCCAGTTGCGTCGCAGTCTTGCGAAGAGCCCCGGTCTCCGCAACATCCAGAATCCGAGTCAGCACCGCTGGGTATCCCGTCGGCGGGCCTGCGGCGTGGCACGGCTCATGGGGCACGATCGGAACCGGAGATCGCATCACGAACTGCCGGACGCCCAGCAGGCCCACCGCCTGCCTGGGCAGCATACGCACGAACTTTGCTGCCGTCAGGCCAAATCGGCCTCGGCGATTGAGCTTGTCCGGGTCGATCGGTCGCAATTGGAGTTCCTTCGATGTTGTTCCGATCGCCAGAGCATAGGCAATCAGCAACTCGTCGACAAAAGCGAGTAGTCCCGCGCCGTCGCAACAGGCGTGGTGCCACTGAACCACCAGGTCGCACTTTGAACCCCCTGTGACGATGCGGAAGCGAATCCCGATCTCGTGGAGAAGGTCCAGATGGGTCGCGTGAGGAAAGGGACCTCCGACAGGGCCCATCTCCCATTGCAGGACAGGCTGCGGATCGTCCTGGACGACCCAGTCGACGTGATTCGGCCCTCGCATTCGGGCCTTGGCGCGAAGGAGCGGATGCCGTTGGAGAACTCGGGCCACCGCGGTTTCGAACGCGCCGCGATCCAACTGTCCGCCGAATCGGAACCTTGCGAAACAGCTCCAGGGATACGCCGGACGATCCTCCCAGAAGAGAAACTCCTCTAACGTGGTGAAGGGAAACGACGTGCTCATGGTCGGGCTTTTCCTCGGGAAGATCGCGAGCGGCGTTCGATACTTTCCACGATCTGATGCAGCGTCTCGATGCTGCTGTAGCGGAACCGAAAGCCCAGTTCGCGCTGGAGTCGCACCGGCGCGACGACCCAGGGTTCGCGAACGAAATAGAGCAGACCTGGCGGCCACTCGTGGATCGGCAGTCGGGTCTTCCAGGCCAGCCAGGCCGCCGCATAGGCCAGCCAGAAAGGCAGTCTCCATGTGCGCCGGTTCGTCCGTCGGGCCAGTTCCGAGAGCGACACGTGGTCCGGCGGTCCGACGTTGTAGGGGCCGCGTCCGTCGTGCGCGAGAATCTCGTAGATAGCTGCGACCACGTCATCCTCGTGGACCAACTGCAACGGAGGATCGCGCCCGTCGAGAAGCCCGATGAAGGGCATGCCGAAGATGAAGCGGGTCAGGTAGTTGTCCATGTTCGGGCCGCCGATGATCGCCGGCCGTACCGTCGAAACCGCGATCCGTGGGTGCTGTTGGGCAAACGCGCCCAGCAACTGTTCGATCTCGGTCTTGTCCGAAGCGTACTGCAGTTCAGGTCGCGCCCGAAGGGGCCGGCTCTCGTCCATCGGAACGGGATTGTCGGGCCAGGCGCCGTAGGCGGTCGCGCTAGTGCTCCATTACTTATGATTTGATTCATCGTTTCGGGTCTCTTTGCCGATGGAATAGGTATACCCAGGTAAGGAGACCTACCATGAAGAAGAAGTATATCGTCACGCTGATGGAAGAGGAACGG
>JAGPGT010000068.1 GCA_018055905.1 Phycisphaerae bacterium
ATTCGAAGTGTGAAATGACGTGGTTACAAATGCGATAGATATAAAGCTTCTGGCGGAATTGAATCCGCTCGAACCGATCACGGCGGTACCGGTATTGACCTTCCGCTTGGGCGATTCCCTCGTGGTGGTGAGCAACCACGCGGCCATGGTCGTTGTGGCGACTCTGATTCTGTTGGCCGGTCTGCCGTTGGCCGCCCGGTCCCCTCAACGAGTACCCAAGGGCCTCCAGAACCTCGTCGAGTCCGTCTGCGTGTTCCTGCGGGAGCAGATGGCTCGCCCTCTGTTGGGCGAACGGACGGATACCTACATCGGTTTTCTCTGGACGGCGTTCTTCTTCATTCTGACGCTCAACCTCGTGGCGATGGTCCCGATCGAAAAGTTCGTCAGTCTGATGACGGGAAGACGCAGCCACTTCGGTGGCCCTGCCACCGCGAACATCTGGATCACCGGCGCCCTGGCGATCGTCTCGTTCGTGATGACTCATGCGTACGGGATCCGTCGGCACGGCCTGCTTGGCTATCTGGCCCACTTGGCACCGCCGGCGCCGATGTGGTTGATGCCGTTGATCTACCCGCTGGAACTGCTGGGCGCCGTCGTCCGGCCGTTTTCGCTGGCCATTCGACTCTTCGCCAACATCGTCGCCGGGCACATGGTCCTGGGCACCATCCTGGGCCTGGTGTTCATCTTCAAGAACCTCGGCGTGGCGTCGGTTTCGGTGGTCGCTTGTGTCGCCTTGTCGTTTCTCGAGCTGTTGGTGGCTTTTATCCAGGCGTATGTCTTCACGTTCCTGACCACGATGTATATCGCGATGGCCACCGGCTCGGAGCATTAGTACAGTCTTGGAGGCTTCAAAATGATTAGTGTGATCTCTTCTGTTCTGGCAATGAACGGCCCGTCGTCGGTCTCGTGGGCGATCTTCGGGGCGACCATCGCCGCCGGCGTGATCATCGTCGGCGCCGCAATTGGGGTCGCCATCATCGGGGGCAAGGCTGTCGAATCGATCGCCCGCCAACCCGAGGCCGGCGGACGCATCTTCATGAGCATGATCATCGCCGCGGCGTTGATCGAAGGTGTGACGTTCTTCGCGCTGCTGATTTGCTTCCTCGCGGTCTTCTGGCTGCACTGAGGCAGGATCGAACGACCATGGTCAAGACAGTGCTATTCTGTACGGTTGCCATCCTGGCTCTCTCGTGCGGGAACGCATGGGCGGAACAGGCCGGACCCGCAGAAGGCTCCGACTCCGGCCTCTTCAGTGGTACGCTCGGCGATTCTCTCTGGACCATCGCAGCCTTTGTGCTTCTGATGGGTGTGCTGGGTAAGTACGCTTGGAAACCCCTGCTCGACGCACTCAACGCCCGTCAAAATCACATTGAAGAGCAGTTGAAGTCCGCGGAAGACACCCGTGTCAAAGCCGAGCGATTGCTCGATGACTACAGGCAACAGGGTTTGTCGGTCGTCCGCCAGGCTGCGGAGCAGGCGCAACGGCATCAACAACAAGTGGTGGAAAGGAGCCGGGAGGAAGCCCAGGCGATCCGCCGTCGGGCACACGAAGAGATCGCCAGCGCGAGAGCGGCCGCAGTGGACGACCTGTGGAGACAAGCCAACGACATCGTGTTGCAGGTGAGTAGCCAAGTGCTTGGACGCGCCTTGACCGAACAGGACAATCAACGGCTCATCGATGAAGCGGTCGCACACATCCGCAGGAACGGAGGACTCCAATGAATAACGGCGTCGCGACCCGGATTATTGAGACCTATGCCCAGAGTCTGCTGGATCTGGCTACAAAATCTGGGATCCTCGACGCCGTGGAGGAGGACCTCGAAGCCGTCGGGGCCATGCTGGAACGGGAACCGGGGTTTCCGGCGTTCCTATCCTCGCCGTACTTCGCCGAGCAGACCAAGCGGGACTTGGTCCGCAAGGTGCTCGCGGGACGGATCAACAACCTGACGCTCAACTTCCTGTCGGTGCTCATCGATCACGACCGAGGTGCGTTCCTCCCGGAGATCATCGACCGGTACACACAGCTCTACCGCGTCCATCGCGGCTATCAGACCGTGACGGCCATCGTGTCGCATCCCCTGCGGGAAGACCAGAAAGCCAGGCTCGCGGAAGATTTGACCGCCGCGATGCATGTGAAGGTGGATCTCGACGTCCACGTGGACCCCTCCATCCTCGGCGGCATCATCCTCCGCCACGGCGACAAAATGCTGGACAACTCCGTCCGAGGCCGACTCGTGCGAACCGTCGAACGGATCACTCATCCTGAAAGAAGACAGCAGGCTCTATGAAGATCGATATCAGTGAAATCACCGGCATCCTGAAGCAGGAGATCAGCCAGTACGAGGCACGGCTCGACGTGACCAAAGTCGGTCGGGTCGTCGAGGTGGGTGACGGAATCGCCCGCATCTACGGACTCCAGGATGCCCAGGCGGGCGAAATGCTCCTTTTTGAAGGCGACACGGTCGGCGAGGTTTTCAATCTCGAAGAGGACTCGCTGGCGGCCGTCATCTACGGGGACTACACCAAAGTCAAAGAAGGTTCGGATGTCCGCTCCACCGGCAGGCTGATGGCGGTACCGGTCGGAGAAGAGGTGCTCGGACGAGTTTTGACGCCCCTGTGCCAGCCTCTGGACGGCGGCGCACCGATCAAGGCCACGGCAACCCGTCTGATCGAGTCGGAAGCCCCCGGCATCGCGGACCGCCAGCCCGTCCGCCAGCCCCTCCAGACGGGACTCAAAAGCATTGACTCAATGATTCCGATTGGACGGGGCCAGCGGGAACTTATCATCGGCGACCGCAAGACCGGCAAGACCGCCATTGCCTTGGACACAATCATCAATCAAAAAGGCCAAAACGTCGTCTGTGTCTACGTGGCCATCGGGCAAAAGGACTCGACGATCGCGGAAGTGATCGACACTCTGCGACGATACGGCGCGATGGAATACACGGTGGTGATTGCAGCCTCCGCAGCCGACAGCGCCCCGATGCAATATATCGCGCCCTATGCCGGTTGTACGGTCGCGGAACATTTCATGTACGACAAGCATCGCGACACGTTGTGCGTCTACGACGACCTAAGTAAGCACGCGGTCGCGTATCGCCAACTCAGTCTGCTGCTGCGCCGGCCCGCCGGACGCGAGGCCTATCCCGGCGACATCTTCTATCTGCATAGCCGGTTGCTCGAACGCAGTGTCAAACTCTCCGACGAGCTCGGCGCCGGCTCATTGACCGCCCTGCCGATCGTCGAGACCCTCGAAGGCCAGATCTCCGCGTATATCCCGACCAACATCATCTCGATCACCGACGGACAGATCTATCTGCAAAAGGATCTGTTCCACGCGGGGGTCCGACCGGCCATCGACGTTGGCGTCAGCGTCAGCCGCGTCGGCGGGGACGCCCAGGTCGAGGCGATGAAGAAGGTGGCCGCCAAACTCCGAATCGATCTGGCGGCGTATTACGAACTCCAGGATTTTGCCCGCCTCGGCACCGAACTGGACCGGGCCTCGCAGCGGCGCCTCGAACGAGGCAACCGCATGGTCGAGCTGCTCAAACAGCCACAGTTCGCGCCGATGTCCGTGGGCGAGCAGGTCGTCGCGATTCTGGCCGGATCGACCGGTCTGCTGGACGACATCGCGGTCGAGGCCGTCACCGGCTTTACCGCCGACATGCTGCGATGGATGAACGAGCAGCATCCCGAGCTGATAGGCGAGATCAACAAGACCGGAAAGCTCAGCGACGAGCTTTCGACGAAAATCGCCGAAAGCATTCAAGAGTACAAGGACATATACAAAAAGTAAGCACGAAATTCGAATTTCGAGTTTTCTTACACTTATGGCATCGATTCGCCAGATCTATGTTCGCCGCAAGGCGGTCGACAGCATCGCCCGGATGACCCGGACGCTGGAGATGATCTCGTCGGCTCGGTACAAGTCCTATTCGGGACGATGGGCCCTGACGGGGGATTACCGCGACGCTCTGGCACGGATCGCGTATCTGCTGGCGACGCCGGAGCATCCGATCGATCATCCATTGCTCAAGGAGAACTCTTGCGGTCGCACGGCCATCCTGGTGATCGGTTCGCGTAAAGGTCTGTGCGGTTCCTACAACTCGGAGATCTTCCGGTTGCTGGAAGTCCACGTGCAGCAGGCCAAGGCCCGCGGCAGGAAGCTGGACATCTATATGCCGCGGGGCCGCCTGGAAACGGTTCTGCATTTTCACGGCCTGACGCCTGCGAAGGTGTACACAGACCTTGAAGAAATACCCGGCGACCTGCAGATCCGCACGATCGCCGACGAGTTCATCGATCAGTATATGTCCGGGAGCCTCGACTCCCTGGGCATCGTCTATATGCGGTTCTACTCGGCCTCGAGCCAGCACGCGCAGACGTTGACAATCCTTCCCTTGCTGGAGTTGGTGGACGACCTGACCACGCGGGCCCAGGTGATCTGGCCCTGGGACCTGACGTTCGAAGACTTCCATCTGTCGCCTTCGGGCAACGCGATCGTCGAAAGCCTGGCGCGCATGCTGATGTATTACTCCATGCAAAGCTGTTTTCTGGACGCCACGTTGAGCGAGCATCTGGCGAGAATGGTAGCCATGCGAAGCGCGACGGAGAACGCCGAAGACATGATCCGCCAACTCACGACCGACTACAACCGCGCGCGTCAGAGTCAGATTACGTCTGAATTGCTGGACATCGTCAGTGGAATGGGGACGTTGGAGTGAACAAAGGAAAAATCACGCAAGTCATCGGGAGCGTCTTTGACGCGAGGTTCGCGCCGGAACAGGTGCCGGCATTGAACCACGCGCTGGAGATTCATTACGATTTCAACGGCCGGCCCAAGATACTCCGTGGAGAAGTACAGCAACACCTCGGGGGTGGAAGAGTGCGGGCTGTCGCCATGGGCAACACGCTGGGTCTCAAGCGAGGCGCCGAGGTCCTTGACACCGGAGGCCCTCTGAAGGTCGCGGTCGGCAAAGAGACCCTCGGACGCGTTCTGAATCTCTTCGGCGAATCCGTCGACAACCGGGGTCCCATCGACGCCAAGACCACCCGCTCGATTCACCGGGACCCGCCCCGTCTGGTCGATCTGACCGCACAAAGCGAGATGTTCGAAACGGGCATTAAGGTCATCGACCTGCTGTGTCCGTTCGTTCGCGGCGGGAAAACGGGCTTGTTCGGAGGGGCCGGCGTGGGTAAAACCGTCGTCATTCAGGAGCTGATTGCCCGGATCGCCACGCGGCACGGCGGGTATTCCGTCTTTGCCGGCGTGGGCGAACGGACCCGCGAAGGCAACGACCTGTGGCTCGAGATGCAGCGGACAACGATCCCCGGCGCCAACGACACCGTCCTCGACCACACGGCACTGGTGTTCGGGCAGATGAATGAGCCTCCGGGATCGCGGTTGAGAGTAGCCCTCTCGGCAATGACCATCGCCGAACATTTCCGCGACAGCGGAATCGGGGACATCCTGCTGTTCATCGACAACATCTTCCGTTTCGCCCAGGCGGGTTCGGAAGTTTCTGCCCTGCTGGGGCGTATTCCGTCGGCGGTGGGATATCAGCCCACGCTGGCCACGGAGATGGGCCAACTCCAGGAACGCATCGCGTCCACCAAAACCGGCTCGATCACCTCGGTCCAGGCGGTCTACGTGCCGGCCGACGACTTGACGGACCCCGCACCCGCGACGACGTTCGCACATCTAGACTCGTTTGTCGTGCTCAAACGAGCGATCGCCCAGAAGGGAATCTATCCCGCGGTCGATCCGCTGGAGAGCACTTCCCGCATTCTCGACCCGAACATCGTCGGACGCGCCCATTACGACACCGCACAGACCGTTCTGGAGTACATCCAGCGGTACAACGAGCTGCAGGACATCATCGCCATCCTGGGCATCGACGAGTTGAGCAAGGTGGACCAAACGACGGTGGCCCGCGCCCGGCGGCTCGAACGGTTCTTTTCGCAGCCGTTCCTTGTGACCCAGAAGTTCCTCGGCCAGGAAGGCAAGTACGTCAGCGTGGGCGATACGATCGAGAGTGTCCGCCAGATTTGCGAAGGCAAGTGGGACCAGTTGCCGGAAGAGGCATTTATGTACGTCGGTTCGGTCGAAGAGGCGGTACAAAAGGCCAAGACGCTGACACAAAGATAAACTCGAAATCCAAATGTCGAATTTCGGATTTCTTCAGGTGATGACGTACGACGATGGTGAGTACCGAACAGAAGACCTTTCACTGCGAGTTGATCGGCCCGACGGGCAAGCTGTTGGACTGCCGGACCACGTCGGTGGTCTTTCCAGCCCATGACGGACAGGTCGGGATCCTGTTCGATCACATGCCGATGCTCAGCCAGCTGGGGTTGGGCATTATGAAGGTCGCGCAACCGCCCGCGAAAAGCGACGAAACCGCGAGTTCATCGCCGGACCTGGAGTTCTTTATCGACGGAGGTTTTGCGCTGGTGGCGGAAAACTCGGTGACGGTTATCGCGTACAGCGTCCTGGCTCTGCAAGGTATCACAAGTGAAGCGGTAGAATCTCTGCTGGAAAAAACCGCGAAGAACCTGGCGAGCCCGGGGCTCTCCCCTGCTCAGCGAATGCACGAGAACGAACGAATGCGAACCTTGCGAAGCCTCAAGGACTCGCTTACATCGTGAGTCTGCCAAACGCTACGGACATCGCCAGCGAAGGATGATCGTGAGCTCAATATCCTCGATCCTACTAGATGCGGGACCCGATCCCAGTCGGCATCTGAACGTGCTGTTGTTGCTGGGCGTCGCCGTGTTCGGCGGGACCATCGGCGCCCGGATCTTCCGCAGGCTTCGCATCCCCCAGATCATCGGCTCGATTCTCATTGGCCTGCTCATCGGCCAAAGTGGTTTGCGACTGGTCTGTGAGGAGGTCGTCCAGACGCTGGAACCTCTGAATTACTTCGCTCTGGGAATCATCGGCTTTCTGATCGGCGGCGAGTTGAAGCTTGAAATTCTACGGAAATACGGCAAACAGTTCGCCGCGATTCTCGTAGCCGAGGGCGTCGCGGCCTTCGTGCTCGTAGCCGGCGCGACGATCCTGCTGGCCTACCAGTTCACGCACGACCTTCGAATGTCCGTCGCGCTGGGCGTGGTGCTGGGCGCGATCTCCTCGGCCACCGATCCGGCCTCCACGATCCAGGTCCTCTGGGAGTACAAGACGCGCGGCGTCCTGACCACCGCGGTTATCGCGGTGGTCGCGCTGGACGATGCGCTGGCGCTGACCCTCTACGCGATCGGCACCAGCATCGCAGGCATCCTCGCCGGCAATGCGGGCTCTGGAATCGCAACCAGCTTGGTTACGACGGTCTATGAATTGGCGGTCTCGCTGATCGTGGGCTGCGCCGGCGGCTTCATTCTCAAGGCCATCCTGGTCCGCCTGCAGGACGAAGAGGCGGAGCTGACGTTCGCGGTCGGGGCGGTGCTGCTGGCCATCGGCCTGTCGATCGCCCTGAAACTCGACGTGATCCTGGCTTCGATGGCCCTGGGATTGACCCTGGTGAACGTCGCTCCTCTTCGCAGCCCTCGAACCTTCGGGATCGTCAAACGGTTCGCACCTCCGATTTACGTGTTGTTCTTCGTGCTCGTGGGAGCCAGGCTCAAGATCGAAAACCTCTCGATGCTCGCCGTGCTGCTGGTGATCGCCTACGTGGTAGGCCGCAGCGTCGGCAAGATCGGCGGAGCCTACCTTGGCGGCAAATGGTCCGGTGCGAGCCGGTGCGTGCGGAACTACCTGGGCCTGTGCCTATTCGCCCAAGGTGGCGTGGCCATCGGCCTGAGCATCCTGGCCAGTCACCGGTTCACGCCGGAGATCAGCTCGCTGGTGATCCTCGTCGTGGCTTCGACCACGTTCATCGTCCAGCTCGCGGGCCCTTTATTCGTCAAATTCGGGGTAAAGAAGGCAAACGAGATCGGCCTGAACGTCCGCGAGGAAGACCTGATCGAAACCTACCACGTCGCGGACGTCATGGACGAGAAAGTTCCGATAATCCCGGCAGCAGCAACCTTGAAGGAAGTAATTCACCTCGTCAGCGGAACGGACGCACACTACTACCCGGTGGTCGATCGCGAGAACCGCCTAGCCGGGGCGATCACTCTGCACGGGATCCGAAACACATTCGCGACACAGGAATTGCACGACTGGCTGGTGGCCCTGGACCTCCTGGAGCCGATCGTCGCCACGGTGACACCGCAAACACCGCTGGCGGAGGCCCTGGGCCAGGCCCGACGCTACAGCCTCGACCGCCTGCCGGTGGTGGAGCCGGATCGGCCTGACGTGCTGGTGGGCATCTTGGACTGCCCGGCCGTCCGCCGGTTGCTTGCCGCCGAGGTGTTGTCCCGTCAGCAAAAAGCCGATAATACTCACGACGCTCATGAGTATTCCAAAAAGCCAAAGGCTGACGAGTAACCAACAGTTCAAATCCGTGCTGGACCACGGACGACGAGCCGGGGACAGTTTGCTGACCCTCTACGCCGCACCGAACGAATGCGGGCGTGCCCGCCTGGGGGTCTCGGTCGGCAAATCCAGCGGCAAAGCGGTGGTGCGCAATCGCCTCAAACGGCTCCTGCGAGAGGCCTTTCGCCGCAGCCAGGATCAGATCCCCCTGGGATTCGATTATGTGTTGATGATCTCGCCGGCCCTTTCACGAAAGCTCAAACAGCGTTCGGAGAGAGCCCAAATCCTCCATGCGGTGGGCATGGATCGCATCCGGGAGTCCTTGTTGGCCCTTGTCGCAATCGCCGCCAAACTTGATACGTCGGACCCCAATCGAACCAACCGTCGGAATCACGTCGATCATGAGTGAAGAACAGAAACTGGTTTCCCTCAAGCAGGCCGCGGAAAAAGCTGGCGTTTCCCGCCAGTCTTTGCAATATTATCTGATGGTCGGGTTGCTGGAACCCACAGCGGTCACGTCGACCGGTCGAAGGCTGTTCGATCACAAGGCGATCGAGCGGATTCGCCTGATCAAGAAACTGAACGAAAGTGGCTACCCCCTGCGGGCGATCCGGGACCTGTTCATGGAAAAATGAAGATAAGGGATGAGTGGCGAATGGGCCGCTATCGCAGCCATCAATTGTCAATCATCCCTCATCAACCTGTGAAAGGAGTCTGGCGTGAGTGATTACGAGGCCGCCCAGCGACGGCGGGACGTGATCGTCGGGATTTTCGTCATTGTCGGCTTGGCCGCTCTGGGATGGATGATCTTCAAATTCGGCGATCTCCCCACGGCCGTTACCCGCATGCGATCTTTCGAAATCTACGTCCAGTTCCCCACCGCGCCAGGGGTCGAGAAGGACACTCCCGTCCGCTTCGCCGGTTACCAGATCGGTCGTGTCACTCACGTCATGGCGCCGGAGGTCAGGACCGACTTGAACACAGGCAAGGAATATCACCAGACTCTGTGTGTCCTGAGCATCAACAACAAGTACGTGGACATCCCTTGCAACGTGCAGGTCAAGCTGATGACCCGCGGCCTGGGAAGCAGTTATCTCGAACTCAAGGTGGATCCGGCCAAACTGCCCGCTCCGCTGCAGGACCCGAATGATCCCTACTCGTGTTTCCTCCGAAGCGGCATGCTCCTTCAGGGCTCCACCGGCATGACCAGCGAGTTCTTCCCTGAAGAGAGCCAGCAGATGCTCAACGACCTCGTCATGGACATTCGCACCTTCATCGGCAACGCCAACGACGTCATCGGCGATCCGAACAACAAAAGAAACATCAAGGCAACCCTAGCCAATCTCACCGACGCCACCGGCAGCTTGACCGTCGCCCTGAGGGAAGCGGCTCTCACGATGCAGGACGCCCGAAAGACACTGGAGGATTTTCGTTCACTGGCATCGACCGGGACCGACACGCTCAAGAACGTAGACGCCAAGGCAGAACGGCTTGTTGTCTCGATGCTCAACACCACCACCGAACTGAGCAAAGCAATCTCACAGATGCGGCTGGCCCTGGAGAAGATCAACCACGGCGACGGCGCCGCCGGGCGGTTCATCAATGACGGCCGGCTCTACGAGAGCCTCCTGGAGAACACCACGCAACTCAACGTGCTCCTGAAGGACTTCAAGGAACTGATCGACAAGATCAGCTCAAAGGGCCTACGGTCGGTGTACTGATCGCGGAATGATCCTTGCGTCCCACGAGGATGCTCGTGCCGGCGGGCAGTGGCACCCCTGTCTCGATCGGCGTAAGTCGCCCGGTCCATAGGCACAGATAACGAAGCATCTCCCAGACCGCGAAACGCTCGCGAGGCTCGAACACCTGCGGCTCGAGGACCGTGATCGACTCGGCCTCCCGCAGACGGGTGGACTCGCAAATCCTCGAGGGAACGTCACCCCACAGGAAAACCAAGAGCGTCCGACCATCATGCCAAGCACCTCTCTACATTTACAGTTGGCCAGCGACAACTTAGAATCGTGATTCGTAAATCGTAGATCGTAACCGACAGAGAGCAAATGAAAAGAGCGATACTGGATTGCTACACCGACGAACCGGCCGGGCTGGGGGTGCCGCCGTTCATTGGGGTCTGGCCTCGTTACGCCGCAGGGCTTTACGAGGACGAGCCCACGTACCTGACCATCGACGATATTCGGTTGGTTCGTTACGTGGAGTACGTCTCCAATGTGGTGATCGACCCGCCCTACGGACGAACGCATCTCGAAGTGATCAATCACACGCGTAGCTACGAGGAGATCCGCCGGGTCCTGGAGAATTGCGATGAACTGGTGATCGTTGTCGGCGTCCAGACGCCCGGCAAGTATCTCAGCGCTCGGCCGGGGACGCTGCACGAGGTCGAGAAGCTGCTGAGGTCGTTCCAGGAGGGAGGCAGCGGTTCTTTCCGCAAGATCCTCACCGGCCCGGTCTTGATCGGAGGCACGCAAGCCCGCGGCGGAGCCAGGCCGCAGGTGGCCGACGCGGAATACTTCGACGAGCTTTGTCCGCTCACGTTCGACACGTATGACCAGTTGCAGCCCCTGGCCCTCAAGGGGGCGCCGTTCATCAAGCAGATGCCGCACCTGGCGAATCGGATCGTCGAGGTCGAAACGGGTCGGGGTTGTCCCCGCGAGCGGGGCTGCTCCTTCTGTACCGAGCCCATCAAGAACAAAGTCCAGTGGCGCCGCCCCGAACTGGTCGTCGAGGAGGTTAAAGCCTTGATGGAACAAGGGGCCAGGGCCTTCCGCCTGGGCAAACAGTCCTGCATCTACAGCTACGAAGGAGGCGACCCCCAGAAGCTCGAAGCGATGCTCTCCGCCTTGGCGGCGATGCACCCTGCGGTTCTACACATCGACAACGCCAATCCCCAGATGATCGACGAGAAGCGGACGGAGTTGTTCGTCAAGTACCTCACGCCGGGCAGCACCGCCGCGATGGGGATCGAGTCTTTCGACCCCCGAGTCGTCGCGGCAAACAACCTGAACTGTCCCTACGACCTGGCGTTCGAAGCGATCCGAACCGTCAACCGCATCGGCGGCTTTCGCGGCGAGAACGGGTGCCACGCCCTGCTGCCCGGAATCAACATCCTGCTGGGCCTTGCCGCGGAAACGCCTGAGACCCTGGACAAGAACTTCGCAGCCCTCAAGCGAATCCTGGACGAGGGCCTGCTCATCCGCCGGATCAATATTCGTCGAGTCGTGCCCTTCCCAGGCACGCCGCTCTACCAGCAGGTCGGCCGCAAGTTCCTCCGCAAGAACATGCGATACTACGTGGATTGGATCGAGAAGGTCCGCCGGGAGATCGACGTCCCGATGCTGCAAAGGCTCTTCCCCATCGGGACAGTGCTCAAGGACCTGGTGAGCGAAGTCCACAACGGCCACATGACCTTCCTGCGACAAATCGGCAGCTACCCGATCGTCGTCGGAGTCCACGAGCGATTGCCGCTGAACGAACGCTTCAACGTCCGCGTCGCAGGCTACATGCGCCGTAGCCTCGTCGCAGAACGCGTCGAGTGAGAAAACTCGTCGCGGATCAGAGTTCCTTCAACAGCCGGATTGCGGCCTCGATCATCCGCTCGCCGCTGCCGGGTTCGATGCGGGAGTTGACCGTCTCATAGCTGCCCTCGGCAAAGGCCTTCTCCGTCGGGATGTACGCCGGGTCGTCCTGGCACAACTCGATTACCAAAGTGATGGGAAAAGGACTGGCCTTCTTGATCGCCAGGCCGAGATCCGCGAAGACCTCGCCCGGCAGGCCGACCACCGCGACCTCGTCGCTGATCCGAATCACCTGCACCTCCAGAGGGACACTCTCGCCTCGGGACTGGACGTCGACAATCTTGTATGCCTTGACCTGGTCGAGGAAAGACATCTCGGCTGTGCCGATCTTGTCCATGTCCCTCTTCGCCTGTTCGATCTCGGACGGGGTAAACTGCTGCACAGGCGCATCGATGATCTCGCGTCGGACAGCCAGACGCGGTTCGGCAACCGCTTTCGCCTGCTTGAGCCCCTCCACTACAGTGCGGCCCAAGGTCGTACCGATGGTCTCCGTCGTCAGACGTTCCCGCTTCGTGACATCGATGTGATTAATGTCGCCGCAGGTGCCGTTGCCGAAGAGAAGGACAAAATCCTTGCCGAATTCTTCCCTCAAGATCTGCTCGACAAAATAAGGGTAATCGGCGGCATATTGCGTGCCGCCAAGCGTGTCCAGGTGCAACGCGAAGTTCACCAGCCCTGCGATTGCAGTCCGCCCGTCGCGGAACAAGACCACGCCGACCTGGGGATCGACCGGCCCGGCCACTCGGACGATGTCGGGATTCAGGACGCCGGGATTGAACCGGACAGTACCATCTTTCATGTGAAAACGACGATTAAAAGAGAGCCCATGTTGCTGCGTCACAACCGCTTCGGCCTGCACAGGCCGGACCTTGGCGTCGGCCAATTTGACCGCCTGGACGATCCCCTCGACGAGTTTCGACGGGTAGTCCACCTTTTCACAAGGATCGCTACCGTGTTTGGCCAAGGCCTTCTCGTGGAGGTGGTCTCTCAGGGCGTCGAAATACAGAGGCCCCGTGTGGCTGTGGGTGGCGGCCAGCAGAACATTGGCCCTCGGGATACCGAGTTCCCGCTCGATCTGGTCGCGGGCCCGCCGGGAGACATCGATCGAAAGCCCAATCAGATCACAGAAGACCATCGCAACCCGCGTATCGCCTTGGCGAAGGACCAAAGCCTTCGCGTGGAGCGGATTGAGCACGCCGGTGCTGAGCCGCTCGTTGAAGTAACCGCACATGCGATAGCCGACCGGCGGCGTGATGTCCGCGACCGCCACACCCGCCTGCAACGACTTGGGCGTTTGGGGGTGTGATTTCTGGCCCGTCAGCTTTTCCAGGAATTCGCGTGTTTTCTTCGCCTCGGCCAGCGTGTGTGATAGATCGCCCGGTTCGAGACACTCGACGACGAGAGCCCCTCTCTTGAAACCGCCCGCCTGGAGCCTCGCGAAGACCGCCGCAAAGTCGACCATCCCGGTTCCCGGCGTGACATCGACATTCTTGGGCGGCTTGAAATCCTTGACCGACATGCCCACGACCAGCCCATCGACACTCGGCGCGTCGTCCACCGGATTAAGCTTGCCGTCGGAGTAATAGAAGATGTTGCCGGGATCGTACCAGATGCCGAAGTTCTTGTGTCCGACGAACTCAACGGTCTTGCGGCACTGAGGCCCTGTGGCGTTGAGCCCACCATGCGGCTTGACGCTGATCCCCATGCCCTTTTCGGCCGCGTAGTCACAGCACTCGGCGATCGCCTTGTAATAAGGCTCGTACAGCTTGGGGTCGCCGACGCCGCCCATGAGCAGATTCATCGTTCCACAGGCGGCGCAGTTGTCGATCAGTCGCCTGAGTCCTTCGATGCCCGCCTCCAGCGACTTTCCGACAGGAATATCGCCCCCATACACCGAGACTACCTTGAGGTTGCGTTTGCGGATTTCCTCCGCAATCTGGGCCGCCTCTTCGGGTGTGGTGCCCACAGACATCACAAGTCCGGACTTTGACTTCGTGGTCATCAGACCGACGTATCGATACCCCGCCTCGGCAATGACGTCGAGCGCCACGCGATAGTCGTACTGTGCCCACGGCCGCGTGTAGCAGCCGATCAGGTAGGGTTCATCGGACGCCGCACTTGCAGACGCAAGCGCCGGCCATAGCGTGGACACAGCCCCCACGCCCATTCCCGCCGCAACCGCCTGATTCAGAAACTCCCGTCGCGTAATCGGTCGTACCATGTTCTTCTCCTATGCTTTCCGTTCCTCACCCTTGCCGAATCTCCCGCTTCTCAACATCGTACACCGTTCGTTTGCCGCTGTCGAAGGCTTGCACCGCCATCAGACAGGCCACTGCATGTTGATAACCCGCGTCAATCGAGGCATTGGGCGTCTTACGGGACCGTAGGCACTGGAGCCAATCGAGAAAATGATCCGGCATCGGGACCTCTTGGACCGGGTTCTTGCCGCGGATCTTGCCCGAGCGTTTGGCACCGCCCTCGGCGGTCAGAACCGGCGCGGTCCACGAGACCATGTCGAGCACGCCTTCGTCGCCGAAGATCTTGAAACTGTTACCGCTGCCGTTGCCGCAGAGGGTCGAGTAGCTCACCAGAAACCCTTCCGGGTACACCCACAAGGCCTGCACATGGTCGGGACAAGTGAAATGATGTTCGTCGTTGTAGGTGAATGTCCCGCCCAAGCTCACGCAACTGATCGGGAACTTTGCGCCGGTGATGTAGTGGACCAAGTCGAGGAAGTGGCTGCCATAACCGCAAGTCGGGCCGTCGGAGAACTCGCGGTAGCCGTACCAGCCGGAGTACAGGATGGGGTCGAACGGCTTGGTCGTCCGATCTCCGACGAATTCCTTCCAGTCCAGATCTTCCTGTTTCACGTCCGGCTTGAGGTACGAATACCAGTACGGTTTCTCGTTGTTCCGGCACTGCTCGATCCGCGCCACTTTTCCGAGGATTCCGGTCTTGTACAATTCCCGACAGCCCGTGAAACTCGGAAGGCTGCGAAGCTGGGTCCCGATCTGCACGACGGTCCCGGCCTTCTTCACCGCGTCGCAAGCCTGCTTGAGCCCCTCCATGTCCATCGCCAACGGCTTCTCGCAGTACGCGTCCTTGCCTGCCTCCGCGGCAGCTTTCAGATGCGTCGTATGGTGGCAGTCGGGCGAGGCGATCATGACCGCGTCCACGTCCTTGAGGGCGACCACGTCGCGATATGACACGAATTGCCGGGCCGGTCGGCCGTACCACTCGTTGGCCAAAGCGGAGGCGATCTCCCGCCTCACACGCCAGGGGTCGCAGACCGCCGTGATCTCGACGTTCTGCTCCTTATCGAAGGGATGGATACCCTTCATGTGGGCATTGACGCCACGGTCGCCGCAGCCGATCTGGGCGATCGAAATCCGGTCGTTGGCGCCGGGAATTCTCGCATAGCTGGCCGCGGAAAACGTCAGGGCGGTGCCTGCGGTAGCAGTGGTCTTGAGAAACGTTCGACGGGAGACTGAGCGATCCATAATTGATCCTCCTTCAGCAATGACGCGATTGGTCCGCATTCCATCATTGGCATTCGTCCATTGGTACGACATCGACCATGGATTATATCCGGGGGCCTTGGAATTGTCACATGGCAAGACCATTCCGCGGCATACCGGGTGGGGCGAATCCGTTTGACCTGCCAGCATCAAATCGGCTATAATACTCGATAATTCGAAGGCATTTTTTGATGTCGGTTGCGTCTGCAGGAGGGAACGTGAGGGGTCTGCGAGGACCTTGTGAGGAAGGATGAAAAATGCATAAATCCGCCGGATGGATGCCGTTTATATTGGTCGTTGTTCTCGCGTCGCTTGGGGGCCGTTCCGCCTGCGGACAGATCCCCCTGGTGCTCAATGAGCTGATGGCCTCCAACAGCTCGACGCTCGCGGACCCGCAGGGCCAGTATGACGACTGGATCGAGATCTACAACGGATCGGCCGCTCCCTTCGACGCGGGCGGACTTTACCTCAGCGACAACCCCAGGAACCCCCAACAGTGGCGAATCCCAACGAATGCCCCCGCACTGACCACCGTCCCGGCCGGAGGGTTCCTCTTGATCTGGGCCGACGGCCAGACCGCCGATTCGGGACTCCACGCGAGCTTCCGCTTGGACGCAGAAGGCGACGCTCTCTATCTGTACGACACCGACGGCATCACGCTCATCGACAGCGTCGCATTCGGCGAACAGATCTCCGACGTCTCTTTCGGTCGATACCCCGACGCCACCGGCGACTGGCGATTCTTGACCATCCCTACGCCGGGGATGTCGAACGTCGGGCCCGCGACAGGCGTCGTTTCGAACCTCCGATTCAGTCACGAGCGGGGTTTCTACGACACCGCCTTCGACCTGACCATTGCATGCAAAACACCCGGCGTGGAAATCTACTACACCACCGACGGCAGCAGACCCTACCTGCTGGGCGGACGCCGGCCCACCGGGACTTTGTACACCCGGCCTATCCGAATCACCAGGACGACCTGCCTTCGGGCGATCGCGGTCCTGCAGGACTGGGTCCCCAGCCCGGTCCAGACGCAAACCTACATCTTTCCGGCCAACGTTGCCCAGCAGCCGGCCCTGCCCTCCGGTTTTCCCTCCACCTGGGGCGGACGCTCGGCAGACTATCAGATGGCCCCGTCGATCCTCTCCAATCCTCAGTACGGCAGCCAACTCCAGGCCGCCCTAATGTCGCTGCCCTCGATGTCGCTCGTCATGACCAATCACGACCTGTTCGATCCTCAAACCGGAATCTATGCAAACTCCGGAAACAGCGGCGTATCGTGGGAACGTCCCGGCTCGATCGAACTGATCTACCCCGATGGAACCGTGGGTTTCCAGGCCGACTGCGGCGTGCGAATCCAGGGCGGTTACTTCCGACAGCCCTCGGCATGCGCCAAGCACTCGTTCCGTCTTCTGTTCAAAGGCCTCTACGGCCCGACGAAGCTGCGGTATCCATTGTTCGGAGAAGACGCCGCGAAGGAGTTCGACACGATCGTCCTTCGCGCCGGCGCCAACGACGGCTACACCTGGAGTGGTAATGAATCGAATGCCCAGTACACGCGCGACCAGTTCATGCGGGAACTCCAACTCGACGCCGGTAACGCCGCTTCGCATGGGCGGTTCGTGCACCTCTACGTCAACGGCCTGTACTGGGGACTCTACAACCCCTGTGAACGGCCCGATGCCTCCTTCTCCGCCAGTTATTACGGCGGGCAAAAGGAGAATTGGGATGTGTTCCGACACAAAAACTTCACCCTCAGCCAGGGAGATCGCACCGCCTTGAACAACATGCTCGCCCTGTGCCAGGAGGCGGGCAGGTCCTACGAGGCTTTGATGAAGCTCCAGGGCAAAGGCCTTGACGGCCA
>JAGPGT010000069.1 GCA_018055905.1 Phycisphaerae bacterium
TTGGGGGTATCGATCGGGGTACGGAATCTGAGCTGGCACCACGCGCTGACCGTCTGGGGCGTGGACTATGAGACTGATTTTTATACCAACCCGTATCGTTATACGGGATTCTGGGCCACAGACTCCGACGACTATGCAACACAGCTTCGTCATTATACGGTCAATTACATTGTCGATGGGCTTTTGATCCACGACGTCTGGTGGGTGCGTTGCGACGACGACGAGATGTTCACGGGCTGGCTTACGGGTGTTCAAGGCCTTGAAAGGTGGGCACCTCTACCTTACCCCGGGCCAGGCGATATTCCTCTTCGGATTCTGGTGCCGGGGATAGAGATGTACGAGGTCTACCCAATCATCGATCACCGGTTGTTCTACGTCGTCAACGACGTTCATCCCGACATGCCTCTGGATCCTCACCCTGAGCCTGTGCCGGTATCGCCCAGCCTTGTTTTAGCGGGAGCTGGGTTCTCGCTGGTACTGCGCTGCAAACGCATGTGGTGTTGAGATTCGGCCAGCAACTCTCGAAGCCATTGGCCTCGGGGTGCGCAATCTGTCCCCTGCGACGATCAAGGGCCCAGGGTCGTCCTTGTTGATTGCCCATTGCTCCACGGCATCCCAGTGCCCCCCAAGAGCCATAAATAGGAAGGTCGGACGATAACGCGATGACCTGGGGAATCCGTCGGGCTTTCGAACCAATCCCGCGACCGTCGTGGGGACGGTTTATCCACGGAGGTGTCGTCTTGTATTATAGGGCTTTGTGTCTGTTGTGTTCGCTGTTGGTGCAAGTTAAACAGAATGGATTCGACTTCCTGAAAACGGCGGATTCTGCATGCGATATGGCCAGGACGAACTCTAGAATGTCCACTGAATTTGACAAATTCTTCGATGTCGCTCGGGATCTCTCAACTTCTCGTTTCGATCACCCGATAGGGGGCTCGGGGTGGTTTTTTCAGTCAGATTGACCACGGAAGGCCCCAGGACCTATGCAGTGGGAACCGGCATCAGGGGCATGGAGGTTCTGACGGGGTTCTATTGGGTGATGCGACCGGAGGCACCGAATCCGACGCATGTTCGGGCGAGTGTTTCCACCGTTTCAGGAGAACAAGGAAATGACGATTCAAAAGAAGATGTTCATTCCGACATTGGTGCAGCTTCTCGTTCTTGTGCCGGTGTTGATGTTGAGTCTCAGCAGCCGCCGTGATTCGCAGGTCAGTCTGACGCAATCTCAGGAACGGACCGAGCGTATCACTGAGCTGAAGGATCTGTACGAGCGGGCGAATCGGTACTATCACGAAAAGGCTCATCAGGCCGAGTTGCACAATGAGATCAAAACGGTTCTTGATCGGGCTCGGACAAGTCTCAATATGTCCGGGGCCCAGGACATCCTTGACACCGTCGGAACATGCCAAGGCAGGATCGTCGCGGCCAAACAGCGCAACGCCGAGATTGAGCGGGCCATTACTCAACTGACCGACCTTTCGGTTCGTCAGTCCAACGGCTATATTGAGCAGGTGGCTACGAAGCTGGCCGATCCCAATCAGGACGACTCGGTCACGACGTTGGAGCGGCTGGTCATCATCGGGGCCAACATCAACACGACATCGAACCTGACCGTTCGGAGTTTGTTCTATCGGATTGCCTCTGATCCTGCGGCAGAAACGGAACTCGTCGCCTTTCTCGACAACGCCGTCGAGAACACCAAGAAAGACATCCAGCGTCTGGCGAATACGCCTTTTGCGGCACTGCCCATCGAGGCGCAGAAGGCCAACCAGACCATTCACAGTCTTGTCACCGAATATATCGGGAACCTCAAAGCGATGGCGCATGACAAGACCACGTTGGACGAACGCCTCGCAACGTTGTTGACCGATTTGGATCAGGCCAATCGGCAGGCGAACGCTGCGGTGGTCGCATCCATTCAGCGTTCGTACCTGAAGATCGGCATCACGCTTGTGAGCGCCGCGATTCTGGTCGTTGGATTGACCACAGCGATCACCCGACGGCTGACACGGACCATTCGTACCGTTGTCGGTCAGCTCCGGCAGGCCACCAGCGAGGTGACCGCCGCTTCGAGCCAGGTTTCTCTGTCGTCGCAGTCTCTCGCCGAGGGCGCGACGGAACAGGCCGCGGGATTGCAGGAGACAAGCTCCAGCCTGGAGGAAATGTCCGCGATGACCAGACAAAACGCCGACAACGCCCAGCAGGCCAACGTTTTGGCCGCCGACGCCAAGAGGGCCGCAGGTACGGGCGCCGAGTCGATGAGTCGCATGAATGCGGCTATTCATGAGATTCAGAGGAGTTCCGACGAGACAGCCAAGATTATCAAGGTCATCGATGAAATCGCTTTCCAGACCAACCTGTTGGCGCTAAACGCCGCCGTCGAGGCTGCCCGCGCAGGCGAAGCGGGCAAGGGCTTTGCCGTCGTGGCCGAGGAGGTTCGCAATCTTGCCATGCGGTCGGCCGAGGCCGCCAAAAACACGGCTGGTATGATCGAGGAGTCGGTGAAGAATGCCAGGAACGGTGTGGACATCGCGGACGAAGTGGCCCGGGTTCTGGATGAGATCGTGCAGAGCGTCGGCAAGACGACGAACTTGATCAGCGAGATCGCCGCAGCGTCTCAGGAGCAGGCGCAGGGAATCGACCAACTGAACGAAGCGGTTGCCCAGATGGACAAGGTGACCCAACAGAATGCCGCGAATGCCGAGGAATCGGCCAGCGCTTCGGAGGAACTGAGCGCCCAGGCGGAGAATGTGAAGAATGTGGTCGATCAACTGGTCGTCCTGGTCGAGGGAAACTCGGGGTACGGCAAAAATCGGGATAGGTGCGAACAAGTCCGTCAACCGCAGCCAACGCACGTGGACCGCGGCTTCGACAAGACAACCTCCCGTTCCGAAGAACTCACAGACAACCGGGAACACCCCGCCGCGAAGAAACGGGGCGTTTTGCCAGGAAAAAGAGGAATAACCGATGGTCGCATGGTTCTCGCCGAATGCGAATCATCGGTCATCCATCATCCCTGATCGATTTTCGATCATTTCAGGACACACACGGCCTGCGGCTGCTTGATCCATAGGGCAATCGTTTCGGAGATGCTGAATTCGTACCGGCAACCGGCGGGACCGACGAAGCCGGTCATGAGGTCCTGGCCCAAGACGATGCTGGCGAACGGCGCGCTGGTGTCCAGGAGAACCCCTCCAGCGGACAAACCGGCGGCCTTGACCACACCGTCGACGACGATCTGGCGGACATGCTCCAGTTCCGTGTGGTTACCCTGCGGGTATCGGCGGAACAGCAAGTTGTACAGCTTCGGGGCCAGTGCCAACGTGTAAGGGCCGTGGAAGCCCGCGTTGTCGAGTTCCGTGACCGCACTGATGACTGCGTCGACGGCGGCGCCGACTTCGGTCCACGGTTTGATCTTGACCGTGTGCGTTCCGGGCGTGTTGAGCAGGCCGGTCGCGGCACCGAGGCCGGTAAAAATCAGGCTATCCTCTTGACGGGCGACGGCCATGGCGGCCTTGGCCGCCTCGGCGAGATCTAACGGGACGCCGGATTGCTCATGGGCCGCGATGTCGCGAGCCGGCAGGCTGAATTCGCTGCGAAGCATCGCCAGCGGGATCGAGCCGCTGCCGCTGACGGTGACGCCTTCGACGGTCTTTCCGTCGGCGGTCGAGTCGGACAGGGGCACCGCCTTGAATCCCAGGCCGAACGGTCCCATCGTGCTGAGGATTCGTCGGCCGCTCAACTGGCTCTTGGCGGCCTCGACGACCGCACGATCGATCTGTTCCCACACGCTATCGGCAAACGGCGCGTCACCGCGATGCAAGTATTGTTCGGACATGGAAAACCCCTTCAAATCTGCTATCTATTATTGACGATTCACGATCTGCACGCGGTGCTCGCGGGCCGGCTTTGCCGATCCGGGACGACGCTCCTCGCCGATCGTAAATAGTAAATCGTAATTCGTCGATTCCTCAGGTCTTCAGGTTCCCGATCGTCGGGATGGGCTTGGCCACGGCGGAGGCTTCGGCCTGCGCGCCCTGTTCGTTCGCCAGCTCGTCGACCTCTGCGGCGCCTTTGGCCAACAGGGCCTCTTCATCCTTGGCCAGGATACAGATCAGACGCTGGAACTCGCCTGCGTGGACCCGCTCTTCGTTGGCGATGTCGATCAGGACCTTTCTGGCCAGCTCGTTGTCGGTGGCGTCGGCATGGGCCATGTACTCGTGGACGGCCTCCTGCTCGGCCGCCAAGTTCAGACGCAGGGCGCGAAGAAGCTCCGAATCGGTCATTTTGCGACCGGGGACAACCCCCGTGAATGGATTGACGAACTCCGGCATGGCCGGACCTCCTTTCTTCATCGATGATCGACCATGGATGATCGCAGGCGAGACTTCCCGCCCGTCATCCATATCCATACACCTGTCACTTGTACGGCATTTCGAGACTGTAGTTCAAGGCCAGTATAGACTCAAGCAAAAAACTTCGCACACGGTCCGTCGCGAAGTTCTGCGGGATTGCGTTGAGCAAGATTCCCGGTCCAGCGGCCGGAACGGGGTGAAGCACCCGAAGAAAAAGACCTGCCGTCCGGCGGACCGGAGGGCAGGTCTTGGCATGTGTAGACGAGGCGTTCTTGTCAGCGACGGCGGAGAAGCTTGTACATTTCCTCGCCACCGCTGAGCAGGTGGACGAGCGGTTGCGGCCGGTCCACGTTCTCGATGAATTGGGGCCGGGCCGACCACGGCGTGACGCTCAGCACGCCCAGCATATCCATCCAGTGCTGCAATCGGGCTACCGGCAGGTTCCACGTCATGTGGAAGTGGTTGGCCGGCGGATACTGCTTGTACTCGACCATGCTGGCGTATTTGGGGACCACGAAAGTGTGCGGCCAGGTCGGGGTTGTCAGGTTACACATGGCTTTGCCGAGTTCCTCGGGGACCTCGGTGGTCTCGGCCTCGTCCCAGATCAGGCTGAACAGGCCACTGAGGCTGCTGTAGGCCATGCGGGCCGCAACGCCCTTGATGCCGGCGGGGGTCATGAAGGTGACGGAGTTGCCGCCGCCGGGGAAGTAGAACTCGTCGGCCAGGGGCATGGAGACCCGCTCCATGATTTGCTTGACCGTCGCGCCGGGCGAAGCCGCCCAGTCGAAGGCGGCACTGCCGGAGTTGTCGCCGTCGACGAGACCCTTCGTGTACCAGTCGGCGCTCGTATCGAGTTTCTTAATGCCGAGTTTTTCAGCCAGAGCCTTGATCTCCCAAGCCTCCCAGACCTTGCGGAAATCCATGAACAGGGGGGGATTGCCGCCGCTGAGATAAGTCATAAAGAGCATGGTCAGCAGACCCTGTACGTCGGCCTCGGTCGCATAAGGCAACGGAGCCTTGGCGCCGGTGTGATCGAATGTACTGTTGAAGAACGATTCCATCACGTCCGCCACCGGCAGGGGGATCCCGCGACGGTCGCTGCCCCATTCGAGCTGGCTCATGAACCCGCCGCCAATGGCGTTGAGGTCCGCCATCAGGTCCCGCACGATCAGATACATCGCCAGCGACATGTTGAAGCGCTCGCTGTCCTGATCGCTTCGAAGCTCCAGACGCTTACCGACGTAGCGGTCGATCCAGCCTCGCAGGTCCTTGAGTTCCTTGTCCTTGTAGGCTTTCTTCGTGAGCATGTCGGCCAGGAGCTTCATGTCCAGGCGCGTGATTTCCAGGCCGAATGTGTTTCGCGTGGGCAGCACGTGCGCCAAGGCTGTCTCCATGCCCATCGAGTCGTGTCCGAAGATCACGACCCGCCGGCCCTTCAACGCGACCTTGGTCACCGCGGCGTAGCACCAGTCGATGAGGTTCTTGGCGGTGGCGTCGGTCATCTCGGGCTCGAGTCCCGTGTCGGGCCAGGTGCCGACGTTCAGGCAGGCCATCCGCCCGTACTGGGCCAAGGCGCCGTTGAGGGCATGGGCGTAAACCACCCCGGGTTTGGGGCCGCTGTTGCCACAGGTGATGTTGATCGGCGTCTCGGCCGGGAACTGCTGGAGCAGGGAAATTACCGTCAGTTGTGGGAAGGCCCACGTGTCCGGTACACAGACGAGAATATCGACGTCCGCCTTGCGGAACTGTTGGGCGACGATGTCGGCCTGGGCTTCGCCGTCGACGAGCACGTCGGAATAGACGACCGGCACCGGCGTTTTGTCGGGCATGACGACCTCGCCACTGATTGTTTCGGCCGCGATTCGGGCGATGTTCTGGCATCGTGTGCGGCTGTTTTCGTCCACGCGAGGATCACTCGTGGCGAATACTCCAATGACGGGTGTCTTGGGCATCGCTTTGCGGATCGCCGGCAGCCTTGTCGCTTCAGCTCTCTTGGCCATTCAATAACCCCTTTCCACTTACGATTCATGATTTACGATTGCACGCGAACCGCTCTCCCGCAGGCGACTCCACCGGTTGAAATCGCAAGGAGTAAACCGATATCAAGTCGTAAATGCCGCCACGTTTTCCAGCGTCTTTTTTACGAGGTCCAGGAACTGGGCCGCGTAGGCGCCGTTGGCGACCTTGTGGTCGACAGAGAGCGTCATGTTCATCATCTTGCGGACCAGGATGTTGCCGTTGTCCGGAACGCAGGTATCCTTGATTTTGCCGATACCCAGGATCGAGCACTGACCCGGGACGACGATCGGGATGAACGATTCGATGCCGAAGCTACCCAGGTTGGTCACGGTGATGCAGCCGCCTTCGAGGTCGGACATGTCCAGTTTGTCGGCTCGTGCCCGCTCGATCAACGCCTGGCTGTCGCGGGCGATTTGACGAACGTCCTTTTTGTTCACGTCTTTGACCCGCGGAGCGACCAGGCCGTCCGGGACGGAGATCGCCAGGCCGATATGGATCGCGTCGGCCAGTTTGATCGCGTTGCCGACGAGCTGACCGGTCATGATCGGATACTTTTCCAGCCCCGTGGCGACCGCTTTCATGATGAAGTCGTTAAAGGCCACCTTGACCGGACCCGTCTCGTTCATCTTCGCGCGGACCGAGACCAGATCTGTCATGTCCACACAGATGGTTAGATAGAAGCAGGGGATTTCCTGCTTGGATTTGAGCATACGTTCGGCGGTGATCCGCTGGAGACGGTTGACTTGGATCGTGGCGCCGAGCTTGGCCTCCGCCACCGGGGTCGCAGCGGACGGCTTGGCGGCGGGGGCAGCCTTGGCGGGCTTGGCCTCCGCGGCGGCCTTGATGTCGGCCTCGGTGATCTTGCCGGCGGGCCCTGTACCCTTGACGGTCGCCAGATCGACCCCCAGCTCCTCGGCCATCTTCTTGGCTCGCGGCGAGATCATGATCTTGCCTGCCGGTTTGCTGGGTTGGAGTTCAGCGGTCGGGGCGGGGCCCATCTGGGTTGGCGATCCTTGTCCCCCAGGAACGCAAGCCACCGGAGCAGGGCCCACTGCAGCGGTGGCGCCGACTGTGACTTGTTCATCTTTTTCCCCGAGGATCATCAGCGGTGCCCCGACCGGCAGGGTCTGATTCACCTCAACCAGGATGGCCTTGACGAATCCGTTGCCGGGGGATTCCATTTCCAGGGTGGCCTTGTCCGTCTCGATCTCGAAGATCACGTCGCCTTTCTTCACTTCGTCGCCGACTTTGACCAAGCAGTTGACGACGGTGCCTTCTTCCATGGTCTGCCCGAGTTTGGGCAGGTTGACTTCTTTGGCCATGTTCTACTCCTGCATTGACGATTGATGATGGATAACGGATAGGTTTCCCTTATCCAGCGTTCATTCCGTGTCCGACGGATTGCCTGACCGCCTCGACGATCTGGGCGATGCTTGGTATGCTGGCTTCCTCCAGCGGCTCGCTCATCGGCGGAGGCACGTCCCTGGCCGCCAGATTGATCGGGCGGGCGTCGAGATAATCGAATCCCCGCGTGCCATCACCGAAGTCATACTCCATGTACTGGCCCGCAATCTCCCGGCCCGTGCCGCACCAGCCGAAGCCTTCGCTGAGCGTAATCAGCCGGCCGGTCTTGCGGACCGACTCGGCGACTGTCCTGATATCCATCGGTTTGAGAGTACGGAGGTCGATCACTTCGACATCGATGCCGTGCTGGTCCGCCAGGATCTTGGCGGCCTCCAGGGCCCGCATCGCCATCCGGCTGTAGCTGACGATCGTCGCGTCGTTGCCCGGTCGCTTGATGTCGGCCACGCCCAGCGGGATGATGTAATCGTCCGTGGGGACCGGGCCGGTTTGTCCATAGGTGGCCTTGTGCTCGATGAAGACCACCGGGTTCTCGCTGCGGATCGCGGCTTTGAGCAGGCCTTTGGCGTCGTAGGGGGTCGAGGGCATCACCACATACAGTCCCGGTGTGTGCATGACCCAGGCCTCCAGGCTTTCGGAGTGGTGGGCTGCGATGCAGCGACCGACGCCACCTTCGGTACGAAGAACCATCGGGACTTTGGCTTTGCCGCCGAACATGTAGCGGTTGTACGCGCCGACGTGTACGAGCTGGTCCATCGCGATGGTCAGGAAGTCCACGTACATGATTTCCGCGACCGGTCGCATGCCGCGGAGGGCCGCGCCGATCGCGGCGCCGGCGATGGCTGCCTCGGAGATCGCGGTGTCGATCACTCGATCTTTGCCGAATTCCTCGAGCAGGCCTCGCGTCGCCTGGTATGCGCCGCCGTAGAGACCAACGTCCTCGCCGAAGACGAAGACGCGGTTGTCGCGCCGCATCTCTTCGGCCTGCGCGGCAGCGACCGCCGCCGCGATGTTGACGATATCCATCCCGAACTGAGACTTGATCTGCGTCCTGGCGATCTCTGCGGCCTCTTTCTTGGTCTTGGCACCGCAGGTGGCGACGACTTTCTCGAACACCGCGGTGGCCTCGCGGACTTTGGCGGCCATCTTTCGTTCGACCTCAAGAGTTTGGGCAGGGTAGGTTTCGTCGACGTACACGTCTTTCTCGACGTCGGCGGCGTTGGGCAGCGGGCTGTTCATGGCGAATTGCGTGGCGTCCTCAATCGTTGCGAACGCCTTGTCTTTGATGGCGTCCAACTCCTGCTCGGTGCACAGCCCGTCACTGGTGAGCCGGTTCCGCAGGATGGTGATCGGGTCTCGTTCGTGCCAGGCCTTTTCCTCGGCCTTGGTGCGGTAGGCCCTCGGATCGCTGCGGCTATGGCCGTACCAGCGGTAAGTCTTGCATTCGACCATGGTCATTTCATTTTGTTTGCGGGCCCGTTCGATCGCTTTTCGCAAAGCCAGGAAAACGGCGACGGTATCCTGCCCGTCGACAATCATGCCTGGGACGTTGTACGCGACAGACCGAACTGCGATGTCTTCGATGCTGCTGGCGCAGCGGGTGCCCTGGACTTCGCTGCCGGAAAAGGGGACGCTCATTCCGTAGAGGTTGTTCTCGATGATCGCCACCAGCGGCACTTTCAGCGTCGCGGCCATGTTCATGGATTCGTGAAAAGTCCCTGTGTTGCAGGCTCCGTCGCCGAAGAAGGACAGGACCACCTTGCCGGTGCCCTTGAATTTCTCGGCCAAGGCCGCGCCAACGGCGGGGGGCTGGTTGCCGCCGACGATGCCGGTGGAGCCCAGGTTGTTCTGTCGTTCGACCTCCGCGATGTGCATCGAGCCGCCACGGCCTTTGCAGTAGCCGGTTTCCTTGCCCATCAATTCCGCCATCATTGCGTTCCAGTGGGCCTGTCGGTCCTGTTCGCTGTCGGCGTACTTGTTTCCGACGGCGCCGCAGTGACCGTGGCCACGGTGGGTGGAGCCGATGACGTCGCCCCGTTCCATCGCTGCGATGGCGCCGGTGGCCACCGCCTCTTGCCCAGCGTAAAGGTGCGAAGCGCCTTTGATGATGTTCTGGCCCAACAGATCGTAGACTTTTTCCTCGAAGAACCGGATCTCGTAGATGGTCCGCAGCCAATCCTTGGCTTGGTCCAGCGTGATCGTGCCGGTCCGGATGAGCTCCTTGATCGTCGGGAGGGTTTGTTTGCGGGTATCTTCGATGGAGACAATCATGGACGCCGACTCCTCAATAGATTGAATACTTCGCATCCTCCGCGGGCGAACCACCGCCGGACAACCTCGCTGGGGGTGCGATGAAAGAGCGGTACTATACCAGATTTCCACCCGGACCACAAGTTTCAGTCGCCGTTTCGCGGTCTTTTACCCGGACGCCTCATTCTCCGATTGTGTTTGACAGAGGTCTTGCGGGTCCGTACAATTGCCCCCAGCTTTGAATTGCACAAATGAACAAGTCTGAACAAGGGTGCTGACAGGAGGATGCCATGTTGCAGGGGATTTCATGTAAGCTTTTTTCTTGCAAGATTTTAGGCTTTGTCGCCTCGATGGTGATTTCGTTTGCGACGGTCTCCGAGACGGCGACAGGCGAACCGTCGGTCGACTTTCGTCACGGCCGGCTCAAGGTCTCCGAGAACAAGCGATTTCTTGTCCATGAGGACGGCACGCCGTTCTTCTATCTCGGCGACACCGCCTGGGAACTGTTCCATCGTCTCAATCGCGAGGAGGCGGACAAGTACCTCCAGAACCGGGCGGACAAGGGCTTCACCGTGATCCAGGCTGTGGCGCTGGCCGAAGTCGACGGGCACAACGTCGCAAATCCGTACGGGCATTTGCCGCTGATCGATCTGGACCCCGCCCGGCCGGACGTCAAGGACGGTCCCAACAATGACTACTGGGATCATGTCGATTACATCGTGAAGAAGGCCAAATCGCTCGGTCTGTACATCGGCTTCCTGCCGACTTGGGGGCGGTACTGGCACGATCAGGTGAAAGACGGCAAGCCGTTGTTCACCGTGCAGAACGCGGAAGTCTACGGGCAGTGGCTCGGGCAGCGGTACAAGGACGCTCCGAACATCATCTGGATCCTCGGCGGCGACCGCACCGTCGAGAACGACGAGCAGAAAGAGATCATCCGCGCCATGGCCCGCGGGCTTCGCACAGGCGACGGCGGCGCACACCTGATCACGTTCCACCCTCGCGGCGGGTCGGGCTCGTCGAAGGACTTCCACAACGACGAATGGCTCGATTTCAACATGCGTCAAAACGGGCACAACGCCAAGTTCAACGAAGGCTACCAGAACACGCGGGCGGATTACGACCTCAAGCCGATCAAGCCGGTGCTCGACGGCGAGCCGATCTACGAGGACCATCCGGTCTCGTTCCGGGCCAAGGACCTGGGCCACTCGATCTCCTCCGACGTGCGTCGTCCGCTCTACTGGAACCTATTCACCGGCGCCTGTGGTCACACCTACGGCCATCATTCCGTCTGGCAGATGTGGCAGCCGGGACGCGGTCCGATCAACGGTCCGTTGATGCCATGGTTCGAGGCGATCGATCAGCCCGGCGCGGGCCAGATGCAGTACGGCCGCTGGCTCATGGAGTCTCGCCCGTTCCTGTCCCGCGTGCCCGACGACTCGATCATCGTCACCGACCGCGTGCCGACCTCCGTGCCGGGCGCGGGGCGGTATCGCTTCGTCGCCACCCGCGACGCCGAGGGATCCTACGCGATGGTCTACGCCCCGATCGGCCGGGCCTTCAAGGTCCGCATGGACGCAATCAAAGGCCCGAAGGTCAAGGCCTGGTGGTATAATCCTCGAAACGGCCAGGCGACCGCGATCGGCGAATTCGCCAACACAGGCGAGCGGGAGTTCCTGCCGCCGGACAAGGGCGAAATGATCGACTGGGTGCTCGTCCTCGACGACGCGTCGAAAAACTTCCCGGCCCCCGGCGCTCGGCAGAAGTAAAGGGCCTGTACCGAGGAGGATAGCCGTTGAATCGCTCGATTCTCGTTCAAACGGCCGCTTGCTCAGGACGGGAGATCATGATGATGTATCGAACCGAAGTTCCGTGTGTGATGGATCTGGTGTCAAAGTATCGGCTTCTGGCTCTTATGCTGGGCCTGTGGGCCGCGTTCACGACCGCGTTTGCCGGCGCGTCTGAGGGCCTGGTCCGACGGATCGACCTGCGGTCGCAATGGAACGACCGCATCGCTCTGGAGAATCCGCACAAGGGTTGGTATCACCACTACCCGGACAATCACGTCAACAAGTACCTGATCGGCCGGGATGCGGATCTCCTGGAATTCCCCGGCATGGACCATCTCTACCTGCGGCTCGCCTGGGCATACCTCGAACCGAACGAGGGCCGGTTCGACTGGGACGTGATCGACCGGATCATCGACAAATGGGTCGGCCACGGGCTGGGCATCGCCTTTCGCATCTCCTGCAAGGAGACCAGCACCGACCGCATCGAGCAGCAGTTCGCCACGCCGAGGTGGGTGATGGAGGCCGGGGCCAAGGGCGGATTCTATCGCAACGGCCAGGAGGTCGGGCCCGACGGTCCGTGGGAACCGGTCTTCGACGACCCGGTCTTTCTGGAGAAACTGGAGAACTTCCTCCGCGCCTTCGCAGCGCGGTACGACGGCAAGCCGTGGGTCCGCTACATCGACGTGGGCAGCATTGGCGACTGGGGCGAGGGACACCTGCATTCGGGCAGTCGCAAACCCTACGGCTACGAAGCCCGCAGGAAGCATATCGACCTGCACCTGAAGTACTTCCCGAAGACGCCGATCGTCGTCTCGGACGACTTCGTCTACGCGATTGCGGACAAGCAGGAGCGGGAACGGATGCACCGTTACATCGTTGAGCGAGGCCTCAGCTATCGCGACGACAGCATCCTGGTGGACTGGTACATCACCGCCCACACGGGGACATGGACGGTTCGCAGCCCCGAGTACTTCGCCGAGGTCTGGCGGGATCGTCCGACGGTTCTGGAACTGGAGCACTACGGACACGTCAAACGCGCCGGCAACTGGCTCGGCGCGCCGGGCTCTTCACTGGCGAAGTTCGGCAACGGACGCAGCGGCGCCGACTTCTTCCGCGGCGCCCTGGCCACCCTGCGCGCTACCTACATCGGCTACCATGGTGACGCCCGTGACTGGCTCACGGATAACCCCGATCTGACGGTCGAACTGCTGAACCGCTGCGGCTACTGGTACTTCCTGCACCGCGTCGAGATTTCCGAAACGCTTCACACCGGCGGCAGGCACGCGCTTCGGCTGATCTGGGAGAACCGGGGCGTGGCCCCCGCCTATCATCCCTATGCCCTGCAGGTCCGGCTGGTCGGGCCCGATACGGTCGACTTCGAGTTCGAAGCGGGTAACCGCCGCTGGCTCCCGGAGCCTCAGGACACCGTCTACCCCGAGGACTACGTCCTTGCGGTCCCCGACCACCTGGCGGACGGTCGCTACGACCTGAAGATCAGACTGTATTCGAAGCAGGAGGATCGACCCGTGTTCGTCGCCCTCGATCCTTCGCTGCTCGACGGCCAGAAGTACTACACCATCGCCACAATCGCCCTGGATCGCCGGGCGCGCTGAGGCAATCGAACTCGGCGTCGAAAAACTTCCCGGCGCTCGGTACGCCAGGATTGCAGATCAGGAGGACGACAAATGCGACGGTTCATACTGCCGACGTTGGTTCTGCTTGTCCCATTTTTCCAGGCGAGGGCCCAAGACGCGACCGTTCTGGGCGTCGACGGGACTCGCTTCACGCTGAACGGACAACCGACGTTTCTACTCGGCATCAGCTATTACGGCGGCCTGGGGGCGAGCGAGGACTTCATCCGCCGCGACCTCGACGATATCCAGCGATTCGGCTTCAACTGGCTGCGGCTCTGGGCCACGTGGACCGCGTTCGACAACGACGTCTCGGCCGTCGACGCCCAGGGCCGGCCGCGAGAGCCGTTCCTGGGCCGGCTGAAGTGGCTCGTGGCCGAGTGCGACCGGCGGTCGCTCGTCGTCGATGTGACGCTCACGCGCAACAAGAGCGGAGTGCTGCCGGACTACGAGGCGCATCTTCGCGCGGTGGAGACCCTGGTCGCGGCTCTGAAACCCCATCGCAACTGGTATCTCGATCTCGCCAACGAGCGTGACGTCGGCGACGACCGCTACGTCGGCATCCAAGAGCTGAAGCGATTGCGGGACCGCGTGCGGCAGCTTGATCCACAGCGGCTCGTGACCGCGTCCTTCGGCGGGCACGACCTCAGCGACAAAGACGTGCGTGAATCGCTGCTGACGATCGGGCTCGACTTCCTCACCCCGCATCGGCCCCGCAGTCCCGAGTCGCCGCTTCAGACCGAGGCGAAGACCCGTGAGTGCCTGGCCCTGATGAAGGAGATCGGCCGCGTGGTCCCGTTGCATCATCAGGAACCGTTCCGACGCGGCTACCAGGGATGGGAGCCGACGGCCGCGGATTTCCTCACGGACTTGCGAGGGGCTGTCGCGGGCGGGGCCGCCGGCTGGTGCCTGCACAACGGGAGTCAGCGAAACACGCCGGACCAGCAGCCTCGCCGCTCGTTCGATCTTCGATCCAGGCGGCTTTTCGAACAGTTGGATGCCGAAGAACGCAAGGTCGTCGCCGAGGCCCTTGCGAGTGTGCGTCTCGATAAGGAGGCAACCCAATGACCACATCGACTCGCCGACAGTTCCTTCAGTGGACCGCTGCCGGCGTTGCAGGAATGCTCCCTCTGGCCCCGGTTCGCGGCGTACCCTCGCAGACGGTCGCCGTCGGCGTCGGCGAGTTTCTCGCGTCGCTCGGCGCGTGTTCGGCCATCTCCCGACGAGGCGAGAAGCTGGAGAATACGATCGAAGCCGCGAAGTATCTGGGGCTTCGCTGGTTTCGGGTCGGCTATGAAAGCAATATCCCGGTCGCCGATCTGATCGAACTGCACGAACAGACCGGAGTTCGCTTCAGCTACGGGCTCATGAGCGGCGGCGTGGACATCGCCCGGCTCCTGACCGGCGCGCGGCAGTTGGCCGCGGCCGATGCCCTCATTGCTTTGGAGGGCAACAACGAGCCCAACAACTGGGGCGTGACATATCAGGGCGAAGCGGGTGGCAGGGACCGGTCCTGGCTGCCGGTCGCCAAGCTCCAGCGGGACCTGTACGCCGCGGTCAAGGCCGACCCGGTCCTGGCGAAGTATCCGGTCTGGAGCATCTCGGAGAACGGCGCCCAGACCGACAACGTGGGCCTGCAGTTCCTGACGATCCCCGAGGGCGCCGGGTGCCTGATGCCGGACGGCACGCGATACGCCGACGCCGCGAACTGCCACAACTACATGACCCATCCCGCCTGGCCCGGCGTGCACGACAACCAAACGTGGATTGCCGCCGACCCAACCTCGGCCTGCAAGGTCGATGGCCTGTACGGCAACTACGGTCGAACCTGGCGACGTCACTATCCGGGGTATTCCGAAGACGAGCTCCTGACGCTGCCGCGAGTGACCACCGAGACCGGCGTCACACTGGGCGGCTCTGTCACCGAGCGGGTGCAGGCCGCCTTGTACCTCGATGTCTTCCTGGCCCAGTTCAAGCGTCGCTGGAGCCACACCTGCATCTACCTCTTGCGGGACCGCACGGATGAAGCGGGCAATCAGACGTTCGGCTTCTACCGACCCGACTACACCCCGCGACTGGCCGCGACCTGTCTGCACAACCTGACGACGATCCTGGCCGACCGCGGTTCGGCCCGGCCGAGCGGGACTCTCAACTACTCCATCCCGAACCAGCCTGCGACGGTGCACGACCTGCTGCTTCAGAAAAGCGACGGCACGTTCGAGCTGGTTGTGTGGGGCGAGCGGTTCGCCGGCGGCTCGGACAGCGTGACAGTGAATCTGGGCACGACGCATGCAGCGAGAAGAGTCTATGACCCGACGATCGGCACGTCGCCGACCCTGAACTTGGCGAGCGTCCAGTCCGTCCCGCTGACGTTGACTGATCACCCTGTGATTCTTGAGATAGGATAATTATGAGACGCACTGCAGTTCTTCTCATCGTGTTCGCAACGAGTTCCGTCCTTTTCGCCTCGCCCGCGGGCGTGAGCTTCACGCAGTCCTCGGACTGCGTGGAGTGCTACGATTTCGTGGAAGTCACCGCGAGGATCGATCAGCCGGATGTGGGCAATCCGTTCACGGATGCGAGGGTGGAGGGCCGCTTCTCCATGGCCGGGGGGCAGCCGCTGCCTGTCGATGGCTTCTGCGATTCCGCCGACGGCAGCGTCTTTCGCATCCGCTTCATGCCCACCCAGGCAGGGGAGTACCGCTACTCCGTGACATATCGGCAGGGGACTTACGAGGTTTCGCACGCCGGAGAGTTCAAGGCCCAGGACCGCAAGCGTCGCGGCCTGATCCGCGTGGACAAGGAGCACCCCTGGCATTTCCTCTGGGAAGGGACAGGCGAGCACTTCTTCTGGAACGGGACCACCACCTATTGGCTGCTCGGCTGGGACGACGAGACGATTCGCGGCAGCATCGACCGACTGGCCCGGCTCAAGGTCAATCGTCTTCGCGTGGCCATCAACGGTCGGGTCCAGGACGGACGCGCCTGGTTCGAGAACGTGTTTCCAACGGAAAAGTTCTCGTTCCTGATGAATCCCTGGGTCGCCCAGCGGCCGGACAGCGTCGAGAACCCCGGCTTCGATGTCACGCGGTTCAACCTGCCGCACTGGGAGAAGATCGAACGCCTGTTGCGGCACGCCCGCGAGAGGGACATGACCATCTCGATCATCTTCTATGTGGACGGCGCGCGGCCGGGCGTGGACCCGTTCGGCAAAGCCCGCATGGGCGGAGAGGATGAGCAGCGGTACTATCGCTACGCGATCGCCCGACTCGCGGCGTTCTCCAACGTGATGTGGGACGTCACCAACGAGTACCACCTGTTCCGCAACGAGGAATGGACCGACAAGATGGGGGCCTTCCTCAAGCAGTGCGATCCGTACGATCACGTGACCTCGGTTCATGGCCACGGCCAGTTCCCGTTCCGCGCCTCCGAGTGGGCGGACTTTGCCATGTACCAGAGTTGGGATGAAAGCGGCGGCTATCGGTTCATGCTCAACAACCGCGTCGAGCAGCAGAGGATCGGACGGCCCATGCCGCAGATCAATGAGGAATACGGCTATGAGGACCATTACCCCACCTGGGGTGGCGGTCGCCAGGCCCCGGCCCGTTCCGCGGACAACCGCCGGCGGCTCGCCTGGGGCATGTACATGGCCGGCGGCTACCAGACCACCGGCGAACGCGCCGACACCGGCACCGGCTGGGGTCCCGACACCGGCGGCGGTTGGATCAACGGTCGGGGCGACGACTCGATGACCATGCTCGAAGGTTACGGCCACATCGTGGATTTCTTCACCGCTTTGCCTTGGTGGAAACTCGAGCCCGACAACGGTTTCTTCGAGGTCCCGAGTCAAAGCGTTGTCCGCACCGAACCGACCCACGTCGTCTACACGCGCGACAGCCAGGGCAAGGCGACGCTCTACGTCGACGGAGAGCCCGTCTCGACC
>JAGPGT010000282.1 GCA_018055905.1 Phycisphaerae bacterium
CGCGTGGTCGAGTACAACCACGTGCCGACGGAGGACTGGCGGACGAAGCCGACGTTGTACCAATGAACCGTTCGCGGGGAGCGGGCAAGCGGGAGTGTTAAGTTTGAAGGAAGAACGACCGACCGCGTGCCTTGTACTCTCTGATTTCAAATTTGAAACTTCACACTTCAAACAGGCGAAGACAACGTTTCACGGCGCGACTGCGAGCGAAGTCCGTCGCGTCTTCGGATTCGCTTGACAGATTCCCGCTTGGTTCCTAGGGTGGTAAACTGGTAAAGGAATGCAGGAGGATCCTGTGAACAACCGCATTACCTGTCCGAATTGCCAAACGCAGATCGAGATTACCGAGGTGATCTCCACTCAGCTCCGTGCGAGTATTCGCGACGAGCTGGAGACGGAGTTGGGCCTCGTCCGCCAGAAGCTCAAACAACAGCAGGAGGACTTGGCGAAGAAACAGCAGGAACTCCAGGAGAAGGTCCAGGCGGTCGAGGAGCAGGTGGAGGCCAAGTTGGCGGCGGAGCGTCCCGTGTTGGAGCAGGCAATCCGCCAACGGCTTCGTGAAGAACAGGATCTGGAACTCAAGGACAAGGCCGCCGTGATTGCGGAGTTGCAGGCGAAGGTCCAGGAGGCGACCGCGAAGGAACTGATCTTCCTCAAAGAGAAGCGAGAGCTCCAGGAGAAGGCCCGCAATGTAGATCTGGAAGTGGAACGCAGGCTTCAGGAACAGTTGCAGGCGGTTCGTGAGCAGGCGGCCAAGGACATGGAAGAGCAGCAGAAACTCAAGCTCATGGAGAGCGAGCAGAAGGTCCAGACGCTGCTCAAGCAGATCGAGGATCTCAAACGCAGGGCCGAGCAGGGCTCGCAACAGGCGCAGGGCGAGGTCCTGGAGATCGCGTTGGAGGAGTTGCTCAAGGGCCTCTTTCCGACCGACGCGATTGAGCCAGTACCGAAGGGTGTTCGTGGCGCCGATGTGGTTCAGCGGGTCTTCGACGACAGCGGCCTGGATTGCGGCCTGATCCTCTGGGAATCCAAGCGGACGAGGCACTGGTCCAAGGACTGGCTGCCCAAGCTGCGGGACGACCTGCGGATGGTCGGCGCGTCCCGCTCGGTGATCGTCAGCGAGCAGTTGCCCGAGCACATCCGCCACTTCGGCCAGGTCGACGGCGTATGGGTCGCGAGTTGGGCCTGCGTCCATCCGGTGGCGGTCATGCTCCGTGAGAGCCTGATCGGCGTCGCCAAGAGCCGCCGGGCCCTCGACGGCCAGCACGGCAAAATGGAACTGGTCTATAACTACCTGACCGGCCAGGAGTTTTGTAATCGCGTCTCCGGCATTGTCGAGGCGTTTGTGACGATGCGACAGGATCTGGAACGAGAAAAGCAGGTCTTCCAGACCCAGTGGAACAAACGAGCCAAGCAGCTCGAACGTGTGTTGCTGAACACCACCGGTCTCTATGGCGACCTTCAGGGCATCATCGGCAGCACGCTCCCGGAGATTCGAGGCATGGGTCTCTCGGCCCTTGACGAAAGTCCAGGCGGCGTCAAGGTCTTGCCTGAAGGCAACGACGTGAACCCCCAGAATCAATAATCCCGAACCGCAGGTGACATGAGAACTCAACGCAAGTCACGCAGCGACAAAGAGCAGCCGGCCCCGGCGGGCAAGCCGGCGCTGTGGAAGCGTCTCCTGGCGATGATTCTCAGTCCGGTCCTGTTTCTTCTTCTCGCGGAACTGGCGCTCTCGCTGACCGGGTACGGCTATCCCAAGGGCTTCTTCATTCCGTGGAAAGTTGGCGGCCGGAGGGTGTATCTAGTCAATCAGCACTATTGCGAGCACTTCGTTCCCAAGACTCTGTCCAGGGCGCCGGAGCCGTGCGTCCTGGAACCGAAGGAGCCGTCGAAGGTCCGGATCTTCGTGCTGGGCAGTTCGGCCGCGTATGGCGACCCGGAGCCGGCATACGGATTTTGCCGCCAGTTGGAGGTGCTGCTGAACGAGCACGCGGCCGGGACGTCGTTCGAGGTGATCAACGCCGCGGTGACCGCGATGAATTCGCACGTCGCCCGGCGGATCGCGCAGGACTGCGCTGCGCACGAGCCGGACCTGTTTGTCGTGTTCATGGGCAACAACGAGGTGATCGGCCCCTATGGCCCGCCCACATTGCCGGCGTCGCTGTATGCGAGCCGCGGGTTCATCAACGCCTGCATCACGGCCAAGAAGCAGACACGCGTCGGGCGGCTTCTGAAGGACGTCAGCCAATCGCTCGGCGTTCACGGGGCGGACCAGAGCAAGTGGCAGGGCATGGAGAGCTTTCTGACCAGTCGGATTGCGGCGGACGACCCGAGGCTCCAGGATTGCTACCGACACTTCCGCGACAACCTCGACGACATCATCGAGACCGCACAGAGTTGTCGGGCCGGCGTTCTCCTGTGCACGGTTCCGATCAACATCCAGTCCTGCGCCCCCTTCGGTTCGGAGCACAAGGCAGGCCTGACGGCGGAGAGTCTTGCTCAGTGGGATCAGGCATTTCAGGAGGGCAGAGGCCTGGAACAGAAGGGAGACTACGCCGCAGCGTTGGCGGCCTACGAGAAGGCTCGTCAGATCGATGATGCGTACGCGGACCTCAGTTTCTGTATGGGACGATGCCTGGCGGCTCTGGGCAGGACGGACGAGGCCCGCCGTGCCTTCGTCGAAGCCCGCGATCGGGACGTGCTGCGATTTCGCGCCGACAGCTCGATCCTGCGCGTGATTCGCGACACCGCCTATGCGTGGTCGGCCAAAGGCGTTCGATTCCTGGATTTGGATGCGACCTGCCCTGCGAGCGTGTTCGTCGATCACGTACATCTCGATTTTCGCGGCAACTTCCTGGCGGCTGTGGCTGCGATGGCGCAGATCCGAGCCATGATGCCCAGGGCCGGACTGACCGAGCCCACGAGGTCCGAAGACCAACTGCTTGACCTGTGCCGCACGCGGTTGCTGTATGACGCCCGCGAACAGTATCGGCTGGCCATGGAGATGTACCGTCGCAAAACGATTGCGCCGTTTGCCGAGCAACTCGACCATGACGCCGAGCTGGCGGATTTGCGGGAAGAATTGGTTCGTTTACGCCGGGTCATGGGGCCGCATGATCTCGCGGCCATTGAGGACGCCATCCGGCATCGGCCTCTCGACACGTACCTGATCCTCCGCCGAGGCCAGGCGCTGATGGAGACCGGCCGGCCTCGCGATGCTGTGGACGTGTATCGTAATGCGATCGACGCCAAGCCCTACGACATGCGAATTCGATGTGCGTTGGCTCAGACGCTGACGCAGGGTGGTGCCAGAGGCGAGGCGGTTAAGGTACTCACATCGAAGCAGACGCCGGACCGAATGTCCTACAAGGACGCTTTGCTGTTTCTGGGGGCTCGTTGCGCCGAGAGTGGGAATCTGCCGGAGGCCACAGCCATCTATGAGGAACTCGGTCGGATCGATCCGAAAAACCTGGATGTCTTGGTGAATCAGGCGGCCGCCGCGTCGCAGCGGGAGGACCTGCCTGCAATGAAACGCCACCTGGACAAGGCCCTGTCGCTGGCGCCCGACTCGGTCTTGGCGGTGACGAACATGGGGAACTACTACGCCAAGCAGAAAATGCCAGTCGAGGCGAGGAAGTGGTTTACGAGGGCAGCAGAACTCGACCCCTACAGCCCCTTCGCTCACGTCGGCATCGGCATCCAGTCGGTCCGGCTCAAGGAATGGGACAAGGCCGTCGAGCACCTGACACGGGCGGTGGCCCTCAAGCCCGATCTCGTCGAGGCGCATCTGCTCCTGGGAGCGATCCACGACCAGGCCGGCCGGAAGGACGAAGCGAAGAAATACCAAGATCTAGCCGCCCTGTTTCGCTCCTCAGCATTATCCTCGTCAAGGCAATGAGGAC
>JAGPGT010000283.1 GCA_018055905.1 Phycisphaerae bacterium
TCGGGTCGCCGTTGGCGGTCGTGCTCGGGTTCGACGGGATCAGTTGGAGCATCTCCTCATGCTCCTTCACCGTCCAATCGCCAGGGTACCAGAAGGTGAAGCCGATGGCATGCCGATAGGTCTTGCCGCCCGCTTTGGGCGACACGCTTTCGCCAGGTGTCGGCGAGCCTTGCGCCGCTGCCTCCCCCGCAGGCGCCCCCAGGAGCTGGCCCTTCTTGCGGTTGTACTCTTCCTCACTCAAGATGCCGACGCGAAACGCGGATTCGAGGGCCTCCAGCTTCTGACGAACCGCCGGATCGACGGACTGTGCCTGTCGAGCCTCGATCTCCTTCTTCTTGGCCGCGTATTCCTGTTCGGTCAGGATCCCCGCTTGCCTGGCGGCTTCCAGTGCCCGCAGTTGCTCACCGGCGTCAGGTCCCTCCGGCTTCACGGCGGGAACCACCGGCGCAGGCGACGCGGATTCCGGTGGCCGGACGGTCGGCGTCGCCGTGCTGACAGGCGGCTTGGCCTGGCCGGTCGTGATGGACTTGAACAGATCCTGGAGGTCGGTGTTTCGTGCGTCGATCCGTTCCTGAAGACCCATGGCGATCAGCATGACCGCGGTCCGGCGAACGAAAACCACGAACACGCGTGCCATGATCCTGCGGCCGTCAGGAGCGGTCGCCTGCCAAACCAACACCGCCCCCTTCCCGGCGTCCGTTTGGATGGCGGAGGGCTGTCGCGTATACGCCAGGACGGGTGAAAGGCTCTTGACCTGTTCGTCCAGGTACTCGATGACGCTTTCATCTGTCGGGCCCTGAAGGTCCTGACCCGAGATGTCCTCCGTCGCCAGAAAGTACAGTTCGAGCGGACCCTCGCGACTCTCTGCGGCCCCGGCGGGAACAAGCTGCAGCATTCCGTCCTGCTCGGTGATGTTCCACGATGCCGGATACCAGAACGAAAATCCCGCCGGATGGGACCGGGTCCGTCCTGCCTTGACTGCCGGAGCCTGGGTCGGCTTGTCTTGCGCGGGGGCGTCGGCTGGTTCCTGAGTGATCTCGCCCCCAGTCGACGGGGAAACCGAGAAGCGTTTCGAGCCGAGCAGTTGACCGTCGGCGTAGACGTCCAGTCGGTAGTTGCCCGCCCCCCCCTCCACTTTCGCGACGCCGTGAATCACCGCGGTATCCGCGTCGAATTCTTCCCTCACATTCACGGCCGTGAAACCGTCTCCGGCAACGGCGGTGCACAGCTCAATCGACTTGAGTCGGACCGCGCCGGCCCCGACCGAGACTGACACCAACGAGAGGATCGCGATCACCAGGCAGATGTGCGATGAACGCTCCATGGCAGGCCTCCTTTGAAAGACGAACCTTCGATTGGCGAGACAATAGATTTATAAAGTGTCTATTTCGCGATTCGGTCAACCGACATAAGGACAACGAAGTTAACGTACGTCCCTTTCTTTTGCCTGTCAAATGATTGCTCAAAAGCGATTGCCCGTTTCGAGACAAGGTACGTAAAGGGCCACCTTGTGTAGATAAACAGGGGCATAGGGCCCCCGGAACAACAACGAGGTGTAAGAAAGGTACACGAAGGTCTCATTCTCCACAGCGGGAGTCGACAGACAACGCAGCGAAGTCGCGCTGGGAGTTTTTGGCTATGGGTCTTGTTCGCGATCTGGGGCGTTGTCGGGTCCCGGATGATTCCTCCAAATCGCGAAGGCCGGCGTGGCTGGATAGCGCCTGCCCTCAGGCCGGAGTGGCCCCCTTTTCTGCAACTGCCGGTAGGACAGCCTCCCTACGCTCGCGCCGTCCTACACCCGGACCTTGAAGACCACTTTGTGGACGGAAGAGGGGCAGGCGACTTGGCACGAGGGGAGATGGGCGTCGTGGGGGTACAAGAGGCAAAAAAGGCCCGGCTCCAGCCTCGTCTGGGCGGAAATCGTGCCCACGCGGTAGAACATGATGTCCTTGGCCTCGTCATAAGGCTCGACGACCTCCAGTCCTTGGATGGGCGACCAGGCCAGAGTCTCCTCACCCGTGAGTAGAACTTGGATGTCGATGTACTTCCGATGCGACTCGAACCGACCCTGATCGATCGGCTTAGTCGTATAATGTTGGACGATGTAGAACAGATCGTCGCCATCGACGGGATACCGACCATCAGGTTTCTGCCCAATTGCCGGGTCCCTCAGCACGACGAAGGCCTTCTGAAACCGCCGGTGGATCCTTTCGTACATCTGCCCGTTTGCGAGTCGGTCAATGATCATCGCTTCGAACTCCAGTCTCTGCAAGTTGCCCTCTACATATCCAGCTTATCTCGCAGGTAGGTCTTGATCTGATCGATCGAGATTCGGACTTGCTCCATGCTGTCGCGGTCACGGACGGTGACGGTGTGATCCTTGAGCGTGTCACCGTCGACGGTAATGCAATACGGCGTGCCTGCCTCGTCCTGGCGCCGATACCGCCGACCGACGGCGCCCTTTTCGTCATAGAAACAAGTCATGTACTTCTTCAAATCATCGTAGAGGTTGCGGGCGATCTCCGGCATCCCCTCCTTTTTGACCAGCGGGAAGATCGCGACCTTGGTCGGAGCCAAGGCCGGGTGGAAGCGGAGAACATTGCGCGTCTCGCCGCGGACCTCCTCCTCATCATAGGCGTCGACCAGGAAGGCCAGCGTGCTGCGATCCATGCCGGCACTGGGTTCGATCACGTACGGAACATACCGAGTCTTTTTGTCTTCGTCGAAGAAGGACAGTGGACCGGACTGATAATCCTCGGCCTCCTCCGCCAGCTTGACCTTCATCAGGTCCCGGCCGCTCTCTTGCCACCTGGTGACGGTCCGTATGCCCCGCTGATGCTGGCGCAAGTCGAAATCCGTCCGGTTGGCGATGCCTTCGAGCTCCTGCCAGTCGCCGCTGCCGAACGGGAAGCGGTACTCGACATCCACGCACGCCTTGGCGTAGTGGGCCAGTTCATCCTTCTCATGGTCGCGGAATCGCAGGTTCTCCTTCTTGATGCCCAAGTTCAGATACCAGTTGCAGCGTTGCTCCTTCCAGTGCTCGTACCACTGTTCGTCCGTCCCGGGCTCGCAGAAAAACTCCAACTCCGCCTGCTCGAACTCGCGGGTGCGAAAAATGAACGCCTTTGTCGTCACCTCGTTGCGGAAGCTCTTGCCAATCTGGGCAATGCCGAACGGTACCTTCACTCGCGTGCTGTCCAACACGTTACGAAAGTTGGCAAAGATCCCCTGGGCAGTCTCGGGCCGAAGGTATAAGACCATCGAATCGTCGGCGTTGGCGCCCATCTGCGTCTCGAACATGAGCTTAAACGGCATGGGATCGGTGAACTGGCCGACGGCCCCACAGGCCGGACAGACCTTGTTCTTCAGATTGTGCGGTTTCGCTTCGATCGTCTCAACATTCACATGTTCGGTGTGCTCCTGAGCCTTCCTGCCGTTGGCTTCTTTCTCCTTGAGATGATCCACGCGGCTTCTCGTGTTGCACTTCTTGCACACGGAGACGAGATCGGCAAACTTGTCCGCATGTCCCGAGGCCTTCCAGATCAGCGGGTGCATCAGGATACTGCAATCCAGACCGACCACGTCGTCGCGCATCTGGACGACGCTTTTCCACCAGGCTTTCTTGACGTTGTTCTTGAGCTCGACGCCCAGGGGGCCATAGTCGTAGCAACTCGCCAGCCCCCCGTAGATCTCACTGGACTGAAAAATGAACCCACGCCGCTTGCACAGGGATACGATATCGTCGAGCTTCGTCAATTTTGCCATAACAAATTGTCTCCAAAGGTTTAGCGTAAACGTTGATTATATACCCCCAAGGCGGGATTACAAGACCCTGTGAAAACAGAGCGTGATCCGGGACTTTGACCCGGCGCAACTCGAACTCATCCCCAAACCCTTCGCAGCAG
>JAGPGT010000284.1 GCA_018055905.1 Phycisphaerae bacterium
TCTCTTCCGGCGGGATGCGGGTGGAGATCACAGGCCGGGCAGCCCTCCATGCCTGTGAATTGCGAGTAGCCGGAAGAACGGTGGAGTTGGCCGGCGATGTGGAGGTCGAGAGCGCGTATGATACGGAAAACGGATTGTCGCGGGGACGGGCCGCCTTGGCCGACGGTCGCCTTGTGATCAAGGGCCGCACGATTTCTCACGCGACAGCGGAGGCTGTTTACGACCCGGTTTCGAAGGCGTGGGAGATCGCCGATCTGTTGGGCGATTGTTATCGGGGAAAAGTTCTGGGCAGCCTGCGAATGGCACGAGCCGAGACCGGCCGTATCGAGTACGTGATCCAGGCGATCTTGAGCCGGGTGGACGTTCAGGAGTTTCTCCGCGAGGGAAAAGCGGTCGCCACGGCCGAGGCGCCTTACAGCGGAGGCGTGATGAACGCCTCGTTGAGTCTGGGGGGCCGGGCCGGGGATCTTGCTTCGCAACGCGGCATCTGCCTGGTGAATATCGAGAAGATGCGGGTGGGCAAGGTATCGCCGCTGCGCAACCTGTTGTCGGTGCTCAGTCTCAACGAGCCGACGGACTATACGTTCGATCGGATGCTCATCGATTCCTACCTTCGGCAGGACATGCTGCTGATTCGCAAGCTCGACATGTCCGGACGAAACGTCGCGTTTACCGGATCGGGAACGATGGCCCTTTCCGACGGCCGGTTGCACCTGATGTTGACGGCTCGGGGGCAGCGGTTGGCGGCCGCTGAACCTTCGGTGTTCCAGGCTCTGACGGAAGGTTTGGGCGGGGCGGTCGTTCGCATGGAGGTCACGGGCGATGCGAGCAACCCGGTCGTTCAGACCAAGGCGCTGCCGGTCCTCGAGGAGTCTCTGCGGATCCTCGGCGCGCCGGAGTAACCCCTTGGGTTCGGCCTGGAGGATTCCCCCGGAATTTCGGGAAGAGGGGACTCTGAAACGCCCGGGAGGCGGCGCTCGCCTTCGCGAGTTTTCGCCGTTACGCGGCGACGGCCAGAAATTCGGACGTCTGGTTGCATCCTGCCGCGGGTTGTTATATCATCACCCTTTCCGTATTCGGACAAGATTGGCAATCACCCAGCGTGTGCCGAGCAGGATAGAAAGGTTGCTGGATGGAAAAATACGTTTGTATACACGGACATTTTTATCAACCGCCGAGGGAAAATCCGTGGCTTGAGTATGTCGAGCTGCAAGACTCGGCCTACCCCTATCACGATTGGAACGCGAGAATCACGGAGGAATGCTACCGGCAGAACGCCGCGTCGAGGATTCTCGGACCCGACAAGAGGATCATCGACATCGTCAGTAATTACGAGAGCATCAGTTTCGACTTCGGCCCGACGCTCATGTACTGGCTGGAGTCCCACGCGCCCGACGTTTATGAAATGGTTCAGGATGCCGACCGGCGAAGCCGTGAGAAGTTCTCCGGCCACGGTTGTGCGATCGCCCAGGCATACAACCACATGGTTTTGCCTCTGGCCAATACCAATGACAAGCATACCCAAGTGATCTGGGGCATTGAGGACTTCAAGATGCGGTTCCAACGGGAACCGGAAGGGATGTGGCTGCCTGAGACGGCGGTGGACCTGCCCTCTCTCGAAGTCCTGGTCGACCATGGGATCAAGTTCACCATCCTGGCCCCTCGCCAGGCCAAACGGACCCGTCGACTCAGCGGGGCGCGTCGCTGGCGGGACGTCAATGAAGGCGACCTTGACACGAGTGTGCCGTATTTGTGTAATCTGCCTTCCGGCCGACAGATCGCGATTTTCTTTTACAATGGGCCGGTCTCGCACGGCATCGCCTACGGGGGGCTTCTCCACAGCGGGGAGAATTTCGCCTTGAGGATGGCCAATTCGTTTCCCAACGACGGCGAGCAACCGGCTCGTCTGGTGCACGTGGCCACCGACGGCGAGTCTTTCGGTCACCATCACCATCATGGCGACATGGCGCTGGCCTACTGTCTGCACCACATCGCCGCGAACAACCTCGCCAAGATCACGATCTACGGCGAGTATCTGGAGAAGTACCCGCCCGACCACGAAGTGGAGATCTGGGAGAACAGCTCCTGGAGCTGCGTGCACGGCGTCGAGCGATGGAAGAGCAACTGCGGCTGTGCGGCCGACCAGTCTCGATCCGGCCAGCAGCAGTGGCGGGCGCCGTTGCGGGAGGCCCTGGATTGGCTTCGTGATCGGATCGCCGGCGTCTTCCAGGACCGCATGGCCGCTTACTGCGCCGATCCGTGGAAGGTCCGCAACGACTACATTCGGGTGGTTAACGACCGTTCCTTGAAAAACGTCAATGCCTTTATGGCTCAGACTGCGGGCAAGACGCTGGCGCATCACGACAAGGTGACTTTTCTGAAATTGCTCGAAATGCAGCGCAACGCGATGCTCATGTACACCAGTTGCGGCTGGTTTTTCGACAACATCTCAGGCATCGAAACCGTTCAGGTGATGATGTACGCCGCAAGGGCGATGCAGCTGTGTCACGAGGTCCAGAACTGGAATTTGGAGCCTGATTTCAAGAATATGCTGATGAACGCGCCGACAAACCGACGTCCCTACGCCAACGGCAAAGAGGTTTATGAGGCGTACGTCGAGCCGGCGAGGGTTGATCTGCACCGCGTCGGGGCGCACTTTGCACTCAGCTCGGTGTTTGAGGAGTCGTCGGAAGAGAAACGGGATATTTATTGCTATTCCGCGACGATCGAGGACTTCGAGCACGTCGAGGCGGGTGTCCAGGTCCTGACGACCAATCGCGCCCGAATTCGTTCGAACATCACGCTCGAAGAGTACGCGGTTGACTCTGCGGTTCTGTATCTCGGGGACCATCATTTGTTCGCCTCGGTTCAGGGCCGCATGCCCGACGAACAGTTCTATCGGATCCGCCAGGAACTGGTCCGGGCCTTCAAGAAGGGCGACAGCAATGAGGTCATGCGTCTGATGAACGTGGCGTTCGACAGCAAGAATTATTCGCTGACCCACCTGTTCAAGGACCAGCAACGTCAGATTCTCAACGGGCTTCTGGAGAGCACGTGGGAGGAGATCGAAAGTTCGTTCCGCCATATTTATGAGCATAATTATGCGATCATGGCGATGATCCGCAACATGAACATGCCTTTGCCCAAAGCCCTCTCGGCGCCGGCGGAGTTCATCCTGAACGAGGACATCTGCAGCGCGATCCAGGCGGATCGCATCGACTTGAACCGTCTGCGCGACCTGGCCGAGGAGGCCGAGCGGTTGTCGCTGACCCTGGATCGGGAGCGGTTGAGCTTCGAGGGCAGCCACAAGATCAACAACATGGCGAGCATTTGGGAGAGTTGTCCGGAGGATATCGACTTGTTGTGGTCCATCGAAAAAGGTCTGGAGATTCTGCGGGGACTCACGCCGGATATGGATTTGCAACACGCGCAGAATGTGTTCTTCACGATCGCCAAGCACAAGTATCCTGAGATGAAGAAACGCGCGGCCGCCGCGGACCAGAAAGCGGCCAGTTGGGTCGAACATTTCGGGCACCTCGCCCAGCGGCTCGGGCTGGCGATCCCGTGAGGGATTGACGATTTATGATTTGGAACTTGCGGTTGTGGGTATACGGTTCCTCTCGAGCGGCGGCCACAAGGAAAGAGTAGCAAATAGAAAACAACAAATGTTAAGACGACGATCCAGCGGCATCCTGATGCACATCACCTCCTTGCCTTCGAAGTACGGTATCGGCGACTTCGGGCCGGAGGCATACCGGTTCGCCGAGTTCCTCCAGGCCGCCGGGCAAAACTATTGGCAAGTCTTGCCGTTGAATCGAACGACGGCGCTGAAGGGACATTCGCCCTACAGCGCGGTCTCGGCGTTCGCGGGCAATCCGTTGTTGATCAGTCC